>JAZUHK010000081.1:0-34859 GCA_045641645.1 Kiritimatiellia bacterium
ATCCTCGGCTTTGAGAACGAGTTCATCCTCGGCTCGCAGTACGTCTACGACCTCCTCAAGGGCTACTCGGATTCCGGCGACGGCGGCAAGAACTACGACTACGACCGCCAGGCGATGGACTTCTTCGCGCAGGACACGTTCCACTTCACGGACTGGATCGGTCTGCAGTTCGGCGGACGCTACTCCCGCGCCTGGTCGTTCAACGAGCTTGCGAATCCCGAGAGGAAGCAGGATCACCTCGGGGCGTTCGACGTCGCGCTCATCTCCAATCCGACGGACGAGTCGAAGATCTACCTCAAGGGCTCCCGCACTTATCGCAACCCCTTCCTCGACGAGACGCCCTACGACGTGCGCACCTGGACGCCTGCGGGGCTTCTCGACCCGGAGACGGGCTGGACGGCGGAGCTCGGCTTCGACTGGAACGTGACGGACGAGATCACCTTCGGCGCGGACGCCTACTGCACCTGGCTCCAGGACGAGATCTTCTACAACGCCCTCGCAGGCAACAACGTGAATTCCGAGGACGACACGTTCCGGCGCGGATTCGACGCCCACATCGCGTGGGAGCGGGACAAGCTGGCCGGACTCTCGGTCGCGGCGAGCTATGTCAAGGCCACCTTCGATGGCGGCACACTCGGCCGCAACGCGATCCCGCTCGTCCCCGAGATGACCATCTCCGTGAACGGACGCGTCTGGCTCTGGGACGACTGCTTCGTCTTCGGCGGCTTCCGCTACCAAGGCAACATGTACTGCTGTTCGGACTTCGGAAACGACTTCCGCGAGATTCCCTGGTACGGCATCTTCAGTATCGGCGCAACCTATGAACCGACATTCGCGGAGTGGATTGAGGGATTCAAGTTTTCGGTGACGGTTGACAACCTCTTCGACAGGAAATACTGTGACTACGCCACCTACGGAACCGAATGGTACCCCGCCGCCGGGCGGAGTTTCATGTTCACGGTGCGCTACGAGTTCTAAAGCGCGGCAGGCATTTTTGCTATAATCTTCCCTGTGACGGGCAAGCGTATCCAGATCATCGAGCGCAAGGGGCGGTCGTGCTGTGCAGGGCAGAAGGCCCCGGACGACATCGCTTTCTTTGCCGCCGCTTGCGGCTGGCAGCCTCTGCGCATCAAGCGGTATCTCCATCCTAACCGCTTTCTGAAGGCGTTCGGGACGCTCTGGTGGCTCGTCCAGTCGTTCTTCTGGGTGCGGCGCGTGCCGCGCGGTGCGACGGTTCTCTTTCCGTTTCCCGGCGATTATCTGGCGGGGCGTCTCGGGGTCAGGTTCCTGCGTGGGTTGCGCGAACGCCGCGGGGCGCGGATGGTCGGCTTCGTCCACGACCTCGAAGAGCTTCGCGCCGAACATCCCGATGCCGTCGCCTGGGCGCGGCAGGTGCGCGAGGCGGTGTTCGCCGTCGCCGACGAGCTTATCGTCCACAACGAGGCGATGGCCGCGCAGCTTCGCGCCTGGGGCTGTCGCCAGCCGCTTCGGCTCCTGCAGTTGTTT
This sequence comes from Kiritimatiellia bacterium, assembly GCA_045641645.1. GTDB lineage: Bacteria > Verrucomicrobiota > Kiritimatiellia > RFP12 > UBA1067 > UBA1067. The sequence continues at coordinate 1,507 of JAZUHK010000081.1, forward strand.
GACTATCGCGTCCAAGGGGAAGGGAAGTCGTCTTTTCCGCAAGCCCCGAACGACCCGGTTGTCTCCCTTGTCGGCAGCTTCGGGAATTTCCGCGCACGCTATGCGCGGCGCCTTGCGGAAATCCCCGGCGTCACCTGGCAGTTGCTCGGGCCCGAGGGCGAGGGGCTGGCGGGCTGGGAGGGCTGCTACGAGCCGGAGGAGGTGATTCACCATCTTGCAGGCAACTGGGGGCTCGTCTGGGACGGGGATTCGCTGGCGACGTGTACGGGCACCTGCGGGCGGTATCTTGCGCTCAACAATCCCCATAAGCTTTCGCTCTATCTGGCGGCGGGCATTCCCGTCGTCATCTGGGAGGGCGCGGCGCTGGCGTCCTTCGTGACGGCGCGCGGCGTGGGGATCGCCATCGGTTCGCTCCGCGAACTCCCCGCGCGGCTCGCTGCGGTTTCGGACGGGGAATATGCGCGCTTGCGTGCCGCGGCCGCGGCGTTGGGCGGGGAGTTGCGCGCGGGCGCCTTCACCCGCCGTGTCCTGGAGGGGCTTTAGATGGGCGCACGGCTGCTCCATTGCGTCTGGCTCGCAGGCCCCAAGAGCGCGCTCGTTCGCCGCGCGCAGGCGAGCTGGCGCACTTTTCTGCCGCGCTTCGAAGTGCGCGAATGGAAGGCCGCGGCCTTGTCGGGCGAGAGCTTCTGCGGGTGGACGATACCGCCTTACGTGCGCGCGGCGCTGGCGGCGAAGAAGTGGGCGTTTGCGAGCGACTGGATGCGCTTCGCCGCGCTCCATGCCGAGGGCGGCGTCTATCTCGACTGCGATGTGGAGCTCAAGCGCGCGCCGACGGCGGAGGACTGGCCGGAGGGCGAGTGGGTGGCGTCGGAGACGCTGATCGACGGCTCCGTGCGGGTCAATCCCGGGAGCGGCATGGCGCTTGCCCAGGGAAGTGCCGTTGCGGCGGCGATGCTGGACTATTATGCGACGGCGGCTTTCGACGAGACCCAGACCGTGGGCGAGATCCTCGTGCGCGTACTCGCGGAGAAGGGGCTTGCGATCGCACGGCTGCCGCCCGAAGTGATGAGCCCCTTGGGCGTGGACGGGCGCCCGCGCCTCTCCGCGCGGACGGTTGCCATTCATCATTATGCGATGAGCTGGGCGGGCCCTCGGCGGCGGCTCGCCAAGTGGCTTTCGTGGCACGGAATGCGGTTTCTCGTGGACTTCTATCTGAGGCATCGGCGATGAAGATTCTCTTTGTCTGGACGGGAGTGACGAGCTATATGGCCGATTGCTGGCGCGCGCTTAAGGCGCGGCCGGGCGTGGAGCTGAAGCTCGTCGTCGAGCGGGTCGCAAGCGGACGCGGGTTCGATGCGGCGGAGGTCTTTAGGGGATTGGAGGTGACGCTGGTCGAGACCGGCGAGGCGCCGTCACTCGGCGACTATCGCCCCGATGTGCTCTTCGCCGTCGGCTGGCATTCGCGCGTGGTGCGCGATTGCGTCTGCCGCGCCGACTGGGCGGCGGTGCCGAAGGTGTGCTGCATGGACATGCCCTGGCGCTGGCAGCCGCGTTGCCTCGCCGCGCGCTTCGTCCTCGCACCTTATCTGCGGCGTTTTCGCGCCATGCTCGTTCCCGGCCGCGCCGCCGCGCGCTATGCGCGTTATCTCGGCTTTGCCGCGGAACGGAGGGTCACGGGCCTTTATGCGCTCGATACCGCGCGGTTTGCCGCGGCGCGGGCGGCGGCGCCGAAAGCGGGCTTCCTCTATCTCGGGCGCTTTTCGCCCGAGAAGCGGTTAGAGGTGCTCATGGCGGCCTACCGTCGCTATCGCGCGGCGGGCGGTACTTGGCAACTGGATCTCTATGGCGAAGGGGAGACGGTGCCGGCGGCCGAACCCGGGGTCCGGGTTCATCCGTTGGCGCAGCCCGCGGAGGTGCCGGCGATCCTGGGGGCGGCGCGCTGTCTCGTCTTGGCGAGCGCGTTCGATCCGTGGCCGCTCGTTGTTCTCGAAGCGGCGGCGAGTGCGCGCCCTATGCTGGTGACGGCGGCCTGCGGAAATGCCGCGGAACTCGTGCGCGCGAACGGGCGCGTGGTGCCGACGGGTGATGCGGCGGCGATGGCGGCGGCGATGGCGGCGGCCGAGCGGGGAGAGTTCGAAGGCGAGGAAGGACCGGCGCTCGCAGCGCCGTATGATGCCGACAACTGGGCCCGGAGGATGGTGGAGCTGTGCGAAGAACTCTGAAGATTGGCTTTTGGACGCTGCTCTACGCGGCGTTCGTCCTCGCGGCGGTGATGCTGCGGACGGCGCTTGCCGAGCCGGAGAACGCCGAAATCCTCGGTTGGGATTACGGGCTTTATGTGCGGCAGATCCAGGATTGGTCGTGGATTGCCTATACGGGCTTTCGGCATCCGGGGCTGGGATTGGTGATGAGTCCGCTCGTGGCGCTCGAACACCTGTGGTCGCTTGCGTATCTGTTCGTCATGCCGCTGGTCGCGCTGGCTACCGCCGGGTTCGTTTTCCGGCTTGGCGGTTGGCTGGCGCTGGCCCTGCATTTGCTGCTCCCCGGGACTTGGCTTCTCGCCGGCACGCCCGAGAGCTTTCCCGTCGCCGAGCTCGGTCTCGTCGCGAGCGTGGCCTTTGCCGCTTGGGGCTCATCGCGCCGTACGCTCGTTTTCGCCGCGCTCAATGCCGCGGTGACGCTTACGAACGGCTTGAAGGTGCTTTTCGCGTTCGTCGTCACTTCGCCGCGGCGCAGAGACGTGCGGCGGCTTGTCGTGGCGGGCGCGGTGCTGGCGGCGGTGGGCGTGGTCTTTTTTCTGGTGCGTGCGCAGCTGACGGGCAGGTCGTGCGGCGAAGGGATTGTGAAGACGCTTTCCTGGATTCCGGAAACGCGGCGATTAGGGCGGGAGCTCTACGGCTTTTTCCTGCGGCCGATGGGCATCGCGGCGCTATTGGTCTATCCGCTGGCGTTCGGCGGGGCGGTGCGCATTCTCCGCGGCGGTTTGGTGGAGGAGCGGGCGCTTCTCAAGGCCTTGGCGGCGTACTTCGCCGTCGATGCGCTGATTCACCTCGTTGTCGGCTGGGGGATGGCCGAGCCATGGGTCTTTGCGCCGCATTACCAGTGGATGGCGGTGGTGCTCGCCGGCAAATGCCGAGGACGGTGGCTCGGCGGGCGTTAAGACGCCGTCTTCGGCCAGTACTTGTCCGAGAGCTTGGAGGGGATGCCGACTTCGCCCTGGTCGAAGTTATCGGCGAGAATCTTCCAGCCGAGGTCAAGCGCCTGTTCCAGCGGGATGTTGACCTTGAGATCCATCATCTCGCGTTCGAAATCGGCGCCGTACTTGAGGAGCTTCAGGTCCCACGCCGACATCTTGAAGCCCATCGACTGCTTTTCGACCGTCTCCTTGTACTGGGCGTAGAGTTTGATCATCGCGTCCATCACCGTGCGGTGGTCTTCGCGGGTATGCTTGTTGACCTGTTGCTTGAGCCGCGAAAGCGAACCGAACGGCTCGATGCGCCCGTTCTTGAGGTAGAACTGGCCCTCGGTGATGTAGCCGGTGTTGTCCGGGACGGGGTGCGTGACATCGTCGCCCGGCATTGTGGTCACTGCGAGAATCGTGATTGATCCCGCGCCGTCGAAATCCACCGCCTTCTCATAGCGGGCGGCGAGCTGGGAGTAGAGGTCGCCAGGATAGCCGCGGTTCGAGGGAATCTGTTCCATGGTGATGGCGATTTCCTTCATCGCGTCGGCGAAGGAGGTCATGTCGGTGAGGAGGACGAGCACGTCCTTCCCTTCGAGCGCGAACTTCTCGGCGACGGCGAGCGAGACATCGGGGACGAGCATGCATTCGACCGTCGGATCCGCCGCGGTATGGACGAACATCACCGTCTTCGAGAGCGCGCCCGATTCGTCGAGGGTGGAGCGGAACTTGAGGTACTCGTCGTACTTGAGCCCCATGCCGCCGATGATGATGACATCCGAGTCGGCCTGCAGGGCGATGCGCGAGAGGAGTTCGTTGTAGGGCTCGCCTGCCCGCGCGAAGATCGGGAGCTTCTGGGAGACGACGAGCGAGTTGAAGAGGTCGATCATCGGGATGTTGGTGCGGACCATGCGGTTGGGCATGATGCGCTTCGCCGGGTTCACCGAGGGCTGGCCGATGGGCGAGGGCTCGCCGGTCACTGCGGGGCCGCCGTCGCGCGGGACTCCCGCGCCGGTGAACGCGCGCCCGAGGAGGTCGGCGGTGAAAGGTACCTTCATCGTCTCGCCGAGGAAGCGGACGCGGGCCGAGGTATCGACGCCGCGCGCGCCCGCGAAGATCTGCAGGGTCACGTTGGGTCCGTCGAGCTTGATGACCTGGGCGAGCGAGGTTCCGGCTCGGGATTCGATTTCGGCGATTTCGTTGTATTTCACGCCTTCGGCGCGGAGAGTGGCGACGCTCCCGGAGAGGGCGTCGATCTGATGATAGACCTTGTTGTCAAACATACGGCTATTATAACACATTTTGGGCGATCGGATGCGAACATGAAGGAACCGGTTGCGTTTTCTCAAAAATTTCGCGCTTGACTCCAAAATGTATTTGGTGTATACTGTCCTCACAATGTTGATAAGGTCATATATCATAGGGGGGGGGGGTACGAAACTCAAAGTTATCCTCTCCAGCCGAAAGTTCGCGCGTTAAGCGCGGCACTTTCGCGGCAGATTTTATCCTCGCAAATTCAATCCAAAAAAGGAGTAAACTCATGAACGGGATGAAACGTCTCGCGGTGTTGCTTGTTGTCGCTTGCGCGATGATTGCGCAGGCCGAAACCACGCTCGACTATGTGCAAGACGGGCTTATCGCCCATTGGGACGGCATCGACAATGTCGCACGCGGAACACATGATGGTACGACCACCGTCTGGACCGATCTTATCGATGGCAAAAATTGGACGCTCAAGGATGCGACGGTGGGCGAGAATGCGCTTACCTTTAATGGGAGTAATCGCACATTGGCAAATTTGACGACACTGACGCATGAGGATTCGCTTGCCATCTTCGGGTCCGATGGCGAAAAGACCGTGGAGATCGTACTAATGGTAACTACGATTGGAAATGGTTGTCTGTTGCAAACTCCGTCAGGATGCGGTGTCGGCTTTTATGCTACCAGTAGTTGTTTTTCATTTAGCCATATGGGTTATGATGACTGCATGGCTTGGTCGAATAATGATAAAGATAAATTTTCAACCATCAGTGTTGGCTATCGGAATTTGGCGGTAGAGAATATTTATCGCGATGGTGCAAATCAAGCGCCGGCAGCTTCGCGCGATTTTCAGCTTTGTCAAAATGGAAATGCTTCTGTTGGGGCATCGTTGGCATCTCTGGGGGCCCAGGCTAGTAAGATCGGCTTCAAAGGCAACATTTATGCGCTGCGCGTTTATAATCGCCACTTGACCGCCGAAGAAATCGCGCAGAATGCGGCGGTTGATCAGGCGCGGTTTGTGGATGGGGATGCCGCCTTCAGCGATAAGCTCTTAGTGACGAGTTCAAAGCCGGAGGCGTGGGGAGCGGAGGTGTCGCCCGGTTATGGCGTTGCTACGGCGGAAAGTAAGGAGTGTACGGCTCCCTCAACTTATGTGGCGAGCGACGGGACGGCGTATGTTTGCACCGGGTGGAAACTTTATCCGTATGATGCTGGCACCAAGAGTTGGGGCACGCCGACATCGGGGACGGGGATTTCCTGTGCTTATACGCATACGGCGGGAGCATACGCAAAACTCGAATGGCAGTGGGAGACGGAAGATGCGCTCCAAGTGGCCGAGTTGCAAAGCGCGGGCGCGTTGGGTGCGGGGGGCGAAATTCATATGGCGAAAGATGGCTCGGGCGATGTCTATCATCTTTTTACTGCGGTAGGTGCGCATACCTTTACGCCGCCCGCCGGGGGGGCGGAAATTCAATTCCTGGTGGTCGGTGGCGGCGGCGCCAGCGGCGGTGGCGGTGCCAGCAAATATGGAACCGGTGGCGGCGGCGGTGGTGGTGTCATCGCCAATAACGCTTCGTCTTTACTTACGGTCGAAGATGGGGATACAGTCGCGATTCAAGTCGGCGCAGGTGGTGCGGCGGCGGGAACTGGTCAAGGCAATAACGGCGGAGATTCGTCTTTGACTTATAGCGCACAAGTTTATACCGGCAATGGCGGCGGCGGCGGTGGCGCAAAAACTGGCAATGGCGCGGCTGGCGGCAATGGCGGCGGCGGTGCTGGCGCGAAGGGAACTACTGGCGGTGAAGGCACGCAGCTGGATTTATCGGGGGAAACCGTGGGCTATGCAGGTGGCGATGGGAAGGCACAGGATTATGGCGGCGCGGGCGGTGGCGGTGCGGGTCTCGATGGATATGAATCGACCGGTACGAATGGCGGCGCGGGCGGCGACGGTATTCTAAGCGCAATCACCGGCGTAGAGGTTTGGTACGGTGGCGGCGGTGGCGGTGGATGCTCTTTGGCAGTAACTACGGCTGCATCATCCTCTGATGATAATCACGGCGGCCTTGGCGGCGGCGGCAATGGCGCGCTTTATAATCATCACCCTGTTGCTTGCTGCGGCGAGGATGGCTTGGGCGGCGGTGGCGGCGGTAATGGCACGTGCTATGACACCGATGGGAACGCGGGTAGAAGTATGGCCGGGGGCAGCGGAGTGGTGATTATCCGTTATACGCCAGCGGGTGCGACGGGGGTTGATTACCTTTATGTTGAAAGCGAGATGGATGATGCGTTGCCTGCCATCCCAGCCGCGGGGCGCTACAAGGTCGACGATCTTGATTGGCCGCAGACGCTTATTCCCGGCGAGCAGAGCGCGCTTACAGGTGAGAACTGGGTGTGCGAGTGCGTCGGCTATGCGCTTTCAACGAGCGAGGATTGCGGCAAGAATTGGAGCGCACCCGTGACCAACACGGCGCTGGCGGTGACCCTTAACGCGCTTGACAAGACCTATCGGGTCACTTGGCTTTGGGAGATGACCTATTTTAATGCGCTCATTATTGAAAACGACTTGGTCGGCGCTCCCGCGGCTGAGCCGCCGGTTGGGAGTTATCTGGAGACGGAACTCGTCTTCCCGCTGACGCTTACTCCCGGCGAGCAGACGGTCGTGACGGGTGAGACGGCGATCTGCACCTGCTATGGGTATGAGCAAGAGACGAGCGGTGATTATGGGGATACATGGAGTGACCCGGTCACCAATGTCGGGACCTCGGTCACGCTCGCGGGCTTAGATGGGCTTTCGCAGCGCTATACCTGGCTATGGCGGGAATCGGGCTACAAGGTGGCGCTCGGCGTCGCGGCGGAGGGGACGGCGGTCACGATTTCTCCGGCGCGTGCAAGTGGCTTTTACGCAATCGGCGAAACCGTCACGCTGACGGCAACGAGTCAGGATGAAAACAAGCGGTTTTTAGCGTGGACGATCAATGGCGCGGTCGTTTCGTCCGAGCCGACTTTCGAGTGGGTGGTCGAGGCCGCCGCGACGATCAAGGCCGAATTTTCCGGCAAGTGGGAACTGGTGCTCGGCGGGGCGCTTAACACTCTCTATAATGTCAATAACTATCTCACCGATGGCAATTGGGAGATACCCGTGCAGCTGATTAACCCGGCGTTCCCCTATGACCTGCAAACGGGGAACGGGGGTACCAGCCACTGGGGGCGTGGTTATCGTAAGGGGCGCGGAGAGCTTAACTTTAGGTCGGTCGAAGAGGATACCGGCTATCGGGTGGCGCAGTTGGGGAGTCTTTCGTTCGCGTGTTCAAGTAGTAAGACAGGAACTGGCTGGGATCCGCTTGGGTGTACCAATATTACCGCCATTATCGCGCCGGATGTCACCAATGTCTGGACGGATGTAATTAACAGTGAGGGTACTGCGATCTCACAAGTGCGGCGGCTCGTAATTTCGTCTGATGCGATTTTTCAGAGTGCAACGTTTCGAAATGCTAAGATCGAGGAATTGGAGCCGAGATGTTTTCCAAATCAGACGGCGATTGAATTATCGATGTTTCAAAACTGCAGCCAACTATCGGGTGAACTTTCATTCCCTGCAGTTTCGGGCGCACTTGGGCAATACGCCTTCAATGGTTGCAGTAGCTTGCAGAAGGTTCGCTTGGGCGGCGGTGCGGTGCAGATTAACAACAGCAATATTTTCGCAAATACGCCGGCACTCAGGGATATCTATTTCAACGCACCGTTTTCGACGACGATGATAAATCAAGCGATTTTCGGCAATAAGTCGGTGGTGCTCCATTGCGAGCTGAACGGGGAATATGCGGACGAATGGGCGAATTTCCTCAATGGCGGCAAGGTGACGCTGGTGGAAAGCGTGGAGGACAAGAAGGCAATTGCCGCTACGTACGGCATCAATTGGCGTGCGGTGGTGGGAAGATATAAGGATGGATCGTATGACTGCCCGATCGTCGATTCTAGTTATAAGGGCGGACTTATTCTCATTTTGAAATAAAGGAGTACGAACATGAACTACGCTTATTCCCGTCGTGACTTTCTGAAGAGCGCCGCCGCCGTCTCGGCCTACGGCTACTTGGGTTTTCCGTTTGCGAGGGCCGAGGTTGAACCCACGCTGCGGCTTCAGGTCGGCATCGTAAGTGATACGCACCTTAAAGAGAAGGTGCCAGCGTATGCGACGCGGCTTGAAAACGCGCTGAAGCTTTTCTCCGCGCGGAATGTCGATCTCGTCATTCACGCGGGGGACATCACCGAGACCTCGGCGGCGGCGGAGTTCGCGGCGGCGGCGGCGGCGTGGGAGACGGCGTTTCCAAATAATCGCGCCCAAGACGGGCGCGAGGTGCAGCGAATCTTCATTACCGGCAACCACGATTCGAGCCCGGCGAACGGCGCGGCGATTCTGAATACGACTGAGACCGCGGCCGGGAAGTTGACCGTGAACGGCTATGACTTCATTTATGCGAACTGGGGGTCGGGCGCCTGGGGCAATCTCAAAGTCAACTACGATCAGGTGAAGTCGCTCGTCGAGGCCGAAGCGAGCGGGGATAAGCCGTTTTTCTATATCTCGCACGCGGCCCTGCACGAGACCGCCTTTTCGGCGCATGCCTCGACGCTCGACGCGAACGGCAAGCTCGCCGAGAGCACCTACTTCTTCGAATGCGATCCCAAAGACCGGACGAATCCCGCCTATCCGTATGACGGCGGACGGCTTGTCTCGTCGCTGCTCGCGGCGAAGGGGAACTGCATTGCTTTGACCGGCCATGTGCATGCGTCGCTTACCGACGAGACGGCGTTTTGGGGGAACGGAAACTCGTTTTCGTGCGTCGCGTGTTCCTCGACGAATCAGGTATCGAGCGCCCCCGACCGCGAGAACGGCTGGTCGTGGCTGGATTCGTCGGTAACCACGACGGCGCGCAAGAACATGTATTTTAACGATTTAGATGCGAACGGCCATTCGGCGCAGCTCGACTATCAGGATGCGCAGCATATCCTCATTATGAAGGTCTATGATGACCGCGTCGTCTTCGAGCGGCTGGATCTGGCGGACAATGGTGCGAAGCTGGGACCGGATTGGGTGGTGGAGAAGAATGCGCAAGGACAGTTCAACGCCGTCACTTCCCGGCTGTCGCTGGTGCCGCAGTTTGCGGAGGGGGTGCGGCGGGCGACAATCACGAAGAACGCGCTCCATACGCAGAAGTTTGCCTGCGTATCTTTTCCGGCGGTCTATTCGGCGACGGGCGTCAGGGCCTACGATTATCGCGTCAGGTATGGGGAAGAGGAGAAGATCTGCTACGCGCAGGGGCTGCTTCATTCTGAGGCGTATGACGCGGAGACCTTCGCCGGGCGCGTCGTCTGCAAGTTCAAGTGGAACGAGAACGCGACGGCGGCCGGGGTCAGGGTCTGGCCGCGCAACGCGCTGGGGGTGGAGGGCGAGGAGCTCTCGCTCCGCGCGGGGCCGGATGCGGCGCATCCGATTACGATGATCGTGCGGTAAGCGAAAAAGGAGGGCGATGAACATGAACCGGAAACTGATGGTGCTGGCGGGGGTTGCGGCGTTGGTGTCTTCGGGCGCTTCCGCCGGCGGGCGTTTGGTCGATTATTGTTCGGCGAATGCGTCAGGTGAGACGGGCGGAGCGTTCACCGAAGCGATCGTGTGGGATCAGGGAAGCGCGAACATTGACGGGACGAATGTCTTTTCGATCGCTTCCGCGCAGCGCGTCGAAACGGAAGGGCGGCTGATTCAGCTCGAAGGGCGCATGACCTACAGTCGGCTGGCGAATGACGATGAGCTCGCGGCGATCGACGTCACGGGGGCGAAGGGAGCTATGGTCGGTTGTCAAAATGCGCTTGGGGTCGCCACTTGGCGCGGGCTGGCGCTTGGCGGCTGGGTGGCGCTTAAGGGCGCAACGCCAGCGACGGGAGTAGGGTATATTGTGCGGCAGGAGTTCGATTACACTGCGCCCTCGCCAGTCGTGCGCTATTCGGTGGCTACGGCGGCGGAAGGGAACTTCACGGTGCTTGCAAATAGCGAGGGCGAGACGTGGTTGCCGATGGCGAACGCGGTTTCCAAGACGGCGGTGGAGGTTGCTTTCTGCGGTTTCGGGGCCTTTAGCGGGCTTCTGGGGCAGTATGTCGATACGAGCACGGTGCAACTCGGCGATGGGCGCAAGTTCGAGACGCTCGCCGAGGCGCTCATCGCCTCGGGCGGCTCGGGGACGATTACGCTATTCGAGGACGTTGAGTTTGCGCCGAGCGGATGCGCCGGCACTTGGACGATCGATGGCGGCGCGGCACCCTATGCGCTGACGCTCACGGCACCGCAAGAGGGATTTTCGGCGACTTATGCGGCGCCGACCTTGACGGTGACGGAGCTTTCTCCGCCGTCCGCGACGGTGGCGGTGACGTTTTCCAAAGGCATTAGCCAAAGGCAGACGATCGCAACCGTGTCGGTTGCGGACGTTACGGGAGATATCGCCGGTGTTCGCGTCGAAGCGTTCGGTCAAGACGGAAAGAAGATACGAGAAACTGTGCTCGAATATACGGAAGAGGGGGATTATGCCGTTAATCTCGGTTGGCTTAAATTCGGCGGCGGATACGGTGTTCGGGCGACGCTACTGGGCGGCGTTACGGGAACGCGCTCGGTAGTGGGTGGCTCGGCGGAGGGATTCTATGTTTGCGGCACGGGGAGCGAATGGTTCCGCGCCGAGCCGGGCAACGAAACGGGCGGTGCCTGGGAGATTCCGCCGGTGGCGGAAGGCGGAGAATATGTCATCGCGGGCGGACATGAGGCGTTCGTCATCAATGCCGAAACCGCTCCGAAGGCGCTGGAGGTTACGGAATGGACGGCCAACCTGACGGTGGCGACGGCGGAGGAGATGGCGGGCGTTACGGGGCAAGGTGCGTTTACGCTTTTTGAAGATCAAGGCGGGAATCTCATGTGGATGGGACTCATCAATGGCGAGTGGCAGCAGCTCTTTACGGATATTCCGCCGGCGGAAGGCGATTTCGTCATCCGTGCCGAAGCGGATTATTCGGGAGCGGAGCCGCGCATCGCTTATGCACTGGTAGAAGAAGGGCGCATTCATCGGTTTTCGACGGCAGACGGCCGAGTTTGGTGTGCCTTCGACGATGCGGGGGCGGGGCGGCTCAATGCGGTCGCCACGGCGGGTGCGGGACGGCTTGCCTCGGTGGTCGGGAGCGAGTATAAGCCGTTTAAGCCCAGATTCGGCATGGGAATTGTCGTCCGCTGACCGAGGCGTGTGGAGCATCTGAGCATCTGAGCATTTGAGCATCTGAGCTCTTATGCCGGGCGGGGGATTTTTTTGGTATAATATCTCCCCTTATGAAGACTACCGACGAACAGCTTAAACTTGCATCCAATACCATCCGTTGCCTGTGCGCGGACATGATCGAAAAGGCGAATTCCGGGCACCCCGGCGCGGCGATGGGCATGGCGGATCTTGCGACCGCCCTGTGGCTCAAGTACCTTAATGTCGATCCTAAGAATCCTGCGTGGAGCGGCCGCGACCGTCTCGTCTTCTCGGGCGGCCACGCCTCCTCGCTCGTCTATGCGCTTTTCCACCTCTCGGGGATGGGCGCTGTCACGATGGATGAGCTCAAGACCTTCCGCCAATGGGGAAGCCGCTGCGCGGGCCACCCCGAACGCGGCGTGATGCCGGGCGTGGAGGTGACGACGGGTCCCCTCGGGCAGGGCATCGCGATGGGCATCGGCCTCGCCCTCGCCGCGAAGAAGGCGAAGATCCAGAACCGCACCTGGGTTTTCTGCGGCGACGGCGACCTTGAGGAGGGTATCAGTCACGAGGTCTGCTCGTGGGCCGGCGCGATGAAGCTTGGCGACCTCATCCTCATTTACGACTCGAATCACATCACCATCGAGGGCGATACCGCGCTCGCGATGGCCGATGACGCGAAAAAGCGCTTCGAGAGCTACGGCTGGAAGGTCTTCGAGGTCGATGGGCACGATTTCGCCGCGATCGACCGCGTTTACCGCCGCGCCCAGAAGGTGGCGGGGCAGCCCGTCTTGATCATCGCCACCACCCATATCGGCTTTGGCGCGCCCACCAAGCAGGATACCGCCGATTGCCACGGCGCGCCGCTCGGCGCCGAGGAGGTGGCGGGGGCGAAGCGCGCGCTCGGGTTCGACCCCGAGAAGAGCTTCGAGGTCCCGCAGGAGGTCTATGACCTCTTCGCCGCCCGCACCGCCAGCCAGCACCGCTATGCCGTCCGCATGGCGAAGGCGGCGCCCGCGCCCGTCCTGGCGCCGATGGCGAACCGCACCGAGCTCTTCTGCGCGCTTCCGCGCTTCTCGAACGAGAAGCCGATCGCTACGCGCAGCGCCTGCGGCACGGTGATGAACGCCCTGGCGCCGCTCGTCCCCGGTTTGATTGGCGGCAGCGCCGATCTCGGGCCTTCCAACAAGACGATCCTGAAGGGGCTTGGCGATATCGGCCCCGGCGCCTTCGAAGGGCGGAACATTCACTTTGGCATCCGGGAACTCGGGATGTCGGCGATCGTCAACGGCATTACGGCGTTCGACCGGTCCTTCCGCGCTTACGGGGCCACGTTCTTCGTCTTCTCCGACTACTGCCGCCCGGCGATTCGCCTCGCCGCGCTCATGAACGTGCCGTCGATCTACGTCTTTTCGCACGACAGCTACTGCGTGGGCGAGGACGGCCCGACGCACGAGCCGGTGGAGCACCTTGCAGCGCTCAGGGCGATGCCCAACGTGATGACCTGGCGTCCCGCCGATGCCAACGAGACGGCCTATGCGTGGCTGGAGATCCTCTCCCACACCAAGGGGCCGAGCTGCCTCCTGACCACGCGGCAGAACGTGCCCGTCCTCGACGGCGTCAAGGCCGAGGGCGTGGCGAAGGGCGGTTACGACATCTTCCTCGCGGGTCCCCAGAATGCGGACACCATCCTCTTCCTCGCCAGCGGCTCCGAGGTGTATCTCGCCGTCGAGGCGGCGAAGCGGCTCGCCGCCGAGGGCGCGGGCGTCAGGGTGGCGTCCTTCCCGTGCGTGGAGCGCTTCCATCGCGAGACCTCGGCCGAATATCGCTGCCAGGTGCTGCCGCAGGAAATGCACAAGCGGGTCATCGTCGAGGCGGGGACGCGCTTCGGTCTCGACCGTTTCCGCATCGATTTCCGCACGACGAAGTACGTGACGCTTGACCACTACGGCGCTTCGGCGCCCTACAAGGTGCTGAACGAACAGTTCGGCTTCACCGTCGATAACGTCGCCGCGGTTGCCCGCGAACTCATCTGAAGGAGCCCCTATGACGCTCGATACCCTGCTTGCCATCAGCCCCATCGACGGGCGCTATGCCTCCAAGTGCTTGGAGTTCCAGGAGGTCTTCTCCGAGTTCGGCCTCATCCGCCGTCGGGTGCTGGTGGAATGCGCCTGGCTCAAGGCGCTCGCCGCCGGGCCGAAGATCCGCGAATGCCGGCTTGCGCCCCGGCAGGTGAAGGCCCTGGACGAGGTGGCCGGGGGGTTTTCGCTCGCTGACGCGCGGCGCGTGAAGGAAATCGAGAAGACCACGAACCACGACGTGAAGGCGGTGGAGTATTTCCACAAGGAGAAGCTCGCCAAGGCCTTTGGCGATCGAACAATCGAACAATCGAACAATCGAACAATTCTTGAGTTCATCCACTTCGGCTGCACGAGCGAGGACATCAACAACATGTCGCATGCGCTGATGCTCCGTGACGGCAAGCGGATCCTCCGCGCGGCGATGGACGAGCTGACGGAGAAGCTCGTCGCGATGGCGAAGAAGTCGGCGAAGACGCCGATGCTCGCGCACACCCACGGGCAGCCCGCTTCGCCGACGACGGTCGGCAAGGAGCTGGCGGTCGTCACTCAGCGCCTCAAGCGTCAGGCCGCCGAGATCGACCGGCTGGTGATGCCGGCGAAGATGAACGGGGCGGTCGGCAACTTCAACGCCCATCTTTCCGCCTACCCGGAGGTCAATTGGGAGAAGCTTTCGGAGAAGGTCATCCGTTCGCTCGGTCTTCGCCAGAACCGCCTCACCACCCAGATCGAGTCGCATGACGGCATCGCCGAGCTCTTCGATGCCGTGCAGCGCTGGAATTCGGTCCTCCTCGACTTCGACCGGGACGTGTGGATGTACGTCTCGATGGGTTACTTCAAGCAGCGCACCGTAAAAGGCGAGATCGGCTCCTCCACGATGCCGCACAAGGTGAACCCCATCGACTTCGAGAACTCCGAGGGGAATCTGGGGCTCGCGAACGCCATGCTCGGCTTCATGGCCCGCAAGCTCGCGATCTCGCGCCTGCAGCGCGATCTCACCGATTCGACGACTCTCCGCAACATGGGGGTGGGCTTTGGCTACACGCTCATCGCCATCCGCTCCACCCTGAAGGGGCTCGGCAAGCTGGAGCTCAACGCGGAGCGGCTCGCCGAGGACTTGGATCGCAACTGGGAGGTGCTCGCCGAGCCCATCCAGACGGTGATGCGCAAGGTGGGGATGGACCGTCCGTACGAGCGGCTCAAGGAGCTCACCCGCGGGCGGCGCGTCAACGCCCAGATCATGCGCGATTTCGTCAAGGCCCTGCCGCTTCCCGCCGCTGACAAGGCGCGGCTGATGAAGCTTACGCCGGCAAGCTACCTTGGGCTCGCCGAGAAGCTGTCGCGCCTCGCATGACCGACTTTTCCAAGCTCCTTAATCACGAACAGTGCGCCGCGGCAACGGCGGGCGACGGCCCGCTCCTCGTCCTCGCGGCGGCGGGGACGGGCAAGACGCGCACCCTCGTCCACCGTGTCGCCTACCTGATCGAACAGGGCGTGAGCGCCGAGCGCATTCTCCTCCTCACCTTCACCAACCGCGCGGCGCGCGAAATGCTCGACCGGGCCGAGAAGGTGGTGGGGCCGGCGGTCGCGCCCATCTGGTCGGGCACCTTCCATTCGATTTGCGCGCGGCTCCTCCGGCGCTACGGCGGGGCGCTCGGCTACAAGCCGGGCTTTCAGATCCTGGACGAAGACGACCAGAAGAAGCTGATCGGGGAGATCATCAAGACGACGGTGGCCGCGCCCAAGGACTTTCCCAAGAAGGAGGTCGTCGCCAAGATGATCTCCGAGGCGGCGAACGAGCGGCGGGACGTGCGGGCGATCGCCGAACGCTGGCAGACGAAGGCCGCCGGCTTCACGCCGGAGGAGATTGCGAAGGTGGCGGAGGTTTACGCGCTCAAGAAGCGGGAGCTCGGGGCGATGGACTTCGACGACCTCCTCGTGAAGGGGCTGGAGCTCCTGAAGACGCAGACGCAGGTGCGGGAGCTCCTTCAGGAGCATTTCCTCCACGTGCTCGTGGACGAATACCAGGATACGAACGGCCTGCAGGCCGAGTTCACCGACATCCTCGCGGCGAAGCACCGCAACATCCTCGCGGTCGGCGACGACTTCCAGTGCATCTATACCTGGCGCGGGGCGCAGATCGAGAACATCCTCCGCTTCCCCGAGCGCTGGCCGGGCTGCCGCATCGTCAAGCTCGAACGCAATTACCGTTCGGTCGCCGGGGTCCTTGACGTGGCGAATGCGGTGATGAAGGACGTCGCCCGCGGCGATTTCAGCAAGACCCTGAGACCCGCGCGCACCGCCGCCGGCGAAAAGCCCTGGCTCTACCGCGTCGGCGACGGCCGCACCCAGGCCAACGAGATCCTGCGCCTCGTGCGCGAGGCCCATTCGCTCGGCTACCGCTTTTCCGACATCGCCATCCTCTACCGCTCGCATTTCCATTCGATCGACGTGCAGATGACGCTCGCGCGGATGGGCGTCCCCTACCGCATCACGAGCGGCGTAGGGGTGTTCGAGCAGATCCATGTCAAGGACGTCCTCGCGTATCTGCGGCTTTTCGTCAATCCCGCGGACGAGCTTTCGTTCGGCCGCTTCGCGACGCTGCTCCCAGGGGTGGGCGAGAAGAGCGCGGCGAAGATGTGGGAGAAGCTCGGCCGCAGGTTCGATCCGCGTGAGGCCGCCGCGCGTACGGCGCTGGGGGCGCTGCTCGGCGCGAAGGCGAAGGCGGTGTGGCCGCCCTTGGCGAAGGCGATGGAGGCGGCGGGCGAGCATCTGCAGGAAGAGGAAGTGGGCGAGGTCATCTCCGACTTCTGCGATTTCTTCTACGAGGATCATCTGCGCGAGGAGTGGGAGGATCAGGACGCTTCCGACCGGCTGGACGACGTGAAGGAACTTGCCGCGCAGATCGCCGCGGCCGACGGGGGGCTGGCGGGTTTCCTTTCGGAGGTGGCGCTGATGACGAATCTCGATGTCCGGCGGAACGACCCCTCGCTCGACCGGGTGACGCTCTCGACCGTCCATCAGGCGAAGGGCATGGAGTGGCCGGTCGTCATTGTCCCCTGGGCGTCGGAGGGGCTTTTCCCGTCGTCGAAGGCGGTGGACGAGGGGCGGATTGACGAGGAGCGGCGGCTCTTTTACGTGGTCGTCACGCGCGCGAAGGACCTTCTTTATCTCTTCACTCCCGAGATGCGCAAGATGGCCGACGGGGGAATGTATCCGGTGGAGCCGTCGATGTTCGTGAAGGAGATCCCGCGCGCGCTCGTGCAGTTCCGGCGGGTGATGGCGCCCGTGCCCGCCTATGGCGGCGGGTACGGCTCGCGCGGCAATTACGGCGGCGGGTACGGTTCGCGCGGCAATTATGGCGGCGGCTATGGTTCGCGCGGTGGGTATGGTTCGGCTTCGCGCCCGACGGTAACCTACAAGACGACGTGGCGGCACTGATTTCAAGAACAACTAAAAAAGGAGCAGAAAAAATGGCGGCGATTTACGAATATACCGGGGTGGTGGAGAAGGTTCTCCCGATGCAGACCTTTCCTTCGGGGTTCACGAAGCGTGACGTGGTGGTGACGGATGACGTCGGAACGGAGACGAAGTACCCCAACCACATCGCCTTCACCTTCAAGAAGGATTCGGCGTCGATGCTGGATACGGTCAAGGATGGTCAGCGCGTGAAGATCCGCTTTGCGATCGACGGGCGCGAGTGGACGAATCCGCAGGGGCAGGTGAAGTACTTTACCGACCTCACGGGGCTCAAGCTCGAAGTGCTCAATGCCGACGGTTCCTCGACGGAACCGGTCCCCGTGCCGCCGGAACCCGCCTTCGCCGAAGACCCGGGGGCGGTCGACGACATGCCGTTCTAATTTGATATAATCTGAAAACTATGAGCAAGACAATGACTGCAGTCGTGGCCGCGGCCCTTGCCGCTGCGGCGTTCGCTAAGGATGTAACCCCCCGCGAAGAGCGTCTGGCGCTCGCCCGGGAACTGGCAGCCGGGGGGATTGTCCTCCTGAAGAACGAGGGGAACCTCCTGCCGCTCAAACCCGGTCAGGAAATCGCCCTCTGCGGCACTACGAGCTACTTCTGCCATCGGATGGGTACGGGCTCGGGCGATATGCTCGCGCGCACTCCCGTCCAATACGCCGACGGACTCGAGCGCGCGGGCGTGAAGCTGCTGCCCACGCTCGCCAAACGCTACCGCGCCTTCGTGGCCGACAAGGTGAAGAACGACCGCCGCTACCGCGAGCTCAACCGCGTCTGGGCCGACTTCCTCTTCGCCTTCGACGAGCTCCCCGAAAGTCGCGGCGACTTCGTGAAGCTCGCCGCCGCCGACCGCTCGATGACGGCTGTCGTCACCATCGGCCGCGGCGCCGGCGAGAACGCCGATATCCCCGAAGCCCCCGGCGGCTTCCGGCTCTCCTGGCAGGAGGAGCTCCTGTTGGAAAGCGTCTGCCAGGCCTTCGACCACGTGGTCCTGTTGCTGAATGTCGCGGGCGTCATCGACACTTCTTTCCTTGACCAGTATCCGATTGAGGCGGTGGTGCTCACCTCGCTGCTCGGCGAGGTCTCGGGCGATGCGGTGGCCGATGTCCTCACCGGTAAGGTCAATCCCTCGGGTCGCCTCGTCGACACCTGGGCGAAGCGCTATTGTGACTATCCTTCGACCGACTGCTTCCAGACGAGCGAAATCACCTATAAGGAGGGGATCTTCGTCGGCTACCGCCACTTCGACGCGAAGGGCGTGGAGGTGCGCTTCCCGTTCGGCTACGGCCTTTCCTATACTTCCTTCGAGGTGGCGCCGGGAGAACTGGTCCAGGAGGGGCTCCGGCTGGAGCTGCCAGTCACCGTTCGCAATACGGGTGCGGTCTCTGGCGCCGATGTCCTGCAGGTCTATCTCGCCATTCCGTCGGGGAAGCTCGCTCAGGCGCCCAAGAAGCTCTGTGCCTTCTGGAAGACGCCGATCATCCCCGCCAACGGCGAGGTTACGCATCGCTTCGAGTTTTCGCTTAAGGATTCCGCCTCCTATTGCGTCAAGACGGCGAGCTGGGTGCTGGAGAGCGGCGAATACGGTGTCCTGCTTGGCGACGGGCGCGCAGCTCCGAAGCGCGTGGGTACGGCCGTCGTCAAGGAACTCGTGGTTGTCGAGCAGGTGGCGAACCGGCTCGTGAAGCCGGCGAAAAGCGTCCGGCGCGAGGAGCTGGTCAAGCGGGCGAAGGGTTTCGTCACCTTCCCGGAGGTGGTGGCGGGCAAAGCGACGGCGGAGGACCTGGTTGCGCAGTTCACCGATGACGAGCTCGTGAAGATGGTGAACGGCCGCGTCTTCGAGCAGGGGGCCGCAGGTGCGGTGACGGGCGTCGGCGGTTCGCATCTCGGGCGCGTTCCCTGCGAGGCGGCGGAGACCTGGTCAAGCGAGAAGTACGCGCTCCCCGCCATCAACTGCGTGGACGGTCCCTCGGGGCTGCGGCTCTCGAACTTCGGCGATACCGCCGACAAGTACCATCCGCTCGCCTGGACCATGGTCGCCTGGCCGTCGGCATCGGCGCTTGCTCAGGGGTGGGACGTCGCTCTCGCCGAGGCGTTCGGGCGCGCGATCACCGAGGAGCTGGAGCTCGCCGATATCGACGGCTGGCTCGCGCCGGGCGTCAACATCCACCGCAATCCGCTTTGCGGGCGCAACTTCGAGTATTTCTCCGAGGATCCCCTTGTCGCCGGCAAGATGGGGGCGGCGGTCGTCCGCGGCGTTCAGCGCAAGGCCGACGGGACGCTCTCGGGGAGGTATGCGACGGTGAAGCACTTCTGCACCAACAACCAGGAGTTCAACCGCGGCGGCGAGATGAACTTCGTCGATGAGCGCACCTTGCGCGAAATCTACCTCAAGCCCTTCGAGATCGTCGTGAAGGAGGCGGAGCCGCAGGCGCTGATGACGAGTTACAACCGGCTCAACGGCTGCTATACCGCCGAGAACGCCGATCTGCTCACCTCGGTTCTCCGCGGCGAATGGGGCTTCAGGGGCTTCGTGATGACCGACTGGTGGGGCGCGGGCGACAAGACCATCCATCCGGGCGCGGGCAACGACATCGTGATGCCGGGCGGCGCCGATGATCTCTACTGGTTCGCGAAGAACCTGAAGGACGGCAAGATTCGTCGCGCCGACCTGCAGCATTCGGCGGTGGCGCTCGTGCGGCAGGCGGTGATCCGCGCCCAGGCCGCGCCGCTCTCGGGAACGACGGACTGGACGAAGTCGAAGTGGATCAAGGCGCCGCAGGCGAAGGGGGCGACCGAGGCGGACAAGGCCGCGGAAATCGCGGCGGCGGGGACGAGCTGGTTCGCGCTTCCGCAGCAGAACGCCGCGGCGGTGGTGCAGGCGACGTGGACGACGACGGCGCTCGGCGTGTATGAGCTTTACGTGAACGGCAAGCGGGTGGGCGGCGATTTCCTCAAGCCCGGCTTCACGCATCCGAAGAAGACGCGCCGCGCCTTCACCTACGACGTGACGGCGCTTATGCGGCGGAAGGCGGGTGCGCGCAACGGCTTTGCGGCCGAGGTCTCCACGGGCTGGTGGTGCGACAAGATCACCGGCTATGCAGGCGAGGTGCCGGCGTTTCGCGGCATGCTGAAGCTCGTCTATGACAACGGGGCGGTGGAGACGATCGGGACGGAGCCGGGGCTCTGGCAGGCGGCGGTGGGCGGCCCCGTCCTGCGGGCCGGTATCTTCGACGGTGAGATCTACGATGCGCGCATTGCCGCGCTCGCCGGCGGTTCCCGTGCCTTTGCACCGGCGGTCGAGTCCACGGAGTTCGCGGGCGAGATCCTGCCGACGGCAGGCGCGGAGATCACTCTCCGCCGTGACCTGACGCGCGGATTCGCCGAGGCGTATGTCTATGCGTCCGACGAGGCGAAGCTCGTGAACCGGCATATCGACGCGACGAACGAAAACGCCAGCGCGTGGGGCGAGGTCGTGAAGACGCGCGTTTTCAAGCCGGGCGAGACGCTGGTCGTGAAGTCAGGCGAGACGCTGGTCGTGGACTTCGCTCAGAACTGCGCGGCGATCCCGTCGTTCGAGTTCAAGTCGCGGCGGGGTGCGACGCTCACCTTCCTTCCCGCCGAGATGCTCAATGACGGCAAGGGCGAACGGAGCCGCGGCAATGACGGTCCCGGCGGTTCGGTCTATCGCGACAACTATCGGGTGGCGCCGACGGGAATGCGGCTCGAATACACCTTCGCGACGGACGGCTTCGAGAAATACGAACCGCGCTTTACCTTCTTCGGCTATCGCTATGCCGCGGTGACGGCGACGGCGGAGGTCGAGTTCCGCATGCTCGCCCAGGTGCCGGTTTCGTCGATTACGAAGGCGATGGAGCTCGGGTCGCTCACGACCGGCGAGCAGGATGTGAACAAGCTTATCGCCAATGTCCGCTGGGGGCAGCTTTCCAACTACCTCTCCATCCCCACCGACTGCCCGCAGCGCGACGAGCGCCAGGGCTGGACGGCCGATACGCAGGTCTTCTGCGAGGCGGGGTCGTCCAACGCCGATACCGCAGCGTTTTTCCACAAGTGGCTCCGCGACCTCCGCGACACCCAACGCGAGACGGGCGCCTACACGGGAGTCGCACCGTTCGGCGAATACGGCGATGCGGGGGCGATGCGTCTCGGCTGGGCCGACGCGGGGGTGATCGTGCCGTGGACGGTCTGGAAGCAGTTCGGCGATGCGGCGGTCATCCGCGAAAGCTGGGAGTCGATGAAGAAGTATGTGGCGCGTCAGGCCGCGACGCGGTTCGCGATGGAGAAGATCATCGACGAGTGCGAGGACTACCAGTGGGCCGACTGGCTCAGTTACGAGCCGCTGGAAAGCTGTTCGGCGAAGGCGTTCAGCACCACGACCGGCAAGTGGATCGCCAAGCCCGAGGCACGGCACTACTGGAGTTTCCTGGGCGGCTGCTACTGGTTCTACGACGCGACCCTGATGGCGGAAATGGCGGCGGCGATCGGCGCTCCGGATGAGGCGGAACATTATCGGACGATGGCGGCGGAGGCGAAGGATTACCTTAAGCGGACCTTCTTCGCCGCCGACGGAATGATCGCCGATGCGCAGCTTCGGACGATGCAGACCCCGGCCGTCTTCGCGCTCAAGTTCGGTCTCGTCGAAGGGGCGGCGAAGGAAAAGACAATCGCCGCGCTCCGTAAGAGCATCGCCGACCACGACGGCTGTCTGCAGACGGGCTTCCTGGGAACCTCGTTCCTGATGGAGGTCCTGACCGAGAACGGCCTTGCCTCCCTCGCTTACGACCTCCTGCTCCAGCATAAGAATCCGAGCTGGCTCTATTCGGTCGATCAGGGCGCGACCACGATCTGGGAGCGGTGGAACAGTTACACGAAGAAGGACGGCTTCGGGCCCGTTTCGATGAACAGCTTCAACCACTACGCCTACGGGGCGGTGCTGGCGTGGATCTACAAGACGGCGGCGGGCATTGCCGCGACGACGGATGATCCGGGCTTCAAGACGATCGTGATGAAGCCCGTCCCCGACCGGCGGCTGGGGCACCTCGAAGCCGAATACCGTTCGGCGGCGGGGCTCATTAAGAGCGCGTGGCACTACGAAGGCGACGAGTGGATCTGGACGTTCAC
This sequence comes from Kiritimatiellia bacterium, assembly GCA_045641645.1. Lineage (GTDB taxonomy): Bacteria > Verrucomicrobiota > Kiritimatiellia > RFP12 > UBA1067 > UBA1067. The sequence continues at coordinate 23,913 of JAZUHK010000081.1, forward strand.
GGTTCCTGCCGGCGCCAAGGCGCGGGTTACGCTCCCCGGCGAGACGGCGATGCGCGAGTACGCCCCCGGCGAATACACGATTCGCCGGAAGAATATGCTATAATATCCGTTCAATGACCGGCCAGAAGAAAGATCCGCGTCCGAGCTGGGACGAGTATTTCATGGAAATCGCGAATGTCATTTCGCGGCGTTCCAACTGCTCGCGCCGTTCGGTCGGGGCCGTCATCGAGCGCAACCACCATATCCTCTCCGCAGGTTACAACGGCACGCCGAAGGGCGTGAAGAACTGCTTCGAAGGCGGTTGCCCGCGTTGTGCGGGGAAGGTCAAGTCGGGGACGCATCTCGACGAATGCCTTTGCACCCACGCCGAGCAGAACGCCATCTGCCAGGCCGCGTGCTACGGGCTCCCGATCGAGGGTTCCACCATCTACGTCACCATTTCGCCGTGCCTTACCTGCGCGAAGCTCATCATCAACGCGGGCATCAGGGAGGTCGTCTATGGCGGCGATTACGCTTTTCTCGACACGGTCAAGAAAATGTTCAAGTCCGCGGGAGTAAAACACCGCAAGTTCAAAGGAGTAAAATGAGCAGGAAGAAAATCATTGCCGGCAACTGGAAGATGAACGTGAAGCCGTCGGAGACGGCGGCGCTCGTGAAGGCCATCGCCAAGGCCACCAAGGCCTACGGGAACAAGGTGGAGATCGTGTGCTGCACGCCCGCGATCGATGTGGCGGCGTCGGTCGCGGCGGCGAAGGGCACCAAGGTCGGTGTCGGCACCGAGAACTGCCACTGGGAGGCGAGCGGCGCCTATACGGGCGAGATTTCGACGGGGATGATCGTCGATGCGGGCGCGAAGTACGTCATCACCGGCCACTCGGAGCGCCGCCAGTATTTCGGCGAGACCGACGAGACCGTGAACAAGCGCACCACGGCTGCGATCAAGGCGGGGCTCGTCTGCATGATGTGCGTCGGCGAGACGCTCGCCGAGCGCGAAGCCGATCTCGTCAACGAGGTCATCGGCCGTCAGCTCAAGGTGGGGCTCAAGGGGCTTTCCGCCAAGGACTGCGCGAAGCTCGTCATCGCCTATGAGCCCGTGTGGGCCATCGGCACCGGCAAGACCGCCACGCCCGCGCAGGCGCAGGCCGTCCACGCCTTCATCCGCCGCACGCTCGCCCACCTCTTCGGCAAGAAGACGGCGGAGACGATCCGCATTCAGTACGGCGGCTCGATGAAGCCGACGAACGCCGCGGAGCTCTTGGCCAAGAAGGACATCGACGGCGGTCTCATCGGCGGCGCGGCCCTCAAGGCCGATTCGTTCGCCGGGATCATCGAGGCGGCGGCCAAGGCCAAGTAAGCGTTGACCGAAGCCGATGGAACGCAGGTTCTATAGCCGGGCACTCGCGGCGGCGCTTCTGGCCGTCGCGGGGTGCTTCAACGAGCCCGAGCCGGCCTACAAGTCGGTCGTCGAGGGGCAGCGCGTCTATCTGAAGGAGAAGGGCTACAAGTCGTTCTCCGAAGTGCCGCGGGCGGCGCTGAAGCTCGGGGAGAAGATCGACTACCTGAACCTCGACCGCAACGCCCTCACGAACGTGGACGGCGTGGCGGCCCTGACGGGGCTCAAGTGGCTGCGCTTGAACGGGAACGCCCTCAAGGCGCTGCCGGACTTGAAGGGGCTCGTGAACCTTCGGCGCATCTATCTCCGGGATAACCGCTTCGCGACGGTTCCCGAGGCGCTGAAGGAGCTGCCGAACCTCACCGACATCGATCTTTCGGGCAACCCGATCCGCGAAGTGCCGGAGTGGCTCGCGCGCAAGGAGGGGCTGGAGAATCTGTCGTTTACGGGAACGCAGATCACCAAACTCCCCGAGGATCTTTCGGCCTGGAAGTCGCTTAAGTCGCTGCAACTCGGCGACTTGAGGCTTTCCGCCGAGGAGATGAAGCGCATTCGCGCGGCCTTTGAGCCGGGCGAACGGCCGCTCGGAACGGCGGTGGTCTTCTAAGCGATGGCGCGGGATCTCAGTGCCCTGCATAAAAACCTGGAGGAGCTTGCGTCGGGTTCGACCGGCAAGCTCCTCTTGAAGTATTCGTGGCCGGCGCTCGTCGCGATGACCCTGAACGCGCTCTACTGCGTGGTGGATCGCGTCTTCATCGGCCATGGTTGCGGCGTGGATGCCATTGCGGGCCTTCAGCTTGCGATGCCGGTGATGATGCTTTTCGGCGCGTTCGGCGTTTTCGTGGGCGCCGGGCATGCGGCGGTCTTGTCGATCAAGCTCGGGGAAGGGGACCTGGACTCGTGCGAACGGTTGGTCGGCGAACTCTTGGCGTTCAAGCTGGCGCTGTTCTTCACCCTGCCCCCGCTCGTCTTCTTCAATCTGGACACGGTGCTCGGCTGGTGTGGGGCGGACAAGGTGACGCCCGGTGCCTTTGCCGCGGCCAAGACCTATCTCCAAATCGTCCTCTTTTCGCATCTCTTCTCGCATATCGCCTTCGGGCTGTCCGCCCTGCAGCGCGCCGAGGGAAGCGCGGTCCGGTCGATGCTCTCGATGGTCGTCGGCTTCGGGGCGAACCTCGTCCTCGACCCCGTCTTCATCTTCGGCTTTCACCTGGGGGTGGCGGGTGCGGCGTGGGCGACGAATGTCGCAATGGCCATGAGCGCGGTCTGGGCGATGGGGTATTATCTCCGCGGCAAGACGGTGGTGCCGCTCAAGTTCCGCCGCATCGGCTTCTACCGCGATCTTTTCGCCAAGGCCGCCGGCATCGGCGTCGCGCCCTTTCTTCAGCAGCTCATGAGTTCGCTCATTCTCGTTTCGCTGCAGGTCGCCTTCGCCCGCTGGATGCCCGACGAAGGTTCGCGCACGGCGCAGATCGCCTCGCTCGGGGTCTTCAATGCGGCGCTGATCCTCGTCTTCATGCCGATGCTGGGTGCGCAGCAGGGCCTCCAGCCGATCCTCGGCTACAATTGGGGCGCACGCAATTTTCGCCGCGTCCTGGGGACGCTCAAGACGGGCTTCTGGGTGACGACGGCGCTTACCTTCTTCGCCTTTGTGGTGCAGGTGGTGCCGCCGTTCCCCACCTGGATGGCGCGGCTTTTCATCTCCGGCGACAGCCCCGAGCTCATTCGCCTTGCCGCGCACGATCTCGCGCTTGCCAACTGCATGATCTGGTGCATTTCGATCAATGTCCTTGCAACCACCTATTTCCAGTCCATCGGCAAGCCCGGCGTCTCCATCGTCCTTTCGATGCTCCGGCAGGGGGTGGTGTTGTTGCCGATCGTGTGGATTCTGCCGCATTTCATGGCGGACAAGGCGCTGGCGATCTGGCTTTCGATGCCGATTTCGGACGTCCTCTGCAATGTGGCGACGATTCCGCCGCTCTTGCTCCACGCGCGCTTTCTTGCCCGCGTTCGCGAGCGGCGGGGCTGGGTCGGTGCGTTAATCCACGGCGGGAGGGCTGCGCCGGGAAATGTGGTATAATAGGTCCATGATTTGCAACAACATTCTGGATGCTCTCGGGCATACGCCGCTGGTGCGGCTCAATCGCATGGTCACGCCGGACATGGCGGAGGTTCTCGTGAAGTACGAGGGATTGAACGTGGGCGGTTCCATCAAGACGCGGACGGCGGCCAATATGGTCGCCGACGCCGAAGCGCGGGGGCTCTTGAAGCCCGGTTCGATTATCGTCGAGCCCACGAGCGGCAACCAGGGAATCGGCCTTGCGCTCGTCGGCGCCGTGAAGGGCTACAAGGTGGTCATCGTCATGCCCGATTCCGTCTCGGAGGAGCGCGTGAAGCTGATGCGGCACTATGGCGCCGAGGTGATTCTCGTTCACGACGACGGCAATATCGGCGAGGCGATGGACGGGTGCGTGCGCAAGGCCGAGGAACTGCAGGCGAAGGATCCGCGCGTCTATGTGCCTCAGCAGTTCACGAATCCCGCCAATCCCGCGGCGCATAAGCACCATACGGCGCTGGAGATCATGGAGCAGGCGGCGCGGCGAATCGACGGCTTCTGCTCGGGCGTGGGGACGGGTGGAACCTTGTCGGGCATCGGCGAAGTTTTGAAGGCCCAGAACCCCGCCATCGAGATCTGGGCCGTGGAGCCCAAGAACGCGGCCATTCTCGCTGGCGGCACCGTGGGGACGCATCTGCAGATGGGGATCGGCGACGGCCTCATCCCCGACAACCTCAACACGCAGATCTATTCGCACATCTGCGTGGTGACCGATGACGAGGCGCTGGAGACCTCGCGCCGGCTCGCGCGCGAGGAAGGGCTGATGGCCGGCATTTCGTCGGGGACGAACGTCTTTGCGGCGATGAAGCTCGCCAAGCGCCTCGGCCCCGGCAAGACGGTGGTGACCGTCCTTCCCGATACCGCCGAACGGTATTTCTCGACCCCGCTTTTTCAGTGAGCGCGCCGGTCGGCGACCATGCGCAGAAGTTCGGCGAGCTTGCGCTCCGGCGACTTGCCGGTCAGTTCCGTGACTAGTGCGATTTCCCGCGTGCCGTTCCGGTAGAAGATCGCCCGCGGCCCCTTGACGTCGATGGCGCCGATGCCTGCCGCTGCCGCGCGGACGCGCAACTCCGCGACGCGCAGGAAGAGCTTGGCGTCGGCTGGCGGCGGCCCGAAGCGATCGACCATCTCGGCGCCCAGCCGCCGCAGGGCGGCGAGATCCTGCACTTCGGCGAAGCGCCGGAGGAGATTCATTCTCAGCGCATCCTCTTCGATGTAGTCGTAGGGGAGCTTCGGGTCGAGGAAGTCGAGGTTCGCCCGCACATCGACGATCTCCTTCACCTTCTCGCCCTTCAGGAGCGCGATCGTGCGCTGGAGGAGCTGGCAGTAGAGTCCGAATCCCACCGCGGCGATGTGCCCCGACTGCTGGGAGCCGAGGAGATTGCCCGCGCCGCGGAGTTCCAGGTCGCGGACGGCGAGGTTGAAGCCGGATCCGAGCCCCCCGTGGCGCTGCAACGCCTTCAGGCGCTCGCGGGCGTCGGAATCGACGAGCCCGCCGGTCGGAAGGAGGAAGACGGCCCGCCCCTCCTGCGAAGAGCGCCCCACCCGTCCCCGCAGCTGGTAGAGATCGGCGAGGCCGAAGGTCTCGGCGTGATCGACCAGGATCGTGTTGGCGCGCGGGATGTCGATGCCGGATTCGATGATGGTCGTCGAGAGGAGGATGTCGAACTTGCCGTCCGTGAAGTCGCGCATCTTGCGCGCGAGCGTACGCGCGTCCATCTGCCCGTGGGCGACGACGATCCTGGCGGTGGGGAGGAGCGCCTTCAGCCGCTTCTCCACCTTGCCGATGGTGGTGACGCGGTTGTGGAGGAAGAACACCTGTCCGCCGCGGGCGAGTTCCGCGTTGACGGCGTGACGGATGATCTCGTCGGAATCGGTGACCACCTTCGTGTCCACCGCCACCCGTTCGCGCGGCGGCGACCGGAGGAGCGAAAGGTCGCGCGCTCCCGTCATCGAGAGATAGAGCGTGCGGGGAATGGGCGTCGCCGAGAGGGTGAGGACGTCGGCCGTTTCGCGGAGACGCTTCAGGAATTCCTTGTGGCGGACTCCGAAGCGCTGTTCCTCGTCGATGATGATGAGCCCGAGATCGTGGAAGACCGTTTTGGCGGAGAGGATCGCATGCGTGCCGATGACGATGTCGCAGGCGCCCGTTGCGAGCCGCTTGAAGGTGCCTTCGTGGGTGACGGCCGACTGGAAGCGCGACATCGATTCGATGCGGACGGGCGTGCCGTCGAAGCGCGAGGTGAAGGTCTCGAAGTGCTGTTCGGCGAGAACGGTGGTCGGCGCGAGCACCGCCACCTGCTTGCCGTTCAGCGCGGCGATGTAGGCCGCGCGCATCGCGACTTCGGTCTTGCCGTAGCCCGCGTCGCCGCAAATGAGCCGGTCCATCGGCTTGGTGGCGGCGAGATCCTGCTTGACGGCGGCAATGGCCGCCGACTGGTCGGGCGTCTCTTCGTAGGGAAAGGCCGCCTCGAACGCCTCCAGCCCCTCGCAGGCGGTATCGTAGGCGAAGCCGGGGACGATTTCGCGTTTCGCCTGGGTCTCAAGGAGCGCGGCGGCGAGATCGGCAACGGCTTTCTGCGCATCCTTCTTGTCCTTCTCCCACTTGCGGCCGTCGAGCCGATGGAGTCGGACGGCTTCGCCCTTGACGCCTACATAGCGCGACAGCAGGTGCGCGTGGGCGGCGGGAACGTGCAGCTTGGCGCCGTCGGCGTATTCGATGGTGAAGACCTCGGTGCGACGGCCGTCAGTGACGATTTCGGAAGAGCCGATGTAGCGGCCGACGCCATGATCGACGTGGACGACGTATTCGCCGGGCTCCAGTTCGTCGAAGTCATCGAGCCGGGCGCCGGCGTTGGAGTTGGTCTTCAGCCGGCGGACCTTGCGCTTGGTGAAGACGCGGTCGGCCTTGGTGATGACGAGGAGAGCGGGAGAGGTGGGGGTGGAGGTGGAGGTGGAGGGGGGAAGTTCAAAGCCGCCGGTGAGGGCGTCGAGCTTGAGGATGTGGGCGCCGCGCTTTTTTGCTGCGGCGACATGCTGGTCGAGCCGCTTGCGCGCCGCTTCGAAAAGTTCGGGGTGATGCGCCTCTTCGGCTCCGAGTTCGGCGAAGCCCGGGAGCGGTATGGTCTGGAGATCGAAGGTGATTGCACCCGCTGGTGCCGGATAGCCGGTGGTAACGAGGGAGGGAGGGGAGGGCGGAAGGAGATTTTCGAGATTGTAGGCGTTATGCTCCAAGGCGAGGATTGCCGAACCTGCGGGCAGCAGATCAGGCAGTTTCGCGCCTTTCCCGTCCCCCTCAACCTTGTCTGCCGCTTCTATCGGCAGGAGCTCGCAGTTGTCTACCCGTTCCACCGAAAGCTGCGTTGCGGCGTCAAAGGTGCGCAGGGATTCTAATTCGTCGCCGAAGAACTCGGCGCGAACGGGGAATTCCTCGCCCGGCGACCAGGCGTCGATAATTCCGCCGCGGACAGCGTAATCACCCTCGCGTTCGACTTGTGGAACGCGATGATAGCCGATTTTGGCAAGGTTTCCGCAAATTTCAGCAAACTTTTTTGGGGCCTGTCCCCAAGTTTTAAGGATGACGGCGGCATCTGGATTGCTGGGGATCGGGGATAGAAGGGCGGGATAGGAGGCGACGATGAGGGTGGGGACAGGGTTGAGTCCCCAGGCCCGAAGCGCGGCAATCGTCTTGAGGCGTAACCCAAGTGCCGAGCGGTCGTCGCTTAAGGCGGGCGGGAATTCGAGGATGCGCGTCGGGGATTCTGCCGTGAGTAGGGTGAGATCGTCGGCGAGCCGCTCGGCATCGGGAATCCCCGGAGTGATGGCGAGGACGAGGGAATGGGAAGGTGAAGGTGGAGGTGTAGGTGGAGGTGGAGGTGGAGGTGTAGGGGATGGGGAGGAGAGATGGAAAAGGGAGAGCGCGAGGAAGGCGTCGGCGGAACCGGTGAGCGACGGCAAGGCCACCCGCCCGCCGAAGATTCCTCCGGGGGGTGTGAGTCGCGACGCGAAAAGCTGTAGCGCGCCAAGCATGGCGTTACTTCATTGAGGGCAGGACGATGCCGCGGAGAATCACCTTCTGACAGACGAGGAAGACGACGGCCGTGGGAATCGAGACGAGTACGAAGCCCGCCATCACACACCACGGCTGATGAGCGAAGGTCTGCGACATCTGGTACATCCACACCGCGAGCGTCCAGTGCGATTCCTTCTGGCAGACGAGGAACGCCCACTCCCAGGACGAGTAGGCGTGAATGAAGGCGTTGAGCGCGTTGACGGCGAGGATGGGCGTGGTCATCGGCAAGGTGATACGGCGGAAGATCGTCCATTCGCCAGCACCGTCGATGGTCGCCGCCTCGTAGAGCTCGCGCGGGAGCGCGTCGAAGAAACCCTTGAGGATGATGATCGACATGCCGCTGGCGACCGTGGGGAGGACGAGCGCGGCAAAGGTGTTGAGGAGACCTAAGTCGCGAATGAGGAGAAAACCGGGAATCGCCGTCACCGCCGCTGGAAACGCCATTGTCGCCAAGAGGAACAGGAGAATCTTCTCCGTCGCTCTCATGCGGAAGCGCGAGAGCGCGTAGGCGGCGAGCGGGTTCACGGTGAGCGAGGCGAGAATCGAGAGGATGACGAGCAGGATCGTGTTTGCGAAAGCGCGGCCGCGCAGGAAGAGGTAATCGCCGACCAGCCGGTAGTTGGCGAGGACGGAGGAAAACGTGTCACGCCAGCCGTGCGCGAGAAACTGCACCGCGAGCGCGGCGCGCACTTCCGCCGCATGTTCGGCGAGCGGATAGGGGAGGGTGCGCGAAACGAAGTCGCCGCGCGCGAGCGCATCTTCGGCATAGCGCCGCTTGAGCGCGCGCCAGCATTCCGACTTCGCGTCATCGCCCTCGGTGCGCTCGGGCGGGAGGCGCGCTTCGACGGCGAAGGAGACGTCGAAGAAGGAGCGGTAGCGGACGGGCCACGCGGCGTTGAGTGCCTCGACGGTGCCGTATTTTTCCTTCACGAAAGCGGCGACGTCGCGCGGATCGTAATGGCAGATGGTGGCGCGCGAGGGTGCGGAAACGAGCGCGCGGAGAAATTCTCGCGCGGCGAGTTCGGCGGCGGCGCGATTTTTTTCATCGCGGTAGGGAGCGAGTTCGCGCGCGGTGAATTCGCTTACGCCGCGCGCATCCTTGGCGACGCAACTCCAACTCGTCCAGCCGGCCGGCGCGTCGGGATAGAGGTCGCGCGGAAAGGCGTTGAAGTGAGTGGCCACCGAACGCATGAAGCGTTCGCTTTCGCTAATAAAAACGCGGGGAAACGCCTCGTGGCGAGGGTAGTCGTAGTTAGAGGAAAAGCTGGCCGTGAGCATCACGAGAAAAGGGTACGCCATCGTGATTGCGCCGAGGATCAGCGCGGAATAGACGAGCAAAAGAAAGGTGCGCGCCTTTCCGCCTTTGCGTTCGATTTCGAGAATAATCGCCATGACGCCTAACATTGTACCAAAAACTTTTTTCACTTTCGTACTTGCATGATTAAAAAAAATCGGTTATCATTCACAACAGAAGGCGCGGAAGTTGCAGTCGGGTTCGATTGTGCCGACGCCTCTGACTAAGAAAAGGATCAAACAAATGGCTACTGCTAAGAAGGCCGTGAAGAAGGTTGCCGCGAAGGCGCCTGCCAAGAAGGTTGCCAAGAAGGCGCCCGCCAAGAAGGCGTGCTGCAAGAAGGCGTGCTGCAAGAAGGCTCCGGCGAAGAAGGCCCCGGCGAAGAAGGTCGTGAAGAAGGCCCCGGCGAAGAAGCCGGCGAAGAAGGCGAAGAAGTAAGCCGCCGCGACTCGTAGGAGTCGCCTGACGGCGCGCGGGTTCGAAAAGCCCGCGCGCCTTTTTTGGTATAATAGCGCTACTCGGATTTAAAACCGGAAAGGAGATTTTCGACATGGCAGACATTCAGGTGGGCATTGTGATGGGAAGCGACTCCGATTGGCCGTTGGTCAAGAAGGCGTGCGAGACGCTGGAGAAGTTCGGCGTCGGCTATGAGACGCGGGTCATCTCCGCGCACCGTACGCCCGAAGTCGCGATCGAATATTCGAAGACGGCGGAGGCGCGCGGGCTCAAGGTCATCATCGCGGCCGCCGGCGGTGCGGCGCACTTGGGCGGCGTGCTCGCGGCGGCGACGGTCCTGCCGGTAATCGGCATTCCGGTTGCCGGCGGCGCTTTGAACGGGCTTGACGCCCTCTACGCGACGGTGCAGATGCCGAGCGGAGTGCCGGTCGCGACGGTCGCATGTGGGAGCGCGGGGCCGACGAACGCGGCACTCTTGGCGGTGCAGATTCTCGGTACGGCCGATGCCGAACTGCGCGCGAAGTTTCATGCGCACAAGGAAGAGCTGAAGGCGAAGGTTGCCGCAGCGAACGAGAAGATCCACCAATGACGAAGCTTTTTGGGTAAAGGGTCTGACCCTTTACCCAAAAATAGGTGCGGGTGGTGTTAACTGAGTTAACCGAGCTTTACGACGCTTACGTCGATACGTTCCGCGAGTCGGATGGCAAGCTGCCGGTGATGATGCAGCTCAAGCGGACGCATACGGCGTTCGTGGTGAAGAACGCCGAAGCAATCGCCGACGGCGAGGGCTTTACCCCAGAGGAACGCGAAGTGGCGCTCGCTGCGGCGCTCCTTCACGATACGGGGCGCTACGAGCAATTAAAACGCTACAACACCTTCAAGGACTCCGAGTCGGTTGATCACGCGGTATTTAGTCACGATATCGTCGTTGAAAAGGGGTGGTTGGAGATGGTGGGGAAGGTGGAGTGGGGGAAGGTGGAGAGAAGAGGTGGAGGTGGAGAAGGTAGAGGTGGAGAGTGGAGGGATGCGATTTTAAAAGCTATTCTCTACCACAATCGTCGCGACATTCCGCCTGAAATCGAACAATCGAGCAATCCGAACGATCGAACAATTCTCGGTGCGGCCGCCCATGCCGTGCGCGATGCCGACAAGCTCGATATCTTCCGCGTACTTGAAGACCAGGTCGCCCATGCCGACTGGCGCAAGGATTCGCGGGCGTTTTGGAACCTCGCCGTTTCGGCGCCGCCGAATCCCGTCGTCGTCGGGTGCATTGAAAAAGGGCTGCCCGTCGATTACCAGGATATCCAGTCGCTTGCCGACTTCGTGCTTATCCAGGTCGGCTGGATGATCTCGGGTCTTCACTTCGCGACTTCGCGGCGGCTCTGCCGCGAACGCAACCATCTCGCCTTTCGCCGCGAGTTCCTCCATCAACTCACCGATTCGCCGGCCGTTGACCGGCTTTGCGACCTCGCCGCACCATAAAACAGGTCTGACCTGTTTTATGGTATAATAGCCGTATGTCATCGTCGAATAATCGTGTTCATGAGTATGATTCGGTTCATCACATCACGAGCCGTATCGCACACCGAGTATTCTTTCTCGGCGAAAGCGAGAGG
>JAZUHK010000082.1:0-50096 GCA_045641645.1 Kiritimatiellia bacterium
GGCGGCGATCTCGGCAAGGATCTCGGCCCGCGAACGTGCCTTTTTCGACATTTTGTTTTTCATAGCATATATTATAGTATATGTGCATTCGAAAAGCAAGTGGAAAATTGGGGATGCCTGCATAAATCTTTCGCTGCACCCCTGAACGGATTATGCAAAACACGGTAGTTGACTTTATAGAAACAATTATCGTATAATATCCGCCGTATCTGTTTCAATAAAGACGGTTATGATTTATCAAACACGAGCGGAGATGTTATCGACATTGGGTGCGAGCATACGCGAGGCGCGGCTGGCGGCGAACTTGTCATTGGAGACGCTGGCCGAACGTAGTGGAATATCGCTTACGGCATTGCGGAATCTGGAGGGCGGGAAAAACGCATCGACGGTGACGCTGTTGGAGGTCTGTCGCACTTTGCGTCGAACTGATTGGATCGTCGGCATTGCACCGCCGGAAATCAACGACGCGCTCTTCGACCGCCGGGAATCGAAGAAGCGTCTGCGCGCATCACCTCGGAGGAAACGGTCATGATGTCGTTCAAGCATGTTTCGCGCATTAATGTCTCGCTATGGGGGGAGCGCGTCGGGACGATTGTGGAATCGCTGAATCGAGGAGTTTTTGCATTCCGTTATGAGAAGAAGTTCCTGCAGTCGGGTATCGAGATATCGCCGTTGATGATGCCGTTACGTGCGGAGCCGTATGTGTTTCCCGATCTGCCTCGTGCGGCCTATGCTGGCTTGCCGCCGATTTTCGCCGATTCGTTGCCGGACACATTCGGTACCGGGCTCATCGACCATTGGCTCAAGGAGCATGGACTGAGGCGTGACGAGATCACGCCTTTGGATCGGCTCGCCTACTTGGGCCGTAGGACGATGGGTGCCCTTACTTATGAACCTGACCGAGGTCCTGGTGGACGTCCTGCCGTTTTTGATTTGCGCAAGCTGGTCGAGTCCGCCCGACAGGCCCTAAACGGTGAACTTGCGTCTGCGCATGGCGATGACGCCTTACGGGAAATCATTCGTCTTGGTTCGTCCGCTGGTGGCGCACAGGCCAAAGCGGTTGTGGGGTGGAATCGCCGTAAGAACACTTTTCTGTTCGGCGACCGCGAACTCCCGGAAGGATACGAGCATTGGCTCATCAAGTTCACTCCGGTTGCATATCCTTGGCGTGGTGAAGCGGAATATGCTCATTATCGGAAAGCACTCGCCGCGGGTGTGAAGATGAGCGAATCGTGCCTGTATGAGTTGGACGGGGTGAAACATTTCATGACGCGGCGCTTTGATCGCGAAGGTGGAGAGCGTTATCATCTCGCAACATTTTCGGCATTGGCGCATATTCCGGCGGAGACTCCGCCTGAACATCGCCGTTATGAGCAGCTTTTGGTCGTGGCGGACGAATTGGGCTTGGGTTACGAGGCGTCGGAGCAGTTGTTTCGCCGAATGACATTTAACGTTTTGAGCGGAGAATTTGACGACCACGCGAAGAATTTTTCCTTTCTTCTGAAGCGCGGCGGATCATGGGGCTTGGCTCCGGCATATGATCTTACCGGATCGAACTTCCCCAGCGAGGATCCCTGGAGCGCACAGGCCGGATCGCATCAGCTGTCGGTGAACGGAAAGCGGCAAGACATTACCGATGGGGATCTTCTCGCTGTCGCCGATCGGTTCGGAATCGGCACGGCACGGAGTGTCATCGGAGAGGTTCGAGCGGCACTGGGGATGAAGGGGAGCCAAAACGCCGAACGAAAATGCGCCAAACCGCCGAACGAAAATGCGCCAAGTGACACAATGAAAATGCGCCAAGTGTCACAATGAAAATGTGCCAAGTGTCACAATGAGTTTTAAGGCGGGCGCGGCATTTTTCCGCTGGCAAGTGCCGCTTTTTTCCGGTTGCCGATATTTCAAAAATTGCAATCATTTTTTCAAAAAGTGGAATAGACAGCCGTGGCGGCTGGGTGTAAACTATTTATATCCAATTGAAGGAGGGTATAAATATGCTCGAAATGAATCGATTCGCGGCAGTGGTTGCGTTGTGGTTTGCAGTCGGCATCGTCGGTGCCGAGAAGGCGCAGGCGGCGACGGTGACCTCGAAAGGGACTGACGCTTATGGCCAGTCGTCATTCACTTACCAGCACCTATCAGGTACTCCTCTAGGTTGGAGCGACGGGACGAAAATGACGAGTGCCGGCAATGATTATGTCATTGATGGACATCAGCTGAGAACGCCGTGTGAATCCGAAGGCAATAAAAACTTTACCTTTGTGGGCAAGTCGCTGACGCTTAAGAACAACGGCGGCTTTCAGCTCAAGACATTTCACACGTTTACCGCGACCTTCAACAACCTTATCGTCGCGGAAGGTAATGGAGGGAAAATCGTCAATCAAAGCAATATTGGGGATGGCCCTAAAAAAGCGGGTGACATTTTGACGGTGACAGGTTCGCCCTGGACGCTGAATTCGGGGTCGACGTTGTCTTTTGAGAATAACGGTACGGATGCCGGACATTCAAACCGCTATGTCTCCGTAGATGCAACGCTCGTGGGTTCGGGGGCGTTTGCCTGCATAAACGCGACGACCAGCACCCAGCCCGTAACGAGCCGGCTTAACGGCAATCTGTCCAACTTTCATGGCAAGCTGTCGGCATCTGGCAGTTCAAGCTGGTCGTTCAGATTCGGACCGAATCTCACCTCGATCGGCGCGCTGGACGGCGGCTTTGCCGCAGACGGCGTTTCCCTTGCGGCTACGCCTAAGGTCTTTTTTGACGGCACGCTCGACTTCGGCGCGACGCGCGGGGTGACGATCGACAATAACCTTACGCTCACCGTCGCCTCGGGAAAGACGGTTACGATGTCCGCGCCAGTGACCGCGCCCAATGGTTTTGTTCTTGGCGAGGTGAGCACAGGCGGGGCGGGCACACTCGTCTTGTCGGCGGCGAATCCAGGTCTCGACGGGACAATCAATCTTCAGAATGGTGCGACTCTCAAACTTGCGAACACGAATGCCGTCAGCAGGGCGACGATTGCTGGCCCGACGACGTCCGGCAAGAGCGCGACGCTCGTCTTTGACACTACCGCCATTGGCGCAGCCGGGGCGACGCTCGAGGCACTTCCTCAGAACAATGTGAGTTACAAGGTCACGGCGGTGACCATGCCGGCTAGCATGAAGTTTCGCGTCTTTATGGTTCCGGGTGAGGTAGCCGCGCCTGCGAAGAGTGCCTTCACGCTGATGATCAATGGCGTGGCATTCGACATCGATTCGGTTCAGGCGGTTCCGCTTGAGAATGGCGGGACGGCAATCGAAATCCTTTTGCCGGATGCCGACGGGGTTAACGCCTTGACGCTGAAGGGCACCGATGGCTATGGAGCGTCGTCGATGTCGGGCGCGGGTAGCCCCGGCGGTTGGAGCGATAACACCAAGGCGGCAGTGTCGGGTAAGGATTATCGCGTGAACGATGGTGGGGGCGTGAAACATTGGCAACTCCGGACTCCCGACTATAACACTTCGTATAAAGATTATGCATTCGCGGGTCGTCGGCTTTTTTATACGAGTGGCTGTTTGAGCATCAAGGTTCTTCAGAGCCGTACGTTTACTCTCCCGCAGCTGATTGTTGATGAAAACGGATCTTGCATTGTTGAACCGATTTGGGATCATGTCACTGTGAAGTATGATTATGCCTCGGACTTGCATCTCGCCGGCAGCATGTGGTTTGTCAAGACGGGCGGAACCTTGACACTCGGATTGAGTGCCGGAAACCCCGATCAGGATGGTCGCGCCTGGTCGTTGGAAGCGCCAGTTTCGGGTCCTGGTGCGCTGGTCTGCGCTGGTAATGCAGCTGCTGGTTATACGCTGCGTACGCGGCTTCACAGCAATCTGAGCGGACTGTCGGGCCCGATTTCCTTACAGGCGCCGGGCGCGGGAACTGCGACTTTCGAAATTGATTCTCAGGTTGTCGGCTTCGGGGTGATGGACGCAGTGCGCACGGACGGCTTCACGATTGACGGGCCGGCGGTCGTCAATTTCAACGGCTCGTTTGAGCTGGATGAGACGCGCGGCATGACCATCGTGGGGCGCCCGAAGATTTCGATTGCCGAGGGAGAGACGGTGACGGTGAATGGCGCGTTCAGCGCGGCGGACGGGTTTGTGAAGCAGGGAGCGGGGCGGCTGGTCCTAAGTGGAAGCGAGACGGCAATCGACCGCTCCAAGGTTGAGGTGTTGCTCGGCGAAGTCCAACTTCCCGACGGGACGGTCCTGACTGCGGAATCGGTTGCCGACTTGTTGGGGTCGGATCTCTATGATCAGACCCATCCCTATCAGTCGTCGATGGCAGGTGTGGGCAATCCGGCCGGCTGGAGCAATGGCGAGAAGTCCTGCTCGCCCGGCATATCCTATCGCGTCGTCAACGGGTATCAGCTGCGGACGCCTGACTACAGTAGCACCTTCGCGGACTATGAGTTCCCCGGCGACAAGCTCATTTTCACCAACGGTACCCTCAGCGTGAAGATCCTGCAGGGGCAGTCGCTGACGATTCCTCATCTGTCCGTCGAGACGAATGGCATCGGCAATTTGCAGTCGGTTTGGGATCGGGATCAGATCGTGGGTCATGAATACAGCGCCGAGAGCGATATGCATCTGCGCGGCATGGCTTGG
The DNA here is from genome assembly GCA_045641645.1 of Kiritimatiellia bacterium. Lineage (GTDB taxonomy): Bacteria > Verrucomicrobiota > Kiritimatiellia > RFP12 > UBA1067 > UBA1067. Next base: position 4,647 of record JAZUHK010000082.1, read on the forward strand.
GAGATTTTCAAGGGGGGCCAACTGCAACTTTCGCTTTCGGCCAGCAATGATGCGCAGAATGAGCGCGCGTATGCGCTGGAGGCGCCGCTTACGGGCGAGGGCGAGCTTGTCGGAAATTGCAATGCTGCGGCTGAACAATATACGCTGCGCATTCGCTTCAATGGCGACTTGAGCGGCTTTACGGGGCCGATTACGCTAAATTCGACGGGACTGGGAAGCGCGACCTTCGAGTTCGGCGCGGCGGTTGGTTCGATTGGTGCGATGGGCGCGGCGTCGGCAACCGGACTTACGGTCACAGGAAATTCGATCGTCAAGTTCAACAACTCGCTTTCGCTCGACGCGACGCGCGGAGTGACGATGACGGGGCGGCCGTGGATCTGGGTGGCCGCGGGCAAGACCGTCACGGTGAACGGCACTTTTGCCGCGCCCGACGGGTTTGTGCTGTGTGGCCCTGGGCGGTTCGTTCTTAGGGATGCGACCGGACTTGATACTTCCAAGATCGAGGTTCTTTCGGGTGCGGTCGAGCTGCCGGGCGGTACGGAGCTTAAGGAGCCGGGACTCGCGCCAGTCAAGGCAAACTTCATTGACGCATACGTCGCCCTGAAGTTGGGCGGGCGCGATGCCGTGCTCGCGGAGGCGGAGGCCGTGCCGGCAATTGGGAATGACGGCAAGTGGGGCGATATCGACTACACCTATACAGGTAGATCTAACTGGGAGCCGCTCGTTCATGTCCAGCGCTGCCAGAAGCTGGCGGCGGCGGTGGCTCTTGGCGCGGCGGATTCGACGGCATATGTCGCGACCATCGTGAGCGCGATGAACGCTTGGTACCAGCAGGTGCCGACGAGCGAGAATTGGTATCAAGCTCTCATCGGCGTGCCGCAGGCGGTCGGCTACACGGCGATTCTCGCCGAGAACGAAATCAAGGCGGCTAATCCGACGGTCTTTTCAAATATGGTGGAGAACACCGAGGTCAGCATCACCGAGGACGTCGCCCAGACGGGGCAGAACCTCACCTGGGTGCGCGGCATCCGCGTGATGAACGGGCTTTTGACGGACGATGCGCTGGCCGTGCGCGTGCATTCGGATGTCATCAAGGGCGAAGTGCGGGTGGTTGGTTTCGGCACCGAGGGCCTGCAAAGCGACTGGTGCTTCCATCAGCACGGCATTCAGCCGCAGATTTCCAACTACGGACTTTCGTTCCTGAGAGACAACGTCTTCTGGATTAATACCTTCAAGGACAGTGTCTTCACCTATCCGCAGGAGAAGTTCGACCTCGTGGCCAATATGGCGAGCAACTGCTTCGCGTGGTCGGCGTGGAAGGGTACGATGTCGCCCGACACGATGGGCAGGCAGATCTTCTTGTCGATGCACTCGCAGGGTGCGTCGATGACGAATGCGATCATGCGGCTATTGGGCGAGGTTGCGGAGCCGGTCGGCTACCGCTATTTCTCGCAGAGCGCCTACGCCGTCAACCGCACGGCGGACTGGATGGCGACGGTGAAGATGGGCACCAAGGACATCATTACGACGGAAAGCGGCAACTACGAGAACCTCAAGGGCAAGTTCCTCGGCGACGGCGCGATCTACACCTATGTGACGGGCGAAGAATACAACGACGTCTATGCGCTCTGGGACGACTGGCGGATGGTGCCGGGGGTGACGCAGTTGCGCGGGGTGGGTGCCGGTTATCCCGAGGGCTGGTCAATTCCGCCGGAACTGGGCGGCAACTTCCGGACACCCAAGGCGACGATTTCCAATAACAGCGCGAAGCGGACGGTGACTTTCACCTACGGGCCGGAGGAGGGGCTTTCTTATCGGAAGACCTGGACTTTCGTGGACAATGGGTATGACGTGTCGGTCGCGGGCATCACATCGACGGCGGCATCGGAGGTCGCGACGTGCGTCGAAAGCGCGAATGCCGCGGCGGATGCGGGGATCGTGACGCAGAACGAGCGCTATTCGGTGTACCACAACGGCGAGATCTATTACATCGTCTGGGCGGCGCCAGAGGATATCACCTTTACGCTGGAGGATCGCGCGGGCAATGTCGGGGATTATGCGACGTATTATCCGCGCGAGGTGATCGGGCGGCTCTTTAGGATCGTTGTCTCGCACGGCCAGAATCCGTCTAACGCGGAGTTTAAGTATTCTGTCCGCATCGGCGGTTGGGACAAGGAGGAGTTCGATCCGTCGCCGCGCACGATCACGGTGACGAGAATCTCGCGGGTCGAGGGTGTGCGGCAGCTGACCTTGACCTTCTCCACGCCCAACCTTCACTGGACGAATGCGCTTTTGGTCGCCTATGGGGATTTGGATGCGGCGGGGGATCTCGCGGCTTGGGAGCATCTTGAGTTGCTGGATGCCGAGGTGCTGCCGCAAGACGAGACCTTCGTGTGGATGGCTTCGTCAGAATTTGAAGCGGCAAAATTCGCACGCTTCTTCTTTGTTAATCCCGAGTGCGATCCGGAGCATTGGGAGGCGGCTGATGTCGTGGGAGAATCCTGTTTCTATCGGCAGCCGAAAGGCCTGATTCTTCGCTTTAATGGTACTAAAGGCAAGGCATCGTCGGGGACGTCATCATCCTCTATCTCTGAGCCGGGAGCGACTCCAGTGGAGCGTGGTTGGCCGTATGGGTGTGCGCCGCAGGAAATCAGTCGCCGCGTGACCGAGCAGCTCCTTGCCGCAGATCCGCTGGCCTACAAGCCCGAGGGGACGGATATCGCGAAGCATATTTCGGCAGGGTACGGTGGCGGCGACTCGATTTTTTACGCGACGGTGTCGTTGTGGGTGAATGCGCTCGACAATGCGCGGCAGTTCGGCGAGGCGGACTTGGAACAGCAACTGATCGACAAGTTTGCGCCTTATTTAAGCCGTACGGAGGATGTCCTTAAGCCACAGTATCACGTGGATTATAATGTGGTAGGCGCCTTGCCGCTTGCAGTGGCGCGGCTTACAGGCGATTCGGCGGCGGCTACGCTGGGAACTGGGCTTGCCGATTATCAGTGGAGCGAGCCGCCGGCGACGATGCCGACAGGACTGCCGGGGACTCCCACGCGCGAGCAGGCGCTGGCGCGCTACGAGGACGGCTACACGGGCGAAACGCGCCTTTGGATCGACGACATGTATATGATTAACCTTTTGCAGACCGAGGCGTACAAGCTCACGCAGGATGCGAAGTATCTGGATCGCGCGGCGAAGGAGATGGTGCTTTACCTTGACGAGCTGCAGCTTGCTAACGGGCTTTTCTATCACACGACGGAAGTGCCGTTCGTCTGGGGGCGCGGTGCGGGCTGGATGGCGGCGGGGATGCCGCTCGTACTCAAATACCTTCCGGAGAATCATCAGCATCGTGCGGCGATTCTCGCGGGTTACCGCAAGATGATGGCGAAGTTGCTCGACTGTCAGAAGAGCGATGGACTCTGGGGACAGCTTGCCGACGACCCGACGACCTGGTCGGAGACCTCGGGCTCGGCGATGTTCGCTTACGGTATGGCGGAGGGGGTCGCGCAGGGCTGGCTTGACCGCGCCACCTATGCGCCAGTAGCGCGCAAGGCCTATCTCGCACTTTGCCAGAAGCTCGACAAGTATGGCAATCTCGCCGATGTCTGCGTGGGCACCAATGCCAAGAATGACCGCGCCTATTACCTTGCGCGAGCTCGCGTCAACGGCGATCCCCACGGCCAGGCCCCGATGCTGTGGCTCTGCGGCGCTCTCGGGCGGTGGTAGAGAGATAGTTGGAGTTGGAGTAAAACGACAACACTCGTTTTTGGTAATTACCAAAAACCATTTTGAGCCACACGACCGCGCGGACGAACCGGTGCCAAGACCGGACTTCCAGCTGGCGGCCGGCTTTGCACGCCGTAACCGTCAAGATGGAATTTCGGCGCGGCGATTGGAAGGCGCAAGGAGGATGCCCGAAAGAGATGGAAAAAGCGCGCGTCGTCCGCTTGAATGCCGCACGGCGATTGTGCTACACTATGAACATCTGCCTATGGGATGGCAGTGAACATAGGAAAAGGGTGTCATGAAGATCGCGCTCCAAATCGAGAAAAACCGCGCGCACGGGCGTGCGATGCTGAAGGGCATTGCCGATTATGCACTCGAGCAGACCGACTGGCAGCTTGAGCTGGTCGAACCGGAATCGCTCACCCGTGCTTCGTATCTGGCGCAATTCGACGGATTGATCGTCCGGGTCATGGATGACCAGACCTCCAAGGCGCTGATTCGGTCGGGGAAACCGGTCGTCGATACCTACGGGCGGATCGACCTGAATCCGCTAAGATCCATTCGGCTGGACGACGCGGCCCTCGCGAAGATGGCGTATGAGTACTTCGCGGAGCATCATTACCGCTCGTTCGCGTATTGCGGCTTCGACGGCCTCAGGTTCTCCGAGGCGAGAGGCGAGGCCTTTTGCAAGCAGGTGGAAACGAACGGCGGCGAATGCCAGGTATTCCGGGTCCCCGAACTAAAGCGCATCCGCGACACCTTCTTCCGGAACGAAAAGACGGATGTCCCCGATGCGCGGCCCTTGCGGGCATGGCTTAAATCCCTGCCGAAACCGACCGCCGTCTTCTGTTGCAATGATCTTCGCGCCGTTCAGGTCATGAAGGTCTGTGCGGATTGCGAGGTAAGGGTTCCGGCGGAGCTGGCGGTTTTGGGCGTCGATAACGATGTTCTGCTCTGCACCTTCGCGAAACCCTCGCTTTCCAGCATCGAGACGGATCCGTTTTCGCTAGGGCGGACTGCGGCGGAAATGCTGCATGACCAGCTGCGGGGCGGGTCCGGACGGCGGCGGAAGTCGTCCGCCGGATTTGTGCCGGTACTTCATCGGCCGAAGCGGGTGATCGAGCGGGTCTCGACGGATGCCTATTCGTTCAAGGACCCATGGCTGGAGGATGCGGTGAAGTTCATCCGCAGGCATCTGGCCGAGGGCGTGACGGCGGATGCCGTAGTGAAGCGGATCGGCTATTCCCATCCCGTGGTCAATCGGGCGTTCGTTCGCGAGTTGGGGCGCTCCGTCAAGCAGGAGATCCTTCACCAGCGGCTTCGGCTCGCCTGTGCGATGCTGCGCGACACCGCGCTTTCTGCCAGCGCCATCTCCGCCCGTTGCGGCTACCGGTCGCCGCAGTATTTCTCGCAGAGCTTCATGGCGTCTTTGGGGCAGACGCCCGAAAGCTGGCGGAAGCGATAGCGGGCTTTCCATTTAGCGAAGGCGAGACGCTCCGGCAACCGAATGGAATTGCCACAAACCGAATGGTTGATGCGATGGGGCAAAATATGCTATAATCCAAAAAGAATGAGCAGATTCTTTTTTCGTGAGGAAAAAAGAGTTTTGCAATTCTACTGGAGGTCATATGACTGAACAAGAAATTGATCGCATTTATCGGTTGTCGCACGAGAAAATCAGTGGAGTCTCAATGGAAAAGAAGCGCTCGTGCTACGAGTCAATCCGTTGGCAAGACCGATTGATTTCCGTCAAGGGACCTCGTGGCGTGGGCAAAACCACTCTTTTGCTGCAGAAGATTGTTGACAGCGGGGATGAGCGGCGTGATACGCTTTATGTGTCGCTGGACAGCATTTGGCTCGATCCAAAGGACATCTATGAACTTGCCGAGCATCATGTTCAGCATGGCGGCCGACGTCTTGTCCTGGATGAAGTGCACTATATGCAGGACTGGTCTCGGCTGATCAAGAATCTCTATGATGACTTCAAGGGGCTGAAAATCGCCTATACCGGATCGTCAATGCTGAAGCTCAAGGCGAAGGACGGGGATTTGTCGCGACGTCAGTCCGAGTATGTTGTCCCCGGCTTGAGCTTTCGGGAGTTCTTGTCCTTTGAGGGGGTTCTTGAACATGCTCCGATTTCGCTTGAGGAGATGCTTCAAAATCATGTCGATGTCGTCGAGGGGATTCGGACGAAGATTCGGATTTTGCCGCTCTGGGAGCGGTACTTCCGACAAGGATATTACCCGTTTTACCTTGAGGGGGAGTCACAGTACGAAAACAGGATCCGGCTTGTAGTCAACCAGACGCTGGACGTGGACTGGCCCAGTGTCGAGGATATTACGGCACCGACGATCCGCCGCGCGCGCAAAATGATGCGCATTCTGGCCGAGTTGCCGCCGCAGACGCCGAAGATGAAGGATCTGTATGCGGAGTTGGGGACCGAGCGTCAGCATGGGCTGAAGATACTCTATGCGCTGGAGCGCGCGCGGCTACTGTGCTTGTTGCCGTCGGAGCACGACGCCTTGGATGATTTGAAGTCGCCTGAAAAGATCTACCTGGACAATCCGAACATGATGTATGCGTTAGTGGCCGATGCGGATATTGGCACGGCGCGCGAATGCTTTTTCGCCAATCAGGTTTCCGAACGGCATGAGATTTCCTATCCCAAGCGAGGTGATTTCCTGGTTGACGACACCTATCTGTTCGAAGTCGGCGGCAAGGGAAAGGGCTTTTCTCAGATTAAGGACATGCCGAACAGCTTCGTCGTGAACGACGGTGTCGAACTCACGCATGGCAATAAGATCCCGCTTTGGCTCTTCGGCTTCCTCTACTGAAAAGCGCGGATGCTGCACTTCCTTTTGCGGGCTTTCAAAAAGCACAATCATTTTTTCGGAAAGTGCAATTTACAACCGGGTGAAGATGCGGTAGAATATACCGCATATGGGAGAGATTTTTGCTTATGTGATCGGTCTCGGAGCGGCGGTGATGATGCCGATTATCTTCACCATCCTCGGGGTCGCGGTCGGGGTGAGGTTAGCTAATGCCCTCAAGTCGGGCCTCAAGGTCGGGGTCGGCTTCGTGGGGCTCGGCGTGGTGACGGCGCTCTTGACGGCGAATCTCGGGCCGGCGCTGAAGGGCATGACCGAGCTCTATCACCTCAATCTCCCGTACTTCGATCTCGGCTGGCCCGCGGCCGCCGCCGTCGCCTACTCCTGCGCGGTCGGCGCGTTCATCATCCCCGTCGGTCTCGGCGTGAACGCGCTGATGCTCGTGACGAAGACGACGCGCACGGTCAACATCGACCTCTGGAACTACTGGCACTTCGCCTTTATCGGCGCGATGGTCTATTACGCTACGGGTTCGCTCGCCTGGGCGTTCTACGCGGCAATCGTCCTCTATGTGATCACCCTGTGCATGGCCGACTTCACGGCGAAGGGCTTTAGGGCGTACTATGAGGACATGGAGGGGATCTCCATCCCCCAGCCGTTCTGCCAAAGCTTCACGCCATTCGCGGTGGCGATCGGGTGGCTTTTAGATCGCATCCCCGGCTTCAGCCGGCTCAACCTTGACGCGGAGGGGATGAAGCGCAAGTTCGGCCTTTTCGGCGAACCGCTCTTTCTCGGCGTCATCATCGGCTGCGCGATCGGCACGCTGCGGTGCGGCTCGCTCGCCGAGCTCAAGGCGGCGGTGCCGGCGATCCTCAAGCTCGGTGTCACGGTCGGCGCGGTGATGGAGCTCATTCCGCGCATCACGGGGCTCTTCATCGAAGGCCTGAAGCCGATCTCGCAAGCCGTCAATGAGCTTCTGGCAAGGCGTTTTTCCGTCAATCCGAACAATCGAACAATCGAACAATTCCCTTTTTCCATCGGCATGAGCCCCGCGCTGGTGATCGGTCATCCGACGACGCTCGTCGTGTCGATTCTACTCATCCCGGCAATCCTCTTCCTCTCGGTGTTTCTTCCGGGTAACAAGTTCCTGCCGCTTGCCTCGCTCGCGGGAATGTTCTACCTCTTTCCGTGCGTCCTGCCGATCACGAAGGGCAATGTGGCGAAGACCTTCGTCATCGGGCTCATTGCGCTCGTCTGCGGGCTTTATTTCGTCACCGACCTGACGCCGGCCTTCACCAAGGCGATCGCCGCGGCGGAATGCGACGGCATCTCCGTCCCAGAGGGTTTCGAGGGCGGTGCGGCGCTCGACTTCGCAAGCGCCGTCTGGTGCTGGGCGGTCTATCATCTTACGGTTTCGCTCAAGTGGATCGGCGCGATCGGCGCGGGGGTGCTGGCGCTCGGGATGGCGGCGATCAACGGGTGGCGAATCCGGCATCCAAATCCGTGAAGCGTCGTCGGGACTCCTAACCCCAGTGGCCGTGCCGGGTTTTGCGGATTTTGGTATAATACCACCATGCGAAACGCCAAAATCGAACGGAACACCAAAGAAACGCAGATTTCCCTTCGCCTGAATCTCGATGGTTCAGGCGAGGGCAAGATTAATACGGGCATCGGCTTTTTCGACCATATGCTCGAACTTTTGAAGAAGCACGCGCTTGTCGATCTGGATGTGATGGCGAAGGGCGATCTCAAGGTCGATTACCACCACACGGTCGAGGACGTGGGACTCGTGTTCGGCAAGGCCCTCAACGAAGCGCTCGGCGAACGCAAAGGCATCGTGCGCTATGGTTTTGCGTCGATCCCGATGGACGAGGCCCTCTGCGAGACCTCGCTCGATCTCGGCGGACGGCCGTTCCTGGTGATGCAGTGCGCGATGAAGCACATGATGGTCAAGGACTTCGAGGTGAAGCTCGTCGAGGAGTTCTTCCGCGCCGTGTCGGTGGAGGCCCGCGCCAATATCCACTTGCGCCAGCTTTACGGTGACGAGGCCCACCATGTTTGCGAGGGGCTGTTCAAGAGTTTTGCGCGCGCACTCCGGGCCGCGAAGGCGGTTGATCCGAATGAAAAGGGCGTGCCGAGCTCGAAGGGAGTGATATGAGGGGGAACGATGGTAATTTTACCGGCAATTGACTTGAAGGGCGGAAAGTGCGTGCGGCTCCGGCAGGGCCGCGCCGACGAGGTTACCGTCTATGGCGACGATCCCGCAGAACAGGCGCGCGATTGGCGCGAACAAGGCGGCGCAGAGCTGCACGTGGTCGATCTCGACGGTGCCTTTGACGGCGAACCCCGTCATGCGGAGGTGATCCGCCGCATCATCGAGGCCTTTGGCGGACCGGTGGAGGTGGGCGGAGGTTTGCGCACTTCGGAGGCCCTCAACGCCGTTCTGGAGGCGGGTGCGGCCCGAGCCATCATCGGTTCGGCGGCGCTGGAGGATCCGGCGTTTCTCGCCGAGGCGGTGGAGCTTTACGGCGATCGCATCGCCGTCGGCATCGACGCGCGCGACGGCTATGTGCAGACGAAGGGCTGGGTGGAGACCACCAAGACGCTGGCGACCGAACTTGCCGCGGCCGTTGCCAAAGTGGGCGTCAGGACGATCATCTACACCGATACCGCTACCGACGGGATGCTGGGCGGTCCCAATCTCACCCAGATGGCGGCGATTTGCGATGCCGCCCCCACTTGTCAGATCACCGCCTCGGGTGGCGTAAGTTCGCCTTTTGACATCAAGAACCTCAAGGCGCTTCAGCGGCCGAACCTCCGCGCCGCCATTGTCGGCAAGGCCCTTTACGACGGTCGCACGACGCTTAAGGAGCTGAATGTCGCCGCGGTGTGAGGCCCTGCCCTGCGGGCTGAGGGTGGTGCTCGTGCCGTGCGAGGCGGAGTCGGTGGCGGTGGGGCTTTTTGTCGCGAGCGGTTCGCGGCACGAGACGGCGAAAACGGCGGGTATTTCCCATTTCATCGAGCACATGCTCTTCAAGGGCACGCCTACGCGCAAACCCATCGACATCACGCGCGAAATCGAGGGGCGTGGTGGCAACTTCAACGCCTGCACCGGCGAGGAAACGACGAGTTATTACGTCCATCTGCCGAGCGAGTATCTGGCCGAGGCGCTGGATATCCTCTCGGACATGTATCTCCGCGCGACCATTCCCGATGAGGAGTTCGTGCGCGAGCGCGAGGTCGTCATCGAGGAAATTCGCATGTACGAGGACGAGCCCGATTCGGTGGCGATGGAGAACCTGCAGCGTGCGCTTTTCCCGGCTTCCACGCTCGGTGCGCCGGTTGCGGGTTCGCCCCAGTCGCTAAAGGCCATGAAGCCGGCGGATCTCAGGCGGTACATCCGTTCGCACTACCTCCTTTCGCGGACGGTCCTTGCGATTGCGGGCGATTTTGACGATGAGATGGCGCTGCGGCTGGCCGGTCGGGCGTTTTGCCGCGGGATGAGTTCCCGGCGGCGCCCGGCGCGGATGGTGGCGATGCCGTCGCCGCTCGCCGGTCGCCCGGTGCCGCGGGTGACGGCCGAGCGGGATGTCCACGAGGCCCAGTTGGCGCTTGGCTACCGCACCTTCGGCATCGGGGATTCGCGAAAGTACGCCGCCTCGGTGATGGACGCCGTACTCGGGCGCGGAATGTCGTCGCGGCTCTTTCAGGAGGTGCGCGAGAAGCGGGGCCTTTCCTATGATATCGGTTCGCGGATGCAGTTCTTTCAGGATGCGGGGATGTTCGTGGTCACAGCGGGGCTCGATCCGGCGAAGCGCGAAAAGGCGCTGGCGGTCATCGACTCCGTCTTGCGGAAGCTGGTGGAGAAGCGGGTCTCGGCGGCGGAACTCACGCATATCAAGGAATTCATGATCGGCAATTTCCGGCTCTCGCATGAGCGGGTGACGGCGAAGATGTTCTACTACGCCCAGATGCTGATGACGTTCGGTCGGCTGGTTGAACCTGCCGAACAGATCGAAGGCATTCGCGCGGTCACCGCGGCGGAGCTACAGGCGGTCGCCGCGGCGATCCTCCAGCCCTCGGCGCGCTGCGTCAGTTGGGTTTTGCCGCGCGCGGCGAAATAGGGGAGCGGCGGGCATGGCGGACATGAACGAGACCCCGCGCGGAAATCGCATTCACATCGCCTTCTTCGGCCTGCGCAATGCCGGCAAGTCCACACTGGTCAATGCCTTTACCGGGCAGGAACTCGCGATCGTCTCCGCGACCCCGGGCACCACCACCGATCCCGTTTCCAAGGCGATGGAGATTCTGCCGCTTGGACCTTGTCTGGTCACCGATACGGCCGGGCTGGATGATGAAGGGGCGCTGGGCGCGCAACGTGTCGCGAAGACGCTTAAGGTGCTGGAGACGACGGATATCGCCGTCTGGGTCTTTGGCGAGGACGGAGGCGCGGTCGATCCGCGCGTTCGCTCGGCGGCGGCGAAGAACGGAACCGTCTTGCTCGAATACCGCCGCGGCGAATCGGTGGAGGCGCTCAAGGCGAGAATCGCCGCGGTGCGGCCGGAGACGGCGGAGGCGGGGCTTTTGGACGGACTTGTCGAAGAAGGGGCGCGGGTGCTGTTGGTCTGTCCGATCGACGAGTCGGCGCCGAAGGGGCGGCTCATTCTGCCGCAGCAGCAGGTGTTGCGCGAATGCCTCGACCGTCATCTGACGGCGGCTGTCTGCCAGCCGGCGGAGCTTTCGGCGATGCTGGCGGCCTTTGCGCCGAATCTGGTCGTTACCGACTCGCAGGCCTTCGGGGAGGTGCGCGCGGCGCTGACGGCGGTTGCGCCGAAAGTACCGCTTACTTCATTCTCGATTCTTTTCGCGCGGCAGAAGGGGGATCTGGCGGCGTACACCGAGGGGCTGAAGGCGCTTGACCGTCTGCGTGACGGCGATCTCGTACTGGTGGCCGAGGGTTGCACGCACCATCGGCAGTGCAAGGATATCGGCACTACGAAGATTCCGCAGACCCTGGTGAAGTTGACGGGCAGAAAGCTCCGGTTCGTCTTCGCGAGCGGGGCGGATTTCCCGCTGGCGGGGGTGGCGTTTGCAGTTCAGTGCGGCGGGTGTATGCTTACTCGTCGCGAGGTGCTGCGGCGCATCGGCCTTTGCCGGGCGGCGGGAGTGCCGATTGTCAACTACGGGCTTTTGCTCGCTCGCGGCGCAGGAGTGGGTGCGCTTTTCCGGGTTGCCGCCCCATAGTGGTTGGATTTATGCTATAATAGCGGCAATGAAAATTATTACAGTCGATAAAGGGGTTCGTTTCGGCGGCGGTGCGCTCACGTTCATCGCAGGCCCTTGCGTGATCGAATCGCGGGAAATGGCTTTGGATCTCGCGCGGCGGTTGACGAAGCTTGCGAAGAAGCTGAAGGTGGGGTTCGTCTTCAAGGCGAGTTTCGACAAGGCGAACCGCACAAGCGTAGATTCGTTCCGCGGCCCGGGCATCGACAAGGGGCTCGACATCCTCGCCGAGATCCGCGCGAAGTTCGAGGTGCCGGTCCTTACCGATATCCACGAGCCGTGGCAGGCGAAGGTCGCCGCCGAGGTCTGCGATGTCCTCCAGATTCCCGCGTTCCTCGCGCGGCAGACCGATCTCGTCGTGGCGGCGGGAGAGACGGGCGCGGTCGTCAACGTCAAGAAGGGCCAGTTCATGGCGCCCGAAGACATGGCTCCCGTCATCCGCAAGCTGGAATCCACCGGCAACCGGCGCATCGTCCTTTGCGAACGCGGCGCCTCCTTCGGCTACCGCAATCTCGTCGCCGACATGCGCTCGCTCCTCATCATGCGCGAGCTCGGCTACCCGGTGGTGATGGACGCCACCCATTCCGTCCAGCGCCCCGGCGGGCTTGGGAACGGCTCCGGCGGCGACGGCAAGTATGCGCCGGCCATCGCGCGCGCCGCGGTGGCGACCGGCGTCGACGGCGTCTTCATGGAAACCCACCTCGACCCCAAGGTCGCCAAGAGCGACGCGGCCAACGCCATCCGCTTCGCCGAGGTGGAGAAACTCTGGAAAACCCTCTTGAAAGTGCACGCGGCCATCCGATGAACGATCCTGTCATGACGGCAATGAACGCGCTCGCGGCAGAGCGCTCGTCCGCTCCGGACCTGAAGGCCACGGGGCTGGTGAAGGTCTATGGCGACCGCACGGTCGTCAACGGCATGTCGATGGAGGTCCGCTGCGGCGAGATCGTGGGTCTCCTGGGGCCGAACGGCGCCGGCAAGACCACCACTTTCTATATGATCGTCGGTCTCGTCCGTCCCGACGGCGGCAAGGTGGAGTTTCGTGGTCTGGACCTGACGGCGATGCCCGTCTATCAGCGCGCCCGCCACGGGCTCGGCTATCTCGCGCAGGAGCCGTCGATCTTCCGCAAGCTTTCGGTCTGGGACAATGTGATGGCGATTCTCGAAACGTTGCCGCTTTCCAGGAAGGAGCGCGCCGTCCGGGCCGAGGAGCTGCTCGCGCCGTTCGATCTCATGAAGGTCGCCAGGCAGCCCGCCTATACGCTTTCGGGCGGTGAGCGCCGCAAGCTGGAGATCGCGCGCTCGCTGGTCAGGAATCCCGCGATTCTGATGCTCGACGAGCCGTTCGCGGGCGTCGATCCCCTGAGCGTCAACGAGATCCAGGACATCTGCCGCCGGCTCGCGAAGGAACGGGGGCTCGGCATCATCATCACCGACCACAACGTGCGCGAGACCCTTTCGGTCGTCGACCGCGCCTATATGGTCTATAACGGTCAGCTCCTCAAGGAGGGGACGGCCGAGGAACTGGTGAACGACGACGAGGTCCGCGCCCGCTATCTCGGCGACGGCTTCAGGATGTGAAACGATTTTTCCCGAACACCAAATCGACAACGAAAGGAGAGAAGAAAATGAGCATTGAAGTGACGATGAGGCATAGCGACGTGAGGATCGAATCGCTCAAGGAGTATGCGGAGAAGCGGATGCAGCTGCTGGCGGAACGCTTTCCGAAGGTGACGAAGGCGGCGATCGTCATCGACGTCGATGTCAAGAAGCACATGTACATGGCGGAAGTCGTCGCCAACCGTCTCGGCGAGACGGCTGTCGGCGCCAAGGAGTTCTCCGAGTCCGCGAAGAGCGTCATCGACGGCGCCGCCGCGCGGGCCGAGCGTCAGCTCCTCAAGATGCGCGTCAAGGCGCGCAAGGGAGCCGTGCGTCGCGAACGCGCGGCTTCGGTCAAGAACTGAACGAACGATGCGCAATCTCCCCAAAGGCAGCGGCGCCGAGGGCAGGACCTTCACCCTTGCCGACTTCTACGAAGCCGGCAGGGAGGGGCTGTCGCTGGAGCTGCTGGCCGGGGAGAAGGCCCTGAAGCGCGTCATCGAGGAGCCGATCATTAATCGGCCGGGTCTTGCGCTCACGGGCTTTCTCGATCATTTCGCCTGGCGCCGCCTGCAGCTCATCGGCAAGGCCGAGACCGCGTACTTGAATTCGCTGTCGGCGGACGAGCGGGTGGCGCGGTTCCGCGCGCTCCTCGACTTGAAGGCGAATTTCTTCGTCTTCACCAATGGCCAGCGGCCGCACCCCGAGGTGCTGGAGCTTCTCGACGAGAAGGGTGCGGTGGTCATGGCCTCGCCGGTCAAGACGCGTCTCTTTTCCAGCCGCACCATGTTCGTCTTCGAGCGGCTGGCCGCACCGACGGCCACGATCTACGGGACCATGATCGAGGTCTCGGGAATCGGCGTCCTCTTCGAGGGCGACCCGGGGCTCGGCAAGTCCGAGACGGCCCTGGGGCTAATCAAGCGCGGGCATGCGCTTATCGCCGACGATCTCACCTGCATCCGCAAGGAGATCGGCACCGGGTGCCTCTTCGCTTCGGCGAGTGAATCTACCGCCGGCTATATGGAAATCCGCGGCATCGGCATCCTGCATATTCCGAGCATCTTCGGCATCAACGCCGTCCGCGGCGAAAAACGCCTGCAGCTGGTCATCACCTTTCGGAACATGAAGGACGTGCGCGGTGAAATCGACCGAATCGGTCAGGTCCGCCATTATAAGAACATCCTGGGGGTGGACATCCCCAACGTCATCATCCCCGTTTCAGAAGGCCGCGATCTCGTCAATCTCGTGGAGACGGCCGCGCAGCAGCAGAAGCTCATCAATACCGGCTTTGATCCGGTGAAATCCCTTTCCGAACGTTTGCGTCGCCGCGCCAGCGGCGATGGGTCTGAACAACCGATACGCAAGAAGGGGAGGCGCAATGGCTGATGAAAAACTGACGCGGGAGCTCACGCTCATCAACAAGTACGGCATGCATGTCCGGCCCGCTGGCCTTTTCGCGAAGACCGCGAGCCGCTTCGATGCCGAAGTCGAGGTGGAAAAGGACGGGACGGTGGTCTCGGGCAAGTCGATCATGGCGCTCATGACGCTGGAGGCGGTGAACGGCACGGTGCTCAAGGTCACCGCCAGCGGGCCGCAGGCAAGGGAAGTGCTTGACGAGCTGGAAGCCCTGGTTCAGCGCAAATTCGACATTCCGAATGAGCAATAGGGCGGCGAGCGTCCGGCTGACGGGATTGGTCACGGCCCGCGGGCTCGCGGCCGGGCCGGTCTTCATATCCCGCGGCGCGGGGCGGTTGCAGATTCCAGAATACGTGGTTCCGTTCGGCCGTGAGTCCGAGGAACTGCAGCGCATGGAGCGGGCGCGGGCGGAGGTGAAGCGCGATCTTGAGTCGCTCGTGGCCGTTCTCAGGGAGCGCACGGGGCGTGAGGACGTGATGGTCTTCGAGTGTCATCTCATGATTCTCGAGGATCCGCTCCTCACCGAGGAGACGAACCGCAACGTGATGGCCGCCCACCTCAACGCCGAGGCGGCGCTCTGCCGTTGCGTGGAGAAGACCCGCGAGCAGTTCTCGCGCATGAACGATCCCTATTTCCGCGAGCGCGTGCGCGATCTCGACGATGTGGAGCGGCGGTTGCTGAATGCGCTTGCCGGACGCTCGGGCGACGCGCGCATCGAACTGAAGGCTCCGTCGATCATCGTCGCCGACGACCTCACGCCGAGCGAAACCGTGCAGTTGCCGCGCGAGCTGGTGCTTGGCTTCGCCACGAACGGCGGTTCTCCGACGAGCCATGTGGCGCTGTTGGCGCGCGCGCTCGGAATCCCTGCGGTGACGGGGCTCGGAGACATCACCGAGCGCGTCCGGCCGGGCGACAAGCTGCTGCTCGACGGCAATGCGGGGGCGGTGATCGTCAATCCGAGCGTGGAGGAGGTGCGGGATTTCGACGCGCAGTTGGCGCATCAGCAGGCGGTGGAGGAGACCGATCGCGGCGACATCCCCGCGGGCACGCTTCGGGCCGGCGGCGAGGTGCTGCTTTACGCGAATCTCCATCCCGGCGTTCCCACCGAGGGCGTGAAGGAACTGGGGGCGCGCGGCATCGGGCTTTATCGGAGCGAATACCTGTGGCTCAATCGCGAGCTGGAGCCCACGGAGGAGGAGCAGTTCAAGGCCTATCGCGAAGCGGCGGAGTTCTCCGCCACCCTCGGGCCGGAGTCGTCAATCACGATCCGCATGCTGGATATCGGCGGCGACAAGCTCGTCCGCGGCATTTCCACGAAGGAGGCGAATCCGTTTCTCGGCAACCGCTCCATCCGCTATCTGCTGTCGCATCCGGAGACGATGCGCACGCAGCTTCGGGCGATCCTGCGGGCCTCGGTGTTCGGGCGGGTGGCGCTGATGTTCCCGATGATCAGCTGTGTCGAGGAGCTGAAGGCGTCGCTGGAGTTGCTGGACGAGGAGAAGGCGAGGTTGGACGGGGAGGGAATCGCCTATGCGAAGGACATCCCGGTCGGAGTGATGATCGAAGTCCCGGCTGCGGCCCTGAATGCGCGCACGCTCGCGAAATACGTGAAGTTCTTCTCGATCGGCACTAACGACCTCGTGCAGTACACGATGGCGGTGGATCGCGGCAACGAGGCGGTGGCGAATCTCTACCAGCCGGTGAATCCGGCGGTGCTGGCGCTGATGCGCGGCACCATTGCCGCGGCGCGCGAAGCCGGCATCTACGTGGGAGTTTGCGGCGAAAGTGCCGCGGATCCGGTCGTCGGCATCCTGTGGGCGGCAATGGGCGTGGACATCCTCTCGATGTCGGCCACCTATATGCCGGT
This sequence comes from Kiritimatiellia bacterium, assembly GCA_045641645.1. Taxonomy (GTDB): domain Bacteria; phylum Verrucomicrobiota; class Kiritimatiellia; order RFP12; family UBA1067; genus UBA1067. The sequence goes on from JAZUHK010000082.1 coordinate 21,366, forward strand.
CATCGCCCGCGTCCTCAGGCGGCTGAGCCGTGACGACCTCGATCAGTATGCGGCCTATGTGGAACGGCTCCCGGCGGACATGACGGGGGCGGAAGTGGCTGCGGCCTGTCGCGCCTGGCTCAAGGGTCGCGTGAGCGAGCTTGACGAGATCCTGGTATGATTCGCGGAAGCGAAATCGTCATTGAACGAATCGGCGTTGCCGTCGGGAAAGGCGAGGGTCTGCGCGAGCTTGCCGTCCGGTCGGCGCGCGAGGTCCTGTCTTCGGCGGCGGCGTCGCCCGTCGCCGTCATCGCCGCCACGTTTTCGAATCCGCAGCGTTTTCCTTCGCTGGCGGCGGAGGTGACGGCGGCCTTGGGATTGCCGGAAACGACGGTCGCTTTCGATTTGCAGCTCGCCTGCAGCGCCTATCCGCATGCGCTCGTGGTGGCGCGGCAGTTTGCGGAATCGGCGGGCGGGAAGGTGCTGGTGATCGACGGGGACGTGCAGTCGCCGCTCGTCGATGCGGACGATCCGGCGACGGGGGCGATCTTTTCCGATGCGGTGACGGCGAGTTTGGTTTCCGTGGGGGAAGGGGTGTCGGAGAGTGACTTTCTGACGGCGTGGGACGAGGCGCTGGTCTGCCCGGCCGCAGGGCCCGTCCGCATGGACGGGATGAAGGTGTTCGCGTTTGTGGCGACGAAGGTGAATCGTTTTCTCGCCGCTTTCACGGCGGCGGTCGGCGGGGCGGGGAAGTTCGACTTCTTCGTGCCGCATCAGGCCAATCCCTATATGGTGCGGCGGCTCGCGAAGGCGCTGGGGCTTTCGGAGAAGCTGTTGACGCTTGACGAGGCGCTCAAGAACCCGGGTTCCGCCTCGGTGCCGATGACGTTGGCCGCGCACTGGTCGGAGTTGAGCGGCAGGCGGGTCCTGCTCGCCGGCTTCGGCGCCGGTTTTTCCGCCGCCGCAGTGGTGGTGAGGGCGGCGGACGGGGGGTGGAATGTCGGGTATGGAAGAGAACGATTACGTTTCGCGCATTGAGAATGCGACGCCGCGGATCAAGATCGACGAGGTGGTGGGCTACGGCGCGGAGATCGTGTTGAAGGGAGAGACGTATTCAGATTGAACAGAATTGCACTTGTGTGCATTTATACCGATATGAACGCTAAAGTCGAGATTCCCGCGCCCGTTCGCGGACTTTTGGACGCATCCATCCTGCGCGTCCGTCGCATTTATCTCCTTCGCGGCATTGCCGCCACTCTCGCCGCCCTTATCGCCGCCTCGCTCGTGGTGATGGCCATTGACGCGAAGTTCACCATCTTTTCCGATTTCGCCCGGTACGCGCTTTCCGCGGCAATGTATCTTGTGGTCGCACTCGTGGCGCTCCTGGTGCTGGTGCGTCCGCTCGTAAGGCCGCTCGGCTACCGCCGGATGGCGAAGATCATCGACGACCGCCACCCTGAGAACGAAGAATGCCTGACGACGCTCGTGGAATTGAGCGAGTCGGCGCGGATCAAAGGCGAAATCACGTGTTCGGAGGCGCTTTTGATGCTGCTCGCGAAGAAGACCGTCACGGCGGCGGCGAAGGTGGAGCCCGCGCGGGAGTTCACCGCCCGGACGATCGTCCAGCGCCTCAGGTACCTCGGCGCCGTCGGCGGCGTGCTCGTCCTGTCGTTCGTCGTCCTCCCGAATCTCGCCGGGCGGCTCTTCGTGCGCGCCGTCGCCCCGTGGGCCGATATCGGCAACCTCTATTCTACCGACATCGTGGTCAAGCCCGGCAATGTCGTGGCGCTGGCGGGGAGCGTCGTCCGCATCGAGGCCTTCGCCGATCCTTCGCTCCACGCCTCGCCGGTCATCCGCATTTCCCGCAAGACCTCCGAGGGCTGGGGCGAGGAGTTCGCCGAACCGATGGACGCCGGCGTCTATGAGGCGCCGGCCGATCCGAAGGAAAAGGAGTGGCGCTACCGCATTTCCGCCGGTCCTGCCGTCACCTGCTACTATTCCGTCCGCGTGGTGGAACTGCCGAAGTACCGGCTCTTCACCGCCCGCGTCGATTCGCCCGCCTATACGAAGTTCGCGCCGGTCGCCTACACCAACGACGAGGTGGGGTCGATCCGCGCGCTGTCGGGTTCCCGTATCACCTTCTCCCTGGAAATGGCGGAAAGGGATTCGACCGGCGACTTCCGCATCGGCGGCCGGCCCGTCTTCGAGCATCAGATGGTCTCCAACCGCTCCGCCGTCTGGACGCTCCTGATGAAGAACGCCGAGGGTTTTGCGGCACCGACGCGGTCGGGCACGCTCACGAGCGTGCTCGACCAGCCGCCGACGGTGGTGGTGGAATCGCCGACGGCCAAGACGATGAAGCTGCCGCCGCACGCGAAGTTTCCGCTGACGCTTTCGCTCTCCGACGATGTCGGCATCGGCTCGGTGGCCATCGAGCGCCGGCAGGACGACGGCGACTGGCAGGTCTGGCGGCAGGCCGCGAATCTCGTCAGGTCGGGGTCGAGCCTGTGGAAAGCGGAAGACGAAATCGACCTTTCGCTCCTCTCGCTCGAAGAGGTGAAGAAGGTTGCCTTCCGGGTGGTCGTCGCCGATACCCTGAGCGCGGAACTGGGCGGGCCGCACGCCGCCACCTCCGGCGTCTTTTCGGTCGATGTCGAAATCAAGGCCCAGAGCTTCGAGGCGCAGGAGATCAACGAGGAGCAGAAGACCGCGATGGCGGCGCTGGGCGAGACCGACAAGCGGCTTGCGGATGCGCTGAATCCGGGCTGGGACGCGTATAGCCGCATCACCCGCGAAAAAAAGGTGTCGGAGGATGCGGAACGCCGGCTGGAGCGTTCGGTTCACGAGGCGACCGAGGCGCGGCGGCGGGTAGAGGAGATGGCGCGGCGTTTCCGCTCTGACCGCCGTTTTCGCCCGCTGGCCGACCGGCTGCAGTCGATGCTTAACGACCGGCTGATGCCGGCGCTCCAGCGGCTGGAGCGCGCCCAGTTCGAATCGCCGGAGAAGCGTGCCGAGGCCCTGAAGGAGGCGTTGCCGCAGTTGAGCGACGTCCGCGAGGAACTCAAGCGCTTTGAACAGCCGCTGAAGCGGCGGATGCAGGAACTTGCCGATTTCGAGCAGACGAAGGACCTTGCCGAACGCCAGGAGGCGCTCGTCGAGACCGCGAAGGCGATTATGGCCGAGCGCCCGATCGATACGAAGAAGCTGGAGATCTGGAAGCGGATGCAGGAAGCCGCCGCCAAGATCGCCGACGAACTCGCCGACAAGGCGGACAATCCAGAGATCGCCGCAGCGAAACGCAAGATGGATCGGGCGGCGCGCGAAATGGAGCGGCTTAAGCGCGAAATCGAGGCGGAGGCCCGTGAGGACGCGACGCAGGTTCAGCGCGAGGCGGAGCTGGCGAAGATTGCCAATGAAGAGGAGAATCGCCGCGCGAAGGCGCTTTCGCAGGCGTTTCAGGCGGAGCAACGCGCCGAGCAGAAGCTGCGCCAGGCCCAGGATGCCGCGCGGCGGAAGGACGACCGCGCCAGACAGGCCAATCTGGAAGCCGCCGATCAGGAACAGCAGAAGGCGATGCAACTCCTCGAAGAGGCCGAGGCGACGCCGCGGGTTAAGGAGGCGATGCGTCTTGCCGCAGCGGAACGCAAGGCGGCGGTGGAGCAGGGCAAGTTGCCGGCGGAGGCGCTCTCCGAGCAGGAGCGCGCGCGGCGCGCATTGGAGGCCGAATTGCGCGCGAAGGATCGGAAACGGTCGGAGGAGGCGGCGGCCGTCAAGAAACGCGATGCTGCGCTTCGAGCCGAGGTGGCCCGCTTCCTGGAACAGGAGCGTCGTGAAAACGCCGCCGCGGCGGCGAGGGTGGCGGCTACGAATGCACTCGCCGCCGCGATGAAGGCGCTATCCAGCGAAGCGAAGAGCGACGAGGAACGGGCGGCGGCGGCTAAGGATGCGGCCAAGGCGGCCGATAAGGCCGCGTGGGAGCTGGTTAACGCGGGGAGTGACGAGAAACTTCGTGCGGCGCAGGAAAACGCCCTGGAGGCGGCGGAGAAGGCCAATTGCGGGCCGCTGGTGCGCGACGCGGCACTCAAGGCGGAACGCGCGGCGCTGGAGGCGGTGAAGGCCGATGACCGCGCGGCGAAAGCGGAACTCCGGGCCAAGGCGAAGGAATTGAAGGAACAACTGCTGGCCGTTCAGGATCGGCCGATGGATGTAGCGAAGACGCTGGAGCGGTTGGTGGCCGAGGATGCCCAACCGGCCGAGACGGTGAAGGAGGCGCGGGAGCGGGCATCTCGCGCCAAGACGGATGCCGACAAGCTGAAGGACGAAGCAGCCAAGGCGTCGGAACTCGCGCGGGCGGCCGCCAAGGACGCGGTCGCGGCAGAAAAGCGGATGCAGCGCCAGCGCACGGCGGAGGAATTACAATCGAAGCGCACGGAGGAGGCGGAGGTCACCGAAAAGACCAAGCGCGAGGCAGAACTGCGCGGCGAAGTGGCGGCGCTGGAACGCGCGGCGGAAAAGAACGCGCGGAAGGCGATGGCACGTTCGGAGGCGATCAAGGCGGCGGAGGCGGCGCTGAAGGAGCTTAAGCGCGAGGCGAAGACACCCGAGGAAAAGCAGGCGCGCGCGGCCGTTGCCGCCGTCAATGCTGACGAGGCGGCCGAACGGCTTTCCGAGGCGGCGATTGCCCCGAAGGTGATGCAGGCCCAGGAGGCGGCACTTAAGGCCGCGGCCCGTTCCGCCGATGGCGAGAAGGTGCGGGAGAAGGCGGAAAAGGCCCAGGAGGCGGCGCTCAGGGCGATTGAGGCGGAAGACGCGGCGGCACGGGCGAATGAAGTCCTCAAGCGGAAGGAACTGGTTGAGAAGCTCAAGAATGTTGCCGACAAGCCGGCGGATCTGAAGGAGGCGATGATTCGGCTGAAGGCGGCCGATCCCGAGCCGGCGAAATCATTGGCCGAAGCGAAAACGGCGGCGGCGGAGGCGCAGGCGGCGGCCGCGGCGCGCAACGAGGAGGCGGCGGCGCGAGGCGAGGCGGCAAAGGCCGCAGCCGAAAAGGCGGCGGGCAATAAAAAGGGCGGTGGCGATGCCGAGCGGGGAAAGAATGTTCAAGACGAAAAGGGCAAGCTCGGTGGCGAAGACAAGCCGCAGCAGCGTTTGGAGCGGACGGCGGCGGACGCGAAGCGGGAGGCCGTTGACCTGAAGGCGATTCGCAACGAAGTGCTTGCGGCAAAGGCGCGGGCGGACATCGGCTCTTCGCGGGTGCAGGCGAAATACGCGGAAAGCGATGCCAAGGCCCGTGCCGAGGCGATGCTGGCACAAGAAGAGGCCATCGGCAAATTGGAGAAAAATTCGGCGGCGGAAGCGGCGAAGGCCGCCGAGAAGGCGGCGGAAGAACTCGCCAAGTCCGATGTGCCAGCCGCCTTGCGGGAGGCGCAGGAGAAGACCTTGGATGCCGTCAAGGACGCGGGACATTCCGAGCCGGTGCGGAAGGCGGCCATCGCGGCCCAAAAGGAGGCGGCGGAGGCGCTGAAGGCGGCTGATGCCGCCGCCAAGGCGACGGCGCTTGCTCGCGATAAGGAACTGAAGGAAGATCTGGAGAAGTTGGAAGAGAAGCCGCGGGAAGTGCAGGAGGCGCTGGTGCGCCTTGCGTCCGGCGATCGGCGGCCACTCGTTTCTGCGGCGGCGGCACGCAAGGAGGCCGAGGAGTCGCAGGCGGTGGCCGAGGGGTTGGCGAAGGAGGCGCTGAGAGCGGCGGAGAAGGCAGCGGAACTCGCGCGGGCGGAAGAGCGGCGGGCTGAGGCGACGAAGCGGTCGTCGAAGAATGAGCGGGCGGGGGCCGAGGGAGCCGAGAAACGTAATGAGGCGGCGGAGAAGCGCGCACAGGAGGCAGCTCGTAAGGATGCGGAAATCGACCGGGGTGAGGCCATCGAGAAGTCGCGCGCTTCCATGGGGGACATGGCGAACCGGCGCGAACAGGAGAAGACCGCAGAGCGAGCCCGTGCGGAGGCGATGAAGGCGGGTGCGGCGGCGGCGCAGGCGCTGAAGCTGGCGGAAGGTGATGCCGAGCGGCGTCAAGAGCAGCTGCGTCAGGCGATTGACAAGGCGCGTGAGGCGGCGGATAAGCTCTCGCGTTCGGATGTTTCGGAAAAGCTTCGGGCGGCGCAGGAAAAGGCGCTCAAGGCCATGCAGAATCTTGAAAAGGCGATGGCGCTCGGCGAAAAGTCGGCGGAACTCGCCGCCGAACATGCGAAAGCGCATGCCGAGGCGCGCGCGGCCACCCGCGAGGCGCTGTCCGAGAATCGCAAAGCGGACGAGGCCCAAAAGAAGGCCGTGGAAGCGGTCAAGGCGGTAGGCGATTTGCAGACGAAGGCGGCGAAGCTGCAGCATCAGGCGAAGGCGGCGGAGGAGGAGTCGGCCAAGGCGACCGGCGAGGCGTTTGAGGCGATGGAGCGGCGGAAGAAGGCCGAGGCGGCCGTGCAGATGGACGAGAGCGCCCAGCTGCGCGAAGCCGAGGCGCAAGGTCGGGCGGCACAGGAGATGCGCAAGGCCGCCGAGGAACTGAAGAAGGCGGCTGAGTTGCAGGCCAAGGCGGCCGAGGCGGCGGCGAAGACCGCCGAGCAGAAGACCGATGCGCTCGCGGCGGCGCAAAAGGCGTTGGCGGAAGCACGGAAGGCGGCGCGGGAAGCGGCCCAAGCGCAGCCGCCGGCAGAGGCGGCGGCGGCGGCGGAAGCCAAGCCGAAAACCGCAAGCGACAAGCCCGCTTCGGCACAACCTCCGACGGAGACGGCGGCCACGCCGAGTGAACTTGAAAAGGCCCAGCGGCAGTTGGAGGCGGCCAAACGCGCGTTAGCCGAATCGCGCCAGGCGGAAGATTTCGCCAAGCAGGTTGAAAAGGCCAAGGCCGCCGAACTTGCAAAATTGGAAAAGGAACTCCAAACCCAACCCTCTACCCCTACCCCTACCTCTCCACCTCCACCTCCACCTACCCCTACACCTTCTTTCCTCCAACGTGCTGCTGCCAAGGCGCAGGATGCTGCGGCGGAGGCGCAGGATCGGGCGAAGGCGGCCGAGGAGCGCGCGCGGGAAGCAGCGGCGAAAGCGGCGGCGAACAAAGACGAGCAGGCCGAGGATTGTGCCCAAGAAACGGCCAAGGCCGCCGCTCGTGCCCAGGATGCGGCCCTTAAGGCGCAACAGGCGGCGGCTGATGCACAGCAACTCGCCGACGAGCAGTCCGCGGCGAAATCCAAGGAGCAGCAGCCCGCCGAAGCGAAGCCCTCGGCCGTAGTCGAAGCCCAGAAGCGGGCACTGGCGGCGCAGGAAAAGGCGGCGGCGGCACAAAAGCAAGGCGACCATCAGGCGGCGGAGACGGCCCAGCGGGAGGCGGAAACGGCGCAGGCCGAGGCGGCCAAGGCGCAGCGGGAACAAATGAAGGAACCGCCGCGAGATCCAGCACAGGTGAAGGAAGGGACGCGGAAGGAGCGTAAGGCCGCCGAAAAGTCCGAGCGTGCAGTCGCCGCTCAGGAAGCTGCTGCGAAGGCCCAGGAGCTTGCCAGTGCCGCCCAGCGCGAAGCCGACCAGAAGGCGGATCGTCCGAGTCAGGCCGCGTCACTGGCCGCCCAGGAAGCGGCGCTCAAGGCCCAGCGGGCCGCCGCCGAGGCGCGGCGCGAGGCGGCGGAGGCGGCCAAGAAGTCCGAATCGCCTGCGGCAGATAAGGAAGCGGCGCGCGCGACGGCGGCCGAAAGGGCAGTGGCGGCCGAAGAGCGGGCGGTCGAAGCCGAAAAGCGCGCGGAGAAGGCCATTGGCGAGGGTAATGTAGCCGAGGCCGCGCGCGCACGGCGCGAAGCGGCGGCGGCGCAACGCGAGGCCGAACGTCATCAGCGTGCGGCGGCGGCGGCGGAGCCGGAAGCTACGGCAGCGGAGAAGGCCGCCGACGAACAGGCGTTCGAAGATGCCCAGCGCGAGGCGGTGCGAGCGCAGAATGCCGCGAGCGAAGCGGCCAAAGAGAACCGTCCTTCGGCGGCTGAAGCCCAGAAGGATGCGACCGAAGCCCAACGCAAGGCGGCGCAGCTCAAGCCGGAAAACGCCGCGGCCCAGCGGGCGCTTAAGGCGGCCGAAGAAGCCGAAAAGGCGCAGGCGGCGGGCGATCACGAACGGGCGCGCAAGGCGCAGGAGGAAGCGGAGCGCGCAGCCCGCGAAGCACTGAAGGGCGATTCAGGAAACGCAAAGGCCGATCGGCTTCAGAATGAGGCGATCAAGGCGGCCGAGACGGCCAAGACCGACGCTGAACAGGCGGAAGCGGCGGCAAAGCGCGGCGAGGCGGCGCAGGCGAAAGAACTTCGCGAGCAGGCGCGCACGGCGATGGAGAAGGCCGAGAAGGCACAGGCGGCGGCTACGGCCGAACGCCGTGATGCGGTTAATGACGAGCGGCGTTTCGATGCGGCCGAGAAGGCCTTGAAGGCGATTCAACAGGCGCGTAAAGCTTTGGAGGAGGGTAGGCCGGCCGAACGTGCAGCCGCCCAGCAGGCGGCGGACAAGGCCCAACGCGAGGCCGTGGATCGTGCGGCAGACAAAGACGCGGCGGAACAGCGGGGGGATGCGGAGGAACAGCAGCGTGCCGCCGAGCGTGCGCGGGAAAAGGCGGCGGCGGCCCAACGGTCGGCCGAAACCGCCGCAGCCAAAACGAAGGATGCGGAAAATCGGCTGATCCGCGCGCAAGCGGAAGCGGCGGCGGAAGCGCAGACTGAGGCGGCGGAATCGCCGCGAATCGAGGCGGCGGCTAAGGAAGTGGCGGCGGCGCGCGCGACGGAGGAGCGGGCCAAAGCGATTGCCGAGGCGGCGCAGGCGGCGGCGGCAGATGCCAATCGCAAGGCGGAAGAGGCCGCGCGGGCCGCCGAGCGGGCGGAGCGCGAAGCGGGTAAGCCGACGAAGATCGACGAATGGCGGCCGGCGGCGGCGCAACGCGCGGCGAATGACGCGAAGCGGGCGGCAAAACAGGCGAGCAAGGAGCGGGCGGCGGCCGAGCAGGCGGTGAAGGCGGCCGAGCAGGCGGTAGCAGCGGCACGGAAGGCCGATGCCGCGGAAGCGAAACTTGCCGATGCACGGGAAAAGACGGTGGCGGCCGCGGCGGAAGCGCAGGCGGCCCGCAAGGCGCTGGATGAGGCCAAAGGACGGACGGAGGAGATCAAGCGCGATCTCGAAGATAAGGAGCGGGCGGCGAAACAGGCGGAAGCGCGCGCGGCGGAGCCGGTGCGGAATCCGGAAGAGCTCAAGCGCGCGATCGCCGAGGCGCAGGCGGCGGAACAGCAGTTGTCGGAAGCGGCGAAGGCGGCGCAGGAAAAGGCGCTCAAGGCGCAAGCCGAGGCGCTGAAGGCGCTCGATGAGGCGGCGGCGGCGCAGGGCGAGGCCCAGAAAGCGCAACAGGAAGCGGCGGCGGCGGCCGAACGCGCGGCGGCGCGCGAGGCCAGTAAGAATGCCGCACGAATGAAAGCGGCGGAGAAGGCCCGCGAGGCGGCGCTTGCCGGGGACGATCCTGCCGCGCGGATGGCGGCGGAAAGAAATCTTGCAGCCGAACGCGCGGCGGCACGCGAGGCCAACCAGAACCTGGTCAATCGCGCCGATCATGGAACTACGGCGAAAGAGGCGATGGAAGAGGCGGTGAATGCCGCCAAGGAAGCGCAGCTCGCCGAGGGCAAGGCCAACGAGGCGATGAAGGCGGTGCAGGCCGCCAAGACAGCGGAGGAGGCGCGGGTGGCCCAGCGACAGGCCAATACCGCCCAACGTCAGGCGGAATCGGCGATGGAGATGGCCAAGGAGGCGCAGGAACGGGCGCTGAGGGCTCAGCAACAGGCGGCGAATTCCCAGGCCGAAACGGGCATGCCGCAGAGCGGCAAACGCGAGGCGAATGAGGCGCGGCGCGATGCGGAAGCGGCGTCTGAAGCTGCAACCGAGGCGATGCAGGCGGCGGCGGAGGCGCGGCGTCAAGCCATGAAAGCCGCCGAGAAGGCCGCTGCTTCCCAACCTGCACAATCCTCTCAACCCGCTCAACCTTCTCCGCTTGCCCAAACTGCCCAGCGGATGGCCGAGGAGGCGGCGCGGACTCATGCTGCGGCCAAGGACGCCCAGGAGGAAGCCGTCACCCGCCGTCGGGATGCGGTGGCGGCGGCGGATGAAAAAGCGGCGGCACGGCGTCAGGCCGAAGCGCTGAAGGCCGAAGAAGCGCGGCAGGCGGCGTTGGAGCAGGCGGAAGCGGCACAGGAGAAGGCGCTTGAAGCGCTTAAGCGCGGCGATTTCGAAGCGGCCAAAACAGCGCAAGCGGAAGCGGCAGAAGCGGAGCGTGCGGCCATCGCGGCCGCGCCGATGCGGAGTCCTGCGTCGCAGGAAGAGGCGGCGGCCAATGCCGCCGAACGGAGTGAAGCGGCCAAGTCCGCGGCAGAACGCGCAGCTACGGCCCGCAAGGTGGCGCAGGCAGCACAACAAGCGGCCGAGCGCGCTCAGCGGGAGGCGACGGACAAGGCGCGTTCGACCGAAGAAGCCGCCAGTCCGCAAGCGGCGGTCGCACAGGAGAAGGCGATTGATGCGTTAGAGAGGGCCATGGCGGCAAACGAAGACGCGGTGGCGGCACAGGAAGCGGCTGACCTGCTCAAGGCACAAGCGGAAGCGGCACAGCAGATAGCCCGGCAGTCAACGCCGCCGACAGCGCAACCGGCGGAAAATCTGAACCAACCCGCGACCTCGCAGGAAGTTGGCAAGTCCTCGGCGCAACCGCTTGCCCAGGCGCTCAAAGCGCAGGAACAGGCGCTGGGCGAACAGCGTCAGGCGTTGGCGGCCATGAAGAATTCTGCGAATCCGGCCGAGGCGCTTAAGGCCCAGGAGGAAGCGGCGAAGAATCTGGAAGCGGCCTCGGCCAAGCAACAGGAAGCGGCGGAAATGCAGCAGGCGGAGCTTGACGGCTTGGCTTCGCCGGAAGCGGCGGCACAGGCGGCGCGGGCGGCACAAGCCGAGGCGGCGCGTCAGCAAACGGCCGCACGGGAGGCACAGGCAGAAGCGCAAGCGGCACAGGAAGCGGCCATGTCTGCACAGCAAGCGGCGGCGGCGGCTCCTGAAAGCGAAGCGCAAGGGGCGATGGAAAATGCGCAGAAGGCGCAGGAAAGGGCGAATGAAGCGCAGCAAGCGGCAGCCGCTGCCCAGCAAAAAGCGCAAGCGGCTCAACAGGCGGCGCAGCAAGCGGCGGCCGCCACCCTGCAGAAGTCGCAGGCAGCACAACAGGCCCAGCAGCAGTCCTCGCAATCCTCGCAGTCCTCGCAATCGTCGTCTTCGTCCTCTGCGTCAGCTTCATCGCAAGCGCAGGCGAATGGGGCGCAGAAGTCCGCTCAGGCCGCCCAACAGCGGGCGGCGCAAGCGTTGCAACAGGCGGCCAAGGCGACAGGAGCGGAGCGCGCTCAAGCCATGGAGGCGGCCGGCAAGGCCCAGAAGGAGGCGGCGGCAGCGCAGCAACAGGCGGCACAGGCGCAAGCAGCCGCGGCGGCGGCGCAACGGGCCTTGCGCGCGGCGGAAACGCGGAAGGCCGATGATTGGGCGCGGCAGCTGGCTAAAGAATCGCCGGCGTCCGAGCGGATGCTTCAGAACGCCTTGAGAGAAGCGGGGGCGGCGCAGGAGGAAGCGGCGGAGGCGCTTCGACAGGAGGATCGGGCGCTGGCGGCGCAAGGCGCAGTAGAGAATCGGGCGCTTAAGAACGAATTCGAGCAATTGGAGACGAAGCCGGCCGATTTGCAGCGCGACTTCAACCGACTGGTGCCGAAAGACAAGGACGACCAGACGGCGGGGATGGATATTGAGCAGTTGCAGGCGGCGGCTCAGGTGGCGGCACAAGTGGCGGAAGCGGCCAACGATGACGCTTGGAATCAGGCCTGGAAAGCCGACGAGGCGGCGGCGGAGCTTTCGGGCGAGCGCAACCTGAACCTCCGCGAATCCCGCCAACAGGCGGCGGGCTCGGCGCTACAGTCCGCGTCGCTAGCTTCGGCGCGCGAACACCTGCGGAACTCCGAGTACAAGGATGCGGCCGGCGATCTTGCCGAAGTGGTCAAAGCGGCCGAGCAGTCGGTGGACAAGATGCAGGCCATGCTTCAGCATGGCGATCTGCCGTCGGAGTCGGTAAGCCCGCTCAAGGCGGCGATCAATGCCGAACGGCAGTCGCTGCATGCGGCAAGGGAGGCGGCGCGGTCGGCAGAGGCGGCGGCGCGGTCGGGACATCAGCAGCATCAGAATAATGCGCATGAGCGGGCGCGGCAGGCGGAGCTTGCGCAGGAAGAGGCCGAGCGTTATTTTGCGGCAGCTCAGGAAGCCGCTACTCAGCCCGCGCAATCCACGCAAGCTCAAGCTACGCAACCTGCGCAACCGGCTGCTCAACCTACTTCATCCGGTCCGGCAGCTTCGGCCCAGCAAGCGAGCGAGCGACTGCAAGCGGAGCAGCAGCGGCAGTCCCAAGCGCTGGGTCTTGGCGGTGACGGCGAGAAAGAATCTCAGCAGAAGGGGTCTAACAACTCCAAGCAGAATCCTGGCGGAGGCGGTGCCGACGGGCTTCATCGTCAGATTTCCCAGCTGGCGGCGGCCTTGAAGCGCAATGACGACCCGAAGGCGTTGAAGGCGCTTTTCGAGCGGCTCGGCTGGTTTTCGATCAAGGGGGCGGCGAAAGACGGCTTGGGCGAAAAGGAGCTCAAGTCGATTCCTGCCGAATACCGTGATCTGGTGCGCTCCTATTTCCTTAAGCTCGCCGAAGAAAGTCAAAAGTGACCGGGAGGGGGTGCGGTTTTGCTCGTCCCTCGCAAACGAACCGGTTCGATATTTGCTATAATAGTGCCGATGAAAAACTTGCAACTTATGCTGTCGGTGGCGGCGGTCGCGGTAGCGGCCGCTGTCTTTGGAGCGAATCCTAATGATTTTACTGGTGCAGACGATTCAGCCATCATTCAGGCGGCAGTGGATGCGGCGGCGAAATCAGGCGAGAATTTCGTGGTAATCCCTGCGATGAACCGGCGCACTGGCAAGCCGGGCTGGACGATTGCGCGCACGATCCTCCTGCCTTCGGAAATGACGGTCATCCTCGAAAGCTGCCGCATGACGCTCGCCGATGGCGTCTTCTGCAACCTCTTCTCCAATTCCAAGGCCTGGACCGAAGAAGGACTCGCCGAGGAGGGCGAAGAGCGGAACATCACCATCATGGGCGTGGGGCACGCGGTCCTGGACGGCGGCAACTGGAACGGCTGGGGCGAGCATACCGAGAAGAACACCGGTCGCAAGCCGCCGAAATCATTGCAGCACAATTGCACCATTTACTTCCACAACGTCCGCAACTTCAAGGTGGAAGGGCTGCACATCCGGCATCAACGCTACTGGGGTATGTGCTACAGCTTCTGCTCATTCGGCGAGATCCGCAACATCCGCTTCGAGGCCGATCTCTCTTGGGCGAACGCCGACCAGACGGGGCACGACCCGAATCGCTCCGACATCGCCGATGGCGCATATGAAAACGTCTGGATCAAGAATGGTGACGGATGCGATCTGCGCGGCGGTTGCCACGACATCCTCATCGACAACGTCACCGGATTCACCGAGGACGACGGCGTGGCGCTCACGACTCTGCCCGGCTCGGAGAATTGCCGCTTCGTCGGCAAGCGGCGGCCCGACATCTGGAATGTCACCATCCGCAATAACCGCATCCACGTCTGGCGCTACGCCGCGCAAGTGCGGCTCCTCTGCTCGGGCGGCCACCGCATCCATGATATCGCGATCGACGGCATTATGGATCCGTCGCCATCGGACTGCCCGTGGCAGAACGGCTCGGCCGTGCTCATTTCCGATTGCGATCCGGAGTTTCTCGTATATGACGATCCGAAACATCCGCGAAGGGCGCCGGTTTGCGGCGAAACCTACAACATCTCCATCAAGAACGTATGGTCACGCGCCTTGGTGGGAGTGCGGCTTTTCGGCGATATCGACAATCTTGAAATCGAGAACCTGCATGTGATGGAAGGGGTCAGGACGGCGATCGCCTGCCCGCTTTTCGCCACCCTGCATCATGCTCGCTTCACCAGCATCCACTGTCCGGAAGTCGCCAAGATCGGCAGTGTCTTCGAGTGCTTCAAGCTTCATGGTGACGTCACGGTGCGGGACGTGTTCGCTAACAAAGTGGGAAGCGTCTTTCGTCATTGCGGAGACGCGAAGGTGAAGTGGGAGAACGTGCAGGTGCGCAAGTTCGACAGTTTCGAACGTGCCGCCGACAACACCCCGCGCTTTAGCGGCTACTGAGCCGTCCTGAAGGGGAAGGGGATTACTTCACGGGGATGCGCCAGTTGGCGCTCTTGCCCTTGATTTCGACCGGAATCTTGTATTCCGTCTCGTCGCTCTGGAAATACTCGATCGCGTCCTCGTCGTTAAGCTCTTCCTCTTCGAGGTCGCCCTCGATGCCGTCGAGCAGGTCTTGGGTAGCATTGGCCTCGCGCTTTTTCTCGGCATCCTTCTTCGCGTAGTAGGCCGGGTAGAGGCGACGGCGCTGGCGTTCGATTTCCTCCTGACGCTGCCGTTCCTTTTCGGCCTTGAGCTTGGCTTTCTCCGCCTTGATCTGCGCGGCGACCTTCTTCAGCCGCAGCGACTCCTCGCGATTGCGTTGCGAAAGTTCCTGCTCGGCAGGGGAGGGCGCTGACGCTTGCTTTTCGCGTTCCGCCGCGGCCTTGGCTGCCGCCACCTGCTGTTCCAGGAGCTGCTTCTGAAGGGCGGTGATCGTCTCCGTCATCGTCTTGATGGCGGCCGAGCTGTCGGCCGAAGAAGCCGAGGAGCGATCCTTCATCGCATATTCGACAAGCCGGTCGTTGAGCTGCTGATTGCGCTCGGCGAGCTTGTCGTAGATTTCCTGATTGCGCCGGCCGACATCGCTAAGCCGCATCATGAAGATGCCGACGACGGCCACCAGCAGGAAGCCGAAGACGACGGAGAGAATCGTCATCCGCTTGCGTGCCTTGGCCTGTTCCGCGTCAATGTACTGCTGAAAGGCCTTGAGGACGGGAAAGTCGTCCACGGCATCTTCGTTCTGGTAAATGCTGAGGTTCGGTTCCTGCGGATTCGTAGTCGTATTCATGACGAGAAGTATATCAAAAATTTTTTAATAATGCGTAGTTTACATAACGCGCATTATGCGAACTTAATCAGTCGGCGTAAATATACCAGTTATGGATGTTCGGAAGCGATGCCTTAAGCTGATAAAGCCGCGACAGTTTTTCGCTTCCGCGCGTAAAGACGAGCGCCGAGACCGTCGGATGCTTTTGCGCCGCTTGCAGCGTCACTTCACGCGGCGTTAATTTCGGATCGGGACCGTCAACCGTCCAGTCCTCGTCAATGACCGTGTAACTGATGTTCGTGGAGCTTAGGCGTATCTCCAACGGCTGCGAAAGCCGTTCGCGCCGGTCGCGCCATTTCTCCAGCGGCAGGAACGCACGGTAGAAGAACTGTCCGTCCTTGAAGCCGTTGATCTTCGCCTCGCGCGAATCCAGCCGCGCCAGGCCCGCGGCGACCGCACGGGCTTCGGCAACCGTTTTGTCGGGCGGAAAATCCGGCGTCATGGCGGTGGTCCGGCTTTGACCGTCCCAACGGAAGGTAAAACGTTTTGGCATCCCCTTCTTCAGTTCCTTAAGCGCCTGAAAGCGTCCGTAGGCCGTTGACTGTTCGAGCGCGTCGTCGAACTGTAATGGCGAGCCGGCGAAACTGTAAAGCGCGAAGATTGCCGCCGGCATGTCGCCGGAACCGTTGCCGCCGGTGAAAACGACGGGAAGGGTGCCCTTTCCTTCGGTATCCTTGGCCAGTTCCTCAAAGGCCGGCTCCATGGTCAGCTTGGGTCCGCACGGCCAGAAACAACACCCTTTCGCATCGACCGGACTCCCCTTCTCAATGCCGGCCTTGCGAAACGCCGCGACGATCTCGGCGAGCGGATCGTCGGTCACGAAGAGCGCCTCGTATTCGCGGTCGCTCGTCGGATCCACGAACATGAATTCGAGTTGCACGCCGGTGGAAATCCCCGTCGCCTTCGCGGTAAAGGTCACCGCGTTGGTGGCGATGGCGATTGAGGCGACAAGCGCGGAGATCATCGGCGGAACTCCGCCATGACGCGCTTGAAGCCCGCCGCCGAGCGCGCGATGATCTGCTCGTCCACGCTGCAGCTCAAACGCACGTAGCCGGCGAAGCCGAATCCCCTTCCGGGTACGACGAGGATGTTCTCCCTGAGGAGCGCATCCACGAAGACCTGCTCGTCTTCGACCGGGCTCTTGGCGAAGAAGTAGAAGGCGCCCTTCGGCATCTCGAATTCGACACCCGCCTCCGCGAGCACCTTGCCCATCAGCTTGCGGCGGGGGTCGTACACTTCGAGATCGACCGTTTCGGAAAGCAGCGCGGCGGCAAGCCGCTGACCGATCACCGGCGCGTTCACGTAACCGAGCGTGCGGTTGGTGAGGGTGACGGCCGCCATCAGCGTCGCCTGATCGTCCATCGCGGGATTGGCGAGGAAATAGCCGATCCGCTCGCCCGCGAGCGACAGGGTCTTGGAGAAGCTGCCGAGGACCACCGCCCACTTGGTGAGCGGCAGCATCGCCGGCACCTTCGCGCCGTCGAAGGCGAAGGCGCGATAGGGCTCGTCGGAGACGAGGAAGACGGGGCGTTCGCGCGTTTCATTGACACGGTTGACGAGCGCGGCCACCTGCTGCAGTTCTTCCTGCGAATAGATGGCTCCCGTCGGATTGTTCGGCGAGTTGATGATGATCGCCCGCGTCTTCGGGGTGATGGCGGAAGCAATGCCGTCCAAGTCGAGGCGGAAAGTTGGCGGAAGCGACTTCACCGTCTTGAGGACGCCGCCGAAGTGCCCGCAATAGGAGCCGTATTCGACGAAGTACGGCGCAGGGGTGATGATCTCGTCGCCCGGCTCCACGACGGCGCGGAAGAAGCTCACCATCGCACCGGCGGCGCCGACGGTCATCACCACGTCCTTCGCCGCGACCGCCGTCTCCTGCTGCCTTGAAAGCCACGCGGCCATCGCCTCGCGGACCGCCGGGATGCCGGCGTTCGGGCAATAGCCGAGCCCAAGCGGCTTGACGCTGGCGGCGGCGAGCTTGACGAGTTCCGCTTCCGCCTTGGCTGGCGGCGGCACGTCAGGATTGCCAAGCGAGAAGTCGCAGACGGCGTCTTCGCCGAACTGCCGTTTGAGTTCAAGCCCCTTCTCGAACATCTTGCGGATGAAACTGGAGCCCGCGAGGGATTGCCGGACCTGCTCGGTAATCAGTTGCATGGATTCTTGCCTTTCTGAACTGAAATCCTATTCGGCGAACGGATCGACATCGAAATTGACACCTTCCGGGAACATGTCCTTCGCCTTCTCAAGATAGCCCGGAAACTCGTGGACGAGACGCTGGACGATCTTTTCGCTGCGCGCCGCCGCCGCCGGATCGTCCGAGCAGATAAGTTTCATCGTCAGCGCCGCTCCGCACATCGCCTCGGCCCAGCGGAGTTGCGAAAGCCGCGGCGTCGTCGTCTGCCGCCCCCGCTCGATGAACTGGATGATCAGCTCGTTGAGATTGCCGTGATACTTCTCGTAGATATTGCGCCACGTGCGCTTCATCTTCGAGCCGTCCGGTTTCAGGAGGGTCATTTCGACATCATCGACTTCGACCACTTTCGTGCCGCGAAGACTCGTGACCCCGTCCTTCTTCGTGCCCTTCCTGAACTCGTAGCCCTTGAGGTTGGCGGCGAAGATGGTCAGCATCGACTTGAGCGCGGCGACCTTGGCCGCCTCCTTGCGGTAGGCGATCTCCCCTTCGGCCGTAGTGCACTCCTGCTTGCGGCGGTCGAGTTCCTTGAGCGCGCGGTCGAAATCGAGCGTCGCGAGCCACTGCTTCTCGTGCATCATCTGGAAGCAGTCCTTCGCCCCTTGCGTCTCCTCGGCCACGGTCCTTTCGTGCGCCGCCCTAAGTTCTTCCTCGCGGCGCTTCTTCTCCGCCTCTTCCTTCGCGCGCTGCTCTTTGCGCGCCTTCTCCAGCCCGGCGATGCGCAGCTCGTCCCGGGTCTTCTGGATGGTCTTTGCGCCCTTGGACTTGATGAAGCCGATCCCCTTCTGCACCGTCTCCACGTCCTTCGAGACACGCACCTGGTCGAACTTCTCGAAGACGAAGCGCGACATTTCGCCGAGGGCGTTCATCGTCGCCTCGTCCTCGCCTTTGAGTTCGTCGGCCTTCGCGCATTCCTCCGCCACCTTCTTGAGCTCCACCTGAATGCGGATGTTGGCCGCCTGACAGGCGTAGGCCTTTTCCCACAGCGAGCGCACGTCCTGCACGGCGAGCGGTTCGTCCTTGCCGGCGGCGGCGGGCGCGGCCGACTCGGGCGCCGCCGCCGCGACCTCCACGGCGTTGGTGACCGTGGCCGCAGGCGCATTGGTGCTCGCCACCGCCACCTGATTGGTAGCCGCCGCCGTCTCGTTGGCCACGGTCGTCACGACGTTCGTAAGCTTGATCGCCGCCAGCAGGTCTTCCGTCGGCGCGGGCTTGAGAACCGCGGCGAAATCGGGAATCAGCTTCGCAATGTCTTCCGTGGCCTTCTCGCACTCGGCGGTGGCCTGCGCGGAGAAGGCCGCGAATTCCTCGCCGAAGGAGACGGCACGACTTGCGGTCTGCCGGATGGCATCGCGGGCATCGGCGATGTTCTTGGTGATCTGCGCCACCCGCCCCGACGCCTTGGAGGAGGCGTCCGCCTGCCGGTACCAGACCAGCCCCCCGATGATGCCGCCGACAAGCAGAATGACGCCGCCGACGACGGCCAGCACCTTGACGCCGAGATTGCCGCCCTCTTCCTCGTCTTCCTCATCTACGCCGGCATCCAACTGCCGCGCGGCGGCGACTGACGCCTTGGCCGGCACCTTCAGGCCGCCGGAGGCCCCGCCTTTCTTCTTCATGACGATGGTCTTGCCGCCCTTGCGGACGGCCATGCCCTTCTTGGCCGCCGGAGCGGCGGGAGCCGCCGCCGGAGCGGCGGGCGCGGCACTCCGGGTGAGGCCCGTGGCCATGACCCGGGCGAATTCCTGCAACAGCGCCTCGAAACTCGGGAAACGATCGCCCTTCTCCAAGGCCAGCATCTTCATGACGAGCGCGTCAATCGCATCGGAGATGTCCGGGCGGATCTCGCTCGGCTTCGGCGGCATGCCGGCAAATCGCTGCTTGACGACGGCGACGGCGTCGGGGCCCTCGAACGGGGCGACACCGGTGAGCGCGTGATAGAGCGTACCGCCCAAGCTGTACATGTCGGCGCGGTAATCCACGGCTTCCTTCCGCACCTTCTCCGGCGCGATGTAATAGGGCGTACCCCAGATCTCGTCGGTGTTGTTCTTCATTCCGGCGAGGCCAAAGTCCACGATCTTCGCGTTGCCGTTCGAGTCAAGGAGGATGTTGTCGGGCTTGATGTCGCCGTGTACGAGCCCCTGATCGGCGGCGCAGCGCAGCGCCAGCGCCACCTGCTCGCCCAGCTTCATCACCCTGGGGATGTCGGTCTTGCCGTCCGGGGCGTTGCGCATGAGCTGATCGAGCGAACCGCCGGATACGAGCTCCATCGCGATATAGGGCATGCCGTCGGCGATGCCGTAGGAATAGATCTGCGCGATGTTCGGATGAATGAGCCGCGCGGCGGACTGGGCTTCGCGCTTGAATTTCTCGACGAACTCCGCGTCGGCGCCGTATTCGCTCAGCATCACCTTCACGGCGACGGGCCGGTCGAGCATCTTGTCGCGCCCGAGATAGACGCCGCCCATGCCGCCGCGCCCCAGTTCCCGTTCGAGGATGAAGTTCTCGTTTTCTCCGAAGACGCAGGGCGTCGCCAACAACTGCTCGCTCATCGTATTTTCCTCCATCCGCTGATCGGCCAAAAGACGAAGCTGCCGATACCGCGGAGATTGGCGGCCGGCACGGTCCCCCAATAGCGGCTGTCGTAGCTGTTCATGAAGTTGTCTCCGCAGGCGAAGTATTCGTCCTCGCCCATCGTCACCGAGACGGGACGCCCCTCGACGGGGTGCTCGAGGAGATAGGTTTCGCCCGGCGTCGCCTTCATGCGCTTGATGTAGTGCGTTCCTTGCGGCAGCCCGGCGATGCCCGTCGTGGAGAAGATCATCACGTCGCCATCGGCGGGCCTGAAGAAGTTCCACCACCAGCGGTTGACGAAAATGAAGTCGCCGGTGACGACGGCACCCTTCCAGAAGGTTTCGCCTTTTTCGACGTACTTGCCGTGCAACGTCGCCGCGGCGTCAGTCGGAAGCTTGAACGCCTTCGGCGACATGCCGACGAAGAGGTCGGCATAGCCGTCGTGCCGCGGACGGGCGCGGATGACGCCGCTCGCCGGCGCCTTCAGCGCCACATGGCGCTCGCCGGTCCAAAGCCATTTGAGGATCGACTGCGGAAAACCGTCCCAGGCGCCCTTCTCCACGGCCGCGACCGTATGATTGCCCCAGAGCGTCGTCTGCATCGAGCCCGTGGGGATGTTGAACGGCTCGAAGAAATAGGCCCGAAACGCCATGGCGACGGAAATCGCCACCACCAGCGTATCGAGCCATTCCTTACCGTAATCCTGCCAGGTCTTTCGCATCACGTCCGGTAATTCGGCGCTTCCTTGGTGATGGTGATGTCGTGCGGACGCGCCTCGCGCTGCCCGGCGGCGGTGACGCGATAGAACTTGCCCTTCTCCTTGAGTTCGGCGATCGTTTTGGCGCCGCAGTAGCCGAGCGACGCCCTAAGCCCGCCGCAGAACTGGGTCATGATCGACTTCACGTGGCCGGAGTACGGCACCATGCCTTCGATGCCCTGCGGCACCAGCGAATCCTCGGCCTCGTTGTCCTGGAAATAGCGGGCGCGCGAACCCTTGCCGTTCTTCAGGGCGGCCATCGAGCCCATGCCGCGATAGACCACGTACTGGCGGCCGTTCGAGTAGATCTTCTCACCCGGGCTTTCCTCGGTGCCGGCGAGAACCGAGCCGAGCATCACGGAATCGGCGCCGGCGGCAAGGGCCTTGGGAACGCCGCCCGAGAGCTTGATGCCGCCGTCCGCGATGACGGCGACGCCGCTGCCGCGGAGGGCCTTGGCGGCCGAATAGACGGCGGTGAGCTGGGGGATGCCGACGCCGCAGACGACGCGCGTCGTGCAGATGGAGCCGGGGCCGATGCCGACCTTGACCGCGTGGGCGCCGCACCTGGCGGGCGCCTTCGCCGCCTCGCCGGTGGCAATGTTGCCGGCGATGACATCGACTTTCGGAAAGTGCTTCACGATGTATTTCGTCATCTCCATGATGCCCTTGGAGTGGCCGTGGGCGGAATCGACGACGACCACGTCCACGCCGGCGGCGGCCAGCTTCTCCATGCGGGAGAGGTCGCCCTTGCCGCCGGAAACGGAGGCGGATACGCGCAGGCGGAACTTGTCGTCGCAGTTCGCGGCGTTGTTGCCGTTCTCGACGATGCGCTGGACGTCGGTGAAGGAATAGAGCCCCGCCACCTTGCCCTTCGAGTCCACGAGCGGAAGCTTGCCGATCTTGTTCGCGCGCATGAGCTCGTAGGCCTTCTTGAGCGTGGTGCCGGGCTTCGCGGTAAGGAGCGTCTTCTGCATCACGTCGCGGAGCTTCGCTGCGTTCATCGGGGCGAAGCGCATGTCGGACGAGGTGATCATGCCGACGAGACGCTCTTCGGAATCGAGGACGGGGAAGCCGTTGAACTTGATCTTGTGCTCCAGCTTGTAGCTCCGGAGATAGCCGATGTCGTCGTCCTCGTGGAAGCAGATGGGGCTGGCGATGAGGCCGTTCAGGTGGTTCTTGACCTTCGCCACCTGCGCGGCCTGTTCGTCCTCTTCGAGGTTCTTGTGGATGACGCCGATGCCGCCGGCGAGAGCCATGGCGATGGCCATCGGCGCTTCGGTGACGGTATCCATCGCGGCGGAGATGAACGGCACGCGCATCTTCATGCGCGAGGTGAGCTTCGTCTCCAGTGACGTGTCGTCGGGCAGGAAGTCGGCGTACTGCGTCACCAGGGTGACGTCGTCATAGGTAAGCCCCTCGTAGGGGAAGGTCTTCATGAAATCGTCCATGTACTTGTTCATAGCGTGATAGTCCTCTTTGGGCACAGTCCTTTTTAAGGGAAATTATACTCTTTTTGAGCTTTGGAATCAATGGGGAGCGCCCTTCTTCGTGTTTGCGCGGCAAAGACTGTGGCTTCCAGAGGTAAACACGCTTCCCTGATGTGCTTTCTGACGGTTTACCTTCGGAATCCTGGTTTAAGTCCAGAAGCGACGCCGCCCTTGCGGCGATAGCGGCAGTAGAGCGCAAGATCGGTCGAAACGAGCGCCATGTCTAAGAGATAAATCCAGCAGAGCCAGAGCTTGGTCCCTTCGACGAGATGGGCGGCGATGCCGCAGAGATAGCCGACAAGGACGATGACCATGAATGCCGGGCTCTTCCCGTCCACCCGCTTCACCCGATAGGTGCGGGCGATCGCAAACGGCCAGGAAAAGCCGAAGGCGAAGAGCATCGCGAATTCCAGTGCCTGCGACAGCATCCTCAGTGCGCCTCCAACCAGTTGCTCCCGACGCCGATCCCCACTTCGAGCGGCACGCCGAAGTCAATCGCCGCCGTCATCTCGCGCCGCACGATCTCCTTCACCTGCTCCACCTCCTCTATCGGCGCGTCGAACAGCAACTCGTCATGAATCTGCAACACCATCTTCGCCTTGAGCCCCGCCGCCTTGAGCGCCTGATCGACCCGCACCATCGCCACCTTGATGAGATCGGCAGCCGACCCCTGAACCGGCGTGTTGATAGCGTCGCGCTCCGCCGCCGCACGCGCCGTTGCGTTGCGCGAATCGATGTCGCGGAGCGTACGGCGACGGCCGAGAATCGTCTCGGCATAGCCCCGCTCTCGCGCCTTCCGAACCGCCTCCTCCATAAAAGCGCGCACCTTCGGATAAAGCCGGAAGTAGGTATCGATGAGTTCGGCGGCCTCCTTGCGCGGACAGTTGAGCCGCTCGGAAAGCCCAAAGGCGCTAATGCCGTAGATGATGCCGAAGTTCACCATCTTGCACTTGGCGCGCTGTTCGGCGGTGACGAATTCGGGCATAATGCCATAGACGCGGCTCGCCGTATCGCGGTGAATGTCGGCGCCTTCGCGGAAAGCCGCCAACATCGACTCGTCCTGCGCCATCGCCGCCATCAGCCGAAGTTCGATCTGCGAATAATCGGCCGAAACGATCCGATGCCGACCGTCGCGGGCGACGAACGCGCGGCGAATCAATTTGCCGCGCTCGGTGCGGACGGGGATGTTCTGCAGGTTCGGATCGGACGACGAAAGCCGCCCGGTCTCGGTGAACGACTGCGAAAAGGTGGTATGAACGCGATCCTCAGCATCGATAAGCGCCGGCAGCTTGTCCACATAAGTCGATTTGAGCTTCGTACAAGCGCGGTATTCGAGGATCGCCCGCACGACCGGATGCGCGTTCACCAACTTCGAAAGCGTCTTTTCGTCGGTCGAGAACTGCCCCGTCGAAGTGCGCTTGCCTCCAGGAAGCCCCAACTTCTCGAACAGCAACGCCCCCAGTTGTTTGGGACTGTCGATGTTCAGTCCCGGATCCGCGTAGGCGAGAATCCCCTGCTTGATTTCCAGAATCTCGCGATCGAGCGTTTCGCCGTATTCCTTCAAGGCGGCGACATCGATGCGGATACCCGTCCGCTCCATTTCGATAAGCACCTTGACAAGCGGCTCCTCGGTTTCCGCCAGCGCCTTCACAAGCCCCGCCTCGACCACCTTCGGCCGCAGAACCGCTTCCAGCCGCAGCGTGATATCGGCGTCTTCGGCGGCGTAATCGCAGATCTCCTCCGGCTTCAACGCCGCCATCGAAAGCTGTTCCTTTCCGCGCTCCTTTTCGCCGATCAGCGCGGTGATGGGAATGGGGCGGTAGCCGAGGTACTGCTCGGCGAGGATATCCATTCCGTGACGCGCAGCCGCGTCGAGACAGAAATGGGCGAGCATCGTGTCGTGCGGCACCGCGGCAAAGCCGATTCCCGAACGATGCAGGACCGAGCGGTCGAACTTGACGTTATGCCCGACCAGCGTCTTGGTCGGATCGGCGAACAGCGGACGGAAAATGTCGATCAGGTCGCCCACCACGTACCAGGCCTTCCCCGGCGCCGTCGCGAAGGAGAAGCCGACGAGTTTGGCGAAATGCGCCTCGGTGGACTCGTGCCCTTCCACCGCCGCAGTCTCGGTGTCGAAGGCGATGACCTTGGCGCGCATAAGCTCCGCCAGGAGCGCCTCCGCCTCCGCCTCCGTCTTGACGAGCCGATAATCGTGCGGGGTGTCGGCGAGCGTCTTGAACTCCACCGCCGAAGCTCCAGGCACGACCGACTGCGACTCTGGCACTTCGCCGAGCAGGTCTCTGGCGAGCCGACGAAGCTCGTATTTCGCGCAGACGGCCGCAAGCTTTTCGCGGTCGATGCCGTCACGCCGATAGGCGTTCCAGTCGGGTTCGATGGGCACATCGGTGCGAATGGTGGTCAGGAACTTCGACATCTCCGCATCGGCGCGCCCCAGCGCGATCTTCTCCCCGAGTTTGCCCTTGATCTTCTGGACGGAGGCGTAGATCCCCTCGATGCTCCCGTAGGCGCCCAGCAGGGAAGCGGCCGTCTTTTCGCCGACGCCGCGGATGCCCGGGATGTTGTCGGTCGCATCACCCGCGAGCGCCAGGTAGTCGATCATCTGCGCGGGCGAGGCGAGATGCCAGTGCGCGCAGACGGCCGCCTCGTCGTAGATTTCGGCCGCATCCCCCGCGTGTGCGGGACGATAGAGCTTCACGTTTTCGCGGACGAGCTGCGCGGCGTCCTTGTCGGGCGTCGCCACCAACACCTCGAAGCCCGCTTTCGCGCCCTTCACCGCCAGCGTCCCCATGATGTCATCCGCCTCGAAACCCTCGACGCGCAGAACCGGAATCTTCAGCGCCGCGGCGAGTTCGAAAGCCGCAGGAATGGCGGCGGCGAGATCCTCCGGCATCTTTTCACGTTGCGCCTTGTAGGCGGGATAGGCCCGATGCCGGAAGGTGGGGCCTTCCGGATCCATCGCCAGGACGAGATGCGTGGGGTGTTCGCGCTTCAGGATCGATTGCAGCCCCGCCACGAGCCCCAGCAGCGCCGAGGTGTTGATGCCCGTCGCGGTAAGCCGCGGGTTTTTAAGAAAGACGAAATGCCCTTTGTAGAGAAAGGGCATCAGGTCCACGATGAAAAGCCGCCCGTCCATAGGCCTTACGGACGGTGCTTTCCGATGACGAGCACATTGCGCCCGTCCTCATGCGAATAGGAAATCTCGTCCATCATCTTCTTGACCATGAAGATGCCCAGTCCCCCCACCTCGCGCTCTTCGGCCGACAAGGTCACGTCGGGATCGGACTTCGCCAGCGGATTGTAAGGACGACCCTCGTCGGAGAAGACCAGCCGCACCACCGGCGGATCGTCGGCAAGCTCGATGGCAACGGAGAATTCCTTCGCACCCGAATAGCGGACGATATTGGAGGCGATCTCGTCCATCGCCACCATCAACGACGACTTGGTCTTCGGCGCGCATCCGCTCGGACCCAATACCGCCATCAGAAACGCCGAGGCCTCGGCGAGCCCCTCCATCGTGGCTGGAAACACCTGTTCGTTCGCCATTTTTACTCACCTCCAGAACAAAACCCAGTAAACCACCCAGTTTATCGCCAGCGAATAGAGATTGGCGATAAAATCATCAATGACAATGCCGCGCCCGCCGGGAAGCGCCTGTAACCGCCGCGCCGGAAAGGGCTTCACGATATCGACTGCGCGCACCACGGCGAAGAAGACAAGCATCGACCACCACGGCAAGGAACCCAGCGGAATGCCGATGAGCGCAATCGGAAAGAGCATCCATTCGTCGGCGGTGATGCGCCCGTCGTCCTTGATGCCGAGGATTTTCTCCGCCGCGCCGCAGAACGGAATCGCCGCAAGCGTCAGGAAAAGGCAGACCGGCAATTGCAGCGCCAGTGGCAGCGTCGTCGTCAGATAGGCGAGCGCCACTCCCGGCAGCGAGCCGAAGGTCCCCGGCGCAAACGGAGCGATCAGCCCCAGTCCGCAACCGGAGGCGACGAAGAGGATGAACTTAGAAATTCGCATTCAGAACCGGCATGACCGTGAAGAGCCCGGTCTCGACGAAGTTCAAAAGCCCGATCTGCACGCCGTTGAGGCGCTTCGCGCCGTTGAAAAGCCCCAACTGCAGCCCCTCGGCCTTGTCGAAAACGCAGTTGAAGACGCCAAACTGGGCGCCGATGAGCGCTTTGCTCAGGTTGAAAACGCCGATTTCCACGCCGTGGTGGTTGCACTTGATGTAGTTGCAGAATGCCGCCGAAAGCCCGTAGGATTCGTTGTCCGTACGATTGAAGATGCCCGCGAACTGCACGCCGTAGAAGTAGCTAAAGTTATTCGCGAGCGCCGCCTGCACGCCGCCGAATTCGCCCTGGCCGACATTGGCGACGCCGGAGACCTGCAGACCGTAGGCCCCGCGCGTCGAGACGTTGGCGAGCACGCCCGCCTCGATGCCGCCGATGACGCCGTCCACCCAGTTGAAGGCACCCGCCTGAATGCCGCCGACATAGCCGTTATTGACGTTCACCACGCCCAAGTCGAGGCCATAGACATCGAGGGCGCGCCCGTAAGCGAGATCGAGGCGGATGCCATAGACGTCGCGATCGTAGAAAGGAAGCTGCAGCGGCGAGAAGAGCGCCACCTCCAGCGGAGTGAACCAACGATCCTCGTCGCCTCCGCACTTGGCCGAGAGAGTCGTCGCCGCGAGCGTCGCCGCGAGCGCCAGGGTCAGGGTTTTCTTCATGGATGAACTTCCTTTCTTTGCAGGATTTGGTGAAATCAGAATTCGAGCTGTTCGTACATCATGGCGAGGAATTCGCCGTAGGTCATGCGCGTCTGCTTCATCGAGTCGCGTTCACGCACGGTGAAGGTGCCGTCCGCTACGCTCTGCGCATCGACGGTGATGCACCACGGCGTCCCCGCCTCGTCCTGCCGACGGTAACGGCGGCCGATGGCGCCGGAGACATCCCACATGCAGTTGACCTTCTTCTGCAGCTTCGTGAAGATCTCGCGCGCGAGCTTGTCCTGCTGCTCGTCCTTCTTGATGAGCGGAAAGATCGCCACCTTGATCGGCGCCACCTTGGGGCTGAAGTGAAGGACGGTGCGGACATCCTCCTTGCCCTTCTCGTCGGTAAGCTTCTCTTCCTCGTACGCCTCGCAGAGCAAGGCGAGCATCAGGCGGTCGACGCCGGCGGAGGGCTCGATCACATGCGGAATGTACTTGCCCTCGAAGAGGTTTTCGCAGAATGCCTTCGCCTGCTGGGCGATGTCGGCGCGCTCCTCGGCGCTGAGGACGACCGTCTTCCCCGCCTTGGCCGACGCCATGGTCTCCTTGCGCAACAGCCACTCGCCCTGGGTCTTCTCGACGAACGCCGCCTTGTCGGCGTCGGACAGCTTCTTGCAGGCCTGCTTCAGGGGATCGTCAAAGACGGTCTGCGGCACCTTCGAATGGAGCTGGTGCTGGGTGAGGTCGAAGTCGCTCCGGGCGGCGATGCCCTCCAGCTCCTGACGGCCGAACGGGAAATCGTACTCGATGTCCACCGTGGCGCGAGCGTAGTGCGCGAGCTCGTCGGGCTTCTGCCAATACTCGACGAAGTGCTCGGTGGGGAGCCCGAGCGCATTCAGAATCCGCTTGCGTTGCTCCACCCAGTACTTGTGCCAGACCTCCCAGCCCCAGTCGTCCTGCACGGGGCCGTTCAAATCGGGATTATCGGCAAGCGTCACCACGTGGCCGTACTGGAGTTCGATTGCCTCATCGGGACGGATGAAGAACTCAAGCTCCATCTGCTCGAACTCGCGGCTGCGGAAAGTGTAGTTGCGAGGCGTCACCTCGTTGCGGAAGCTCTTGCCCATCTGGGCGATGCCATAGGGGACGGTCATCCGCGAGGTGGCCGTGACGTTCGTGAACTGCGCGAAGATCGCCTGCGCCGTCTCGGGGCGGAGGTACGCGACGTTCGACGGATCGTCAATGGGGCCGACGACCGTCTTGAACATGAGATTGAAGGGCTTCGGCTCGGTGAGTTCGCCGCCGCAGTAGGGGCAGAAGAATTCGGCGCCCGCCTCTTTAGGCTGCGGCTTCTTCTTCTGTTCGGCGTAGATGTCCTTCACCTGGTCGGCGCGCATCAGCTTCTTGCAGTCCTTGCACATCGTCATCGGATCGGCGAAGGTGTCGAGGTGGCCGGAGGCCTTCCAGATCTTCGGGTGCATGATGATCGTGGCGTCCAACCCCGCCACATCCTCGCGGCCGCGGACGGTGAACTGCCACCACGCCTGCTTGACGTTGTTCTTGAGCTCGCAACCGAGGGGACCGTAATCCCAGAAGCCCGGCATGCCGCCGTAGATTTCGGAGGAGTGATAAATGAAACCGCGGCGTTTCGCGAGCGCGGTCAATGCGTCCAATGACGACTTGTTGTCTTCTGCCATAATGCGTATATTATATCACAAACCCTGCCGCCGAGACGAACTGCTCGTTCGCGTCAAAGCGGGTGTCCGGCCACGGCGAGGCGCCAAGCGCGGACAAGGCTTCGCCGACCAGAAAGAGCGAGCCGCAGATAAGCGTCCGGCGGTC
>JAZUHK010000083.1:0-7044 GCA_045641645.1 Kiritimatiellia bacterium
CGAAATCGGCAACTTCGACAAGCTCCCCGGCTTCGTCGCCGAGGCGCAGGAGATGGGCCTCGAGCTGAAGCTTCCGGACGTGAACGAGTCCGGCGCGCGCTTCGTGCCGACCGCGGACGCGAAGGGCATCCGCTACGGTCTCGGCGGCATCAAGGGCGTCGGCGAGCTCGCGGCGGAGGCGGTCGTCGCCGAGCGCGAGAAGAACGGTCCGTTCAAGGGCTTTCTCGACTTCTGCATGCGGCTTGCGGGGACGCAGGCGTGCAACAAGCGCGTGCTCGAGAACTTGACGCGGACAGGTGCGTTCGCCGGGTTCGAGCCCAATCGCGCCAAGCTCTTCAATTCGATCGAGTACGCGCTCAAGAAGGCGCAGACCAAGGCGAAGGAGCAGGCGAGCGCCCAGGCGAACTTCTTCGATCTGATGGCGGGCGGCGAGGAGCGGGCGGACGATTCCGAGCTCAAGGACTCGCCGCCGTTCGCCCCAGCCGAGGATCTCAAGAACGAGCGCGACTTCCTGGGCGTGTACATTTCGGGTCATCCGCTCCAAAGCTGCCGCAAGGCGATTGCGGAGGCGGGGACCTTTCGCATCCAGCAGCTCGCGGACGCCGAAGTGCTGGACGCGATGATGAAGGACCTGCCCGTCGATCGCTGGAAGCAGAAGTCCAACCCGCATCTCAAGGACGAGCGGGGCTTGAAGCACCTCGACGTGCGGATCTGCGCCCAGCTTTCCGCCTGTACGGTCAAGCTTGGCAAGCCCCGTCCCGATGGAACGCCGGGGCAGAAGTGGGCGATTCTCTCGGTGGACGACGGCACGGGGACCCTGGACGCCTTCTGCTTCGCCAAGGCCTGGGAAAAGTCGAACGCCGTCGAGGGCGCGGTCGATCAGCTGGTGCTCCTTTCGGGCGAGGTGTCGCGGCGCGTCAATTACGAGAAGGATGACAAGCTGGAGAAGCAGCATCCCGCGGTCGGCGACTACAATTTCACGGTCAAGGAGGCGTATCCGCTGGAGCATGCGCTGCCGCTGCTCTCGGAGGGGCTGGTGGTCCGGCTCCGGTACGAGGACCAGCAGCTGAAGGAGAAGCTCGCCGCGCTGAAGGGCGTGGCGGAGCGCAATCCCGGAAAACTGCCGTTCCGCTTTGAGTTCCACTACGCCTCGGGGCAGATGCTGCTCGTCGATTCGTCCTTGCCGGTCAGCGGATCGATGTCCTTCCTTTCCGAACTCGGGAAGGTGGTGTCGCAGAACGACACCCGCTTCGACTGTAACGACAAGATCTATCTGGCTCCGCCGGAGCCCAAGCCCTGGGAGCGGTAGGAGGCGATATGCGATTTTCGTTTTTAACGGCTCTTGGCGTTGTGCTGCTCGTCCTTGCGGGGTGTAGGCCTGCGGTGGAGCGCGTGGAATGGCCGGTGATGGGGACGATTGCCGCGGTGGAGACCCACGGCAAGGCCGATCCCGCCCAGGTGCGGGCCGTCCGCGAAACCTTTGCCGAGGTGGAGCGGCTGCTGAACGCCCACGATCCCGCCTCCGAGCTTTCGCGCCTCGCGCCGCTTGCCGATGACGAGGTGTTGGCGCGGTGCTCGCCGCTCGTCCGTCCCTGCTATGAGGCGGCGTTTCGCCTTCAGCGCGAGACGGGAGGCGCGTTTTCGCCCCGCTGGCGCGGCCCGCGGACGCTCGATCTCGGGGCGATTGCCAAGGGCTTCGCCGTCGATCTGGCCGCGGAAAAGGTGAAGGGCGCGGATCTCCTCGTGGATATCGGCGGCAACCTGAAGGCGGCCGGCGGCGAGTGGCGCGTCGGTATCGCCCGCTCGGACAGGCGTTTCACGCTGGCCGCGGGCGAGGCCTGCGCCACCAGCGCGGACTACTATCGCGGCGACCACATCTTCGACGCCCGCACGGGGCGTCCAGCCGCCGGCGTCGCCTCGGTTACCGTCCGCGCGCCCTCGGCGCAGCTGGCGGACGCGCTTTCCACGGTCGTCTTCATCCTGGGGCCGCAGGCCGGCTCTGCATTTGTCGAACGAAGTTATCCCGAGGCGACGGTTCTGCTGGTCGCCGCAAAGGAAGGGCCCTGACCTATGGCAGAAGAACTCACCCCCATGATGCGTCAGTACCTCGCGATGAAGCGCGAGATTCCCGCCGGCGCCATCCTCATGTTCCGCCTCGGCGACTTCTACGAGATGTTCGGCGAAGACGCCGTCGTCGCTTCGCCGATCCTCGGCGCCACGCTCACGCACCGCGGCAGTCAGCCGATGTGCGGCGTGCCGTTCCATGCGCTCAACGCCTATCTCGCCAAGCTCATCCGCGCGGGGAAGACCGCGGCGCTGTGCGAGCAGGTGGAGGATCCGAAGACGGCGAAGGGGCTCGTGCGGCGCGAAATCACGCGCATCGTCACCCCGGGGACGGTGACCGAAGACGGGCTTTTGGACGAGACGGCCAACAACTATCTCGTCGCCGTCAAGGGCCTTGCCCTGGCGCTGCTGGACCTGGCGACGGGCGAGTTCGCGGTGGAGGAGTTCACGTCCGCGGCCAAGCTTGACGAGGCGTTGGAGCGGCTGCGTCCGGCGGAGACGCTGGTGGAAAACGGGGATAACGCCTGGACCTTCGCCGCCGACACCGCCTTCGACACCCTGACGCGGCACTTTAAGGTGACGGCGCTCGACGGGTTCGGGCTTAAGGCGGGATCGGACGCGGTCGCCGCGGCGGGGGCGCTCCTCTACTACGTGGGGACGACTCTGCGGCATTCGCTTGCGCACGTTCGGCGGCTTCGGAAACGCGCGGGCGGCGACGCGCTCGTGCTTGACGCGGGGACGATTCGTCATCTCCAGCTGCTGCCCGGCGGCGAGGTGACGAAGGAGGCGTCGCTCCTCGGGGTTCTCGATGTCACCAAGACCCCGATGGGGGCAAGGACCTTGCGCAATCGGATCGCCCGTCCGCTGGCGCGCGCGGCCGAAGTGAACGCGCGGCTCGACGCGGTGGAGAGTTTCGTGAACGACCGTGCCGCGCTCGCCACCCTGCGCAATCTCCTTTCGGGCGTACGCGATCTGGAGCGGCTCATCCAGAAGGTCGATTCCGGGCGGGCGAATCCGCGCGACCTCAAGGCGCTCGCCGCGTCGCTGAGACCAGTTCCGGAACTGAAGGCGACGCTTGCCGCTTCGGCTTTGCCGGCGGCCGTTTTCGCCCTCCAGCCGCAGGACGCGCTGGTCGATCTCCTTGATCGCGCCATCGTGGACGAGCCGCCGGCGCTGATGACCGACGGCGGCTTCATCGCCCCCGGCTATTCGGCCGAGCTGGACGAACTCAGGTCGATCGCCCATGAGGGGCATCGGTATCTTGCCGAATTCCAGGCGCGCGAGCAGACCCGCACGGGCATCGCCAAGCTGAAGGTCAAGCACGTCTCCACCTTCGGGTTCGTCATCGAGATTCCCAAGGGTTCGGTGGCGCTCGCGCCCGCCGACTACGAGCGTCGGCAGACGCTCACGACGGCCGAGCGGTTCACGACGCCGGAGCTGAAGGAGTACGAACGCAAGGTGCTGGGGGCGCAGGAGCGTTCGACGGCGATCGAGCAGGAGCTCTTCCAGGCGCTCCTCGCCGCTATCGCCGCGGAGACGGAGGCGATTCAGGATACGGCCCTGCGGCTCGGCGAGCTGGACGCGACGCTGTCGCTCGCCGATCGGGCGCTGGCGGCCGGGTATGTGCGGCCGACGGTGGACGATTCCGACGTCCTTTCGATTACCGACGGTCGCCATCCCGTGGTGGAGCAGCTGCCCGATGCCGAGCCGTTCGTGCCCAATTCCGTCCTGCTCGACACGACGGCCAATCGGCTGATGCTGATCACGGGGCCCAATATGGCGGGCAAGTCCACCTACATCCGTCAGGTGGCGGTGACGGCGGTGATGGCGCTGATGGGGTCTTTCGTGCCGGCGGCCGCCATGCGCATCGGCGTTCTCGACCGGGTCTTCACCCGTATCGGCGCGGGTGACGATCTCGCGCGCGGCCGTTCCACCTTCCTCGTGGAGATGCAGGAGACGGCCAACATCCTCAATAACGCAACGGCGAAGTCGCTTATCGTCCTCGACGAGATCGGCCGCGGCACTTCCACTTTCGACGGCATTTCCATCGCCTGGTCGGTGGCCGAATATCTCCATGGCCGCATCACGGCGAAGACGCTCTTCGCCACCCATTACCACGAGCTGACCGATCTCGCGGAGGCGCTTCCGGGCGTGCGCAACTACACGGTGAAGGTCAAGGAAGAAGGGGGGAGGGTCGTCTTCCTGCGGCGGATCGTTCCCGGGGTGGCGGAGAAGAGCTTCGGCATTCACGTCGGCGCCATGGCGGGACTGCCTGCCGAGGTGGTGGAGCGCTCTTCGCGGATCCTCAAGAACCTGGAGGCGAACGAGCTGGATGTGAACGAGCGCGAGAAGACCGTCCGCCGTCCCCGCCGCAAGCTTTCGGAGTTTCCCGGGCAAATGACCTTTTTCTGATTATGGCACTGAATGACAAGCATTATCTGACGGCGAACGAGTACCTCAAGGACTCCTGGCGTCTCGCGGCGGCGGTGAAGGCCGCCGGCTGGCGGCCGGACATCATCATCGCCCTCTGGCGCGGCGGTGCGCCGGTGGGGGTGGCGGTACACGAGTACTTCAAGGTGTCCGGCTGGGAGGTGCGGCATCTGCCGCTGAAGTGTTCGAGTTATACCGGCATCGGGGAAAACGCGGGCGAAGTGGAGTTCGTGTGCGGGGACCTGGTCTTCGGCATGCTGCGGAAGGGCGACCGGGTGCTGGTGGTGGACGATGTCTTCGATACGGGCAAGACGGCGGCCGCCGTCAAGAAAAGGATTGAGGCGACGGGCGCGGAAATGCGGATGGCGTGTGTCTATTGGAAGCCGCAGAAGAACCTCACGCAGCTGAAGCCGGATTATTTCGTGCGGGACGTGGGGCTCGAATGGATCGTCTTTCCGCATGAGATCGAAGGGCTTTCACCGGCGGAAATTCAGGCGAAGGATCCGTTTCTGGCCGATTTGCTGTGCCGCTGCGGCAGAGCTTAGTGCCTGGAGCGGTTCCGGCGTGGTCGCATCCTCGCGTTGGGGACAGACCCTAAAATAACTTCATTTTGGGCGTAGATTTCGGCGATTCTCTTGTGTTATCGTCAAAGACGAGGGTCTGTCCCCACTGTGCACTGGGGGAATTTGGTATAATTGCGGCATGACTGAGAGAGAATGGAAAGCTGCGGGGCGGCGGTGATGTCGCGACTAATCGAACGTTCGCCGAATGGTTATCGGTTTCCGGGACTCGTCGATGCGCATGTTCACATCGAGTCGAGCCATCTGCGGCCGTCGGAATTCGGGCGGATGCTGGCTACGCAGGGAACCTTCGCCGCGGTCTGCGATCCGCACGAGATCGTTAATGTCGCGGGTGAAGCGGGGCTCGACTTCATGCTCGCCGATGCGCGGCATTCGCCGGCGCAGCTGTTCTTCGCCCTGCCGAGCTGCGTGCCCGCGACCGAGTTCGAGACCTCGGGGGCGAGGATTGATGCCGCGGCTACGGCTCGCATCCTCGATGCGCATCCCGAGCTGGTCGCGCTCGGCGAAATGATGGATTTCCCGTCGGTGCTCGCCGGTGCGGACGAGGCGTGCGCGAAGATTTGCGCGGCGCTATCGCGCGGACGGCGGGTGGACGGGCACTTCCCGGGCGGCGGCGGCGCGGAGATCCGTGCGTATGCGGCATCCGGCGTGACGAGCGACCACGAGACGGTGACGGCAGCGGAGGCGTTAGGCAAGATCGCCGCCGGCATGACGGTCTTTATCCGCGAGGGAAGTTCGGCGCGGAATCTCGCCGCTGTTCTGCCGGCCGTCACGGATGCGAACTGGCGGCAGTTCTGCTTTTGCACCGACGATCTTTCGGCGGCTGATCTTGCGCAGGGTCGCGGCATCCTCGACTGCGTGCGCAAGGCCGTGCGTCTCGGGATGAATCCGGAACGTGCCGTTGCGATCGCGAGCGAAAATGCGGTGCGGCATTTCGGTCTGGCCGTCGATCCCGAGGCATATGTCGAGGTGCGGGATCTCGTGGATTTCGAGCTGGTTCGTATGGTTCCGCCGCGCGTCTCCGCCGCGGGCGTTGCCGATTCTGCGGATCTGGCGCGGCCGCTCCACGACAGCGTCCGGCTGCCGTCCCTTGCGGGTTTTGCATTTCCCGCGTTTCCTGCGGCGGCGGAGTGTCGCCTCGCAATCGGGGTGAGACCGACGGAAATCGTGACGGAGAAGGCGGTGCTCCGCCGGGGCGAAGCATGCCTGCGACTTGCGGTCATCGAGCGTCACGGCGTCAACGGCAATGTCGCCTATGCGCCAGTGGTCGGCGCGGGTGCGTTCCATGGTGCGCTGGCGACCACGATCGCCCACGATTCGCACAATGTCGTCGTGCTGGGCGACAATGACGCGGACATGCTGCGCGCCGTCACGCGGCTCGGGGAGATTGGCGGCGGGGCGGTGGCTGCGGCTGACGGCGAGATCCGCGCGGAGCTCGCGCTGCCGCTCGGGGGCTTGATGAGTGAGGATGGCGCGGAGGTGGTGGCGGCGGCCGACGCGCGGTTGCGCCGCGAGGTGCGCTCGCTCGGCTGTTCGCTGCCGGAGCCGCTGACGACGCTCTCGTTTTTGGCGCTGCCGGTCATTCCGCATCTGCGACTCACCGACCGCGGGCTTTTCGACGTCGATGCGTTCCGTTTCGCCCCTGATTCGTAAGCCCGCCTCAGCGCAATCGGTTCGTTTTGCGAGGGACGAGCAAAACTAACCGGTTGCAACCGGCCACGGCGTTGCGAGGCATTTTGATGAGGCCGCCCGTTTCTGACGGGCCTGAATTTGGTATAATACGAAGACAAGTTCAAGGAGCAGAATCATGAAGAAATTCCTCAGTGCCAATGAAGCGGTCGCCCATGCGGCGGCGCAGGCGGGTTGCGTGGTGGCGAGTGCCTATCCGGGCACGCCCTCGACGGAAATTCTCGAGAACATCGCGAAGTTCAAGGACACCGTGAAGTGCGAGTGGGCCGTGAACGAGAAG
>JAZUHK010000084.1:0-31327 GCA_045641645.1 Kiritimatiellia bacterium
GGGCCGTTCTTCTGCGTCCATTGCGGACAGAAGTACAACGATCTCCGTTCGCTCGTGCTGAATTCGTGTTCGCACAATCCGAATGGGCGGCACCACGAACCCTACGAGGGGCGGATTGACGGCGACTTCACCTGCAAGTTCTGCGGGCGGACCTTCAAGGACATCCGCTCGATGGTGCTGAATTCCTGCATGAAGAACTCGACACGCGGCGTGAAACATGCGCCGGCAAGGTGAATAAGGGAGCGTTAACATATGAAGAATCAAGATTCTAAAAATTTGGCGCAGCTGCGACTTGAGGCCCAAGAGCTTGAAGAGGAATTTCATGATTTGCCTGGCGCGGTGGAAGCATATGGAAAGGCGGCGGCGATGGGTGATCCTGCAGCCATGAAAGAAATATTGAGAATAGGGGAAGAGAATGCTGCGTACATTCAAGACGAGATCGTCAATGTGTTGGTGCGAAAAGAGAAGATATCCGAAGACGATCTTGATTTTGTAAAGGTTCTATCGCTCAAAAGATGCGAAGAGATTCCAGATGGCGATATCGTTCGGCTATTGGATATTGCGAGCAAATATTGTGCATTGGACGAGGGTGTTGAAAGTCTGATCGAATGGCTGCGAAATTCTGATGATGCTATGCGAGATCCTGAATGGATGTTTCCTGATGGGCACGACGACGGGGAGTCCATAGACGAATTGCCGTGTGATGATGAATAAGCGGTGTGTTTAAGTTTGTATGATCGGCCGAGTATCGTAGCCATAAAAGTGAAATGGAGGTGTTGTGTGTCGGATGATATCGGAAGTGTTCAAGATCTCTTGAATGAGGTCGAGAAAAAGTGGGCTGAGTTTAATCAAGTCAAATGGTCGAGCGAAGTGCGAGGCGAGAGATTTAATGTTTTTGCGCTTTGTGGCGTAGATCATTATGAAACGATTCATTCCAAGATACTTGCCGAATTCCTCTCGCCGAAGGGCAGTCACGGGCAGAAGGGTGCATTCTTGAAACTTTTTGCTCAGGTGCTTGGCGAAGCCGAAAACCGTGACTTCAAGGATTGGTTTTCCGATACGGCGACTGTTAGCACGGAGGTGTTGCCACGGAGTACGGGTGATAGGTTTGACATATTGATTGAGGATGCTGTTCAAGATTCTGCTTGTATCATTGAGAACAAGATTTTCGCGAGCGAACAACCAGACCAATTGGCGCGGTATAAGAAATGGCTGGATCAGAGCTGCGCGAAACGTAACAAGTTGCTCATCTACTTGACTCCGGATGGCCGCGATAGCACGACGGCTGCTGACAATGAGTATATTCGCCTTGCCTATTTAGCGAATGACAAAAAGAAGAAATTAGATATTATTACCTGGCTTGAGCAATGTCAGCAATGCTCGACGGGACTTCCGTTTGTGCGCGAATCTCTAGCTCAATATCGTAACCACATTATCAACATACTAAAAGGAGGATTGTCGATGAAAGATGATATTGTGAAGTTGATGTCTGAGAAACCAGGTGTTGCGCAGTTAATTTATGATAACTACGCTTCCATGTGCGTCAGCAAGGCCAATGCCTTGTTGGGCGGCATTCTATCCAAGTATCAGCATGAAGGGTATTTGGATTTTAACCATAAAGAGACGGGTTTTATGGTCACGGTTGATTTGGGTGGTAAATCTTCGATTCGCATCTTTGTCGGTTTCGACGGGACGGGGCTTTCGGGATTCTTTGTCGGTGTGAGCAAGGATTTTCGGGGGCCTCGAGCCGATGTGTTTGACCGGCAAACGCTTGAGGGCTGGAAAACTGCTATTCTTGACTTGCCAAATGGCCGCGGCAAGGATTTCAGGAGCAATGACTGTTGGCCGATGTGGAAGTTCATTGCGCTCCCTGACGAAATTGGCTCGACGACTTGGAACGGTCAATTCTTCGAGAAGGTTGAAAAAGATGAGAACATGAAGATGGCGCTTGTTGACGCGATCGGTCAGGCGATTGAGGATATTAAGGAGATTGCGGCAAAGTTCGGCTGAAGTAGGGCCGTCAAGCTCAAAAGCATACGAGCTTGGATTTGTTCGGATTCGGGTGTATAGTGATTGTTGGCGTCTTGGTTCGATGTTTGCAGTCGACCCGACAGAGCTGACTAAGTTTCCAAAAGCACTTAGGTGCTTCGTGAAATTCTGACCAGCTGATCAGAATCTGAACGGTGGGATGCGGTGAAAGCGGCATTCCGCCGTTTGTTTTGCACTTGGCACGGGGTTTGCTATAGACACTGTGCTATGAAAAAACAATTGAATTATGAGTGGCTTCGGTTTCATATTCGCGAGGCGAGTGCAGAACTCGATGATTTGCTACAGATGATTGAGTTTTCAATGAAACTTCCGCCAGGCGTGTCGGAGGGACGGCTGAATCGGCGGAAGGAGCGAAAGTTGGAGGAGGGCTGGTTGAAGGCATCGCTTGAACACGCCTACCACCATATTAACTTTGCATGGAATACAAGGACGATGGAGCCAGGGCGGGCGGACGCCCAGTTCGTGCGCCACGAAAAGTTTCCTCGGGCGTTTGATCGTTTCTGGCCGCGGCAGCGTCAGGGCAAGAAGTGAAGGGAAGTGCGAAAGGAACTGATATGGAAATCATCTTTGAAATAGATCGGTTTGGCGGGATGGAACATCGGTGGCGTCCGAAGAAGTCCGTGCAGTCAATAAAGGACATCGTTTATCATGTCAGGCGTGTCGGCCCGTATGGCCCGGACTGGGAACTCGACAAGGCAATTTCAAAGAAGATCGTCTTTCGGCGAGGGTCAGAGACGTCGGTTGTGACCTATGTAGTTAAAAATTGAGGAGGATGGGAATGCACAAGTTCAAGAATAACGTGAGCAACGGGTGGCTGATGAAGCAGGAACTGAGGTTCTTCAGGAACTTCGCACGGAACTGGGAGAAGAGCGTCGATGACCGCGACTTCTTCGACCTCTTCGCCAACAGCAATAATGTCAACGGCGAGGAGGCGGTACAGGCGCTTCTTGGGAGCTTTACGGTCGAGGAGCTGACGGGCATCAACAACATACGGCTTCAGAAGGTCGAGCGGAAGGGCGGCAAGGATTCCATCGATCTCTCCGTCAGCGAGCTCGATGACATCATCTGCGACATTTGGAATGTGAAGAAGTTCCGTGATCGGTGCCGCGAGATGGTTATCCGTTGGTCGAACCAGATGGAGAACCGGCGGACGCGTCGGTGCAAGGTTAAGGATCCGCTTGAGGTGCGGGCGGATGCGATCTGCCGACTCCTGAAACTGAACGAGGTCGAGCGCGAAGTGCTGTCCTTCGCGACGGTCAGGGCGATGACATGCTTCGATGATTTTCCGGCGAGCTGCACAACGGGACGGCATGATCGGGAAGTATTCTTTGCAATGGCGCTGGATCGTCCGTGCAGTGCAATCAGCAAGGCGTTTTCGTCCGAAGGAAAGTTGCGGAAATACGACGTCCTCGATTCCGAGGGCGATTTCGAGCGCGGCAACACATTCAGGAACTACCTTGAGTCCGGTGACGACGCGGCGCTTGAACGGCAGTTCTACCGGAGGGTTGCGGTGGACGATGCCCTGCCGTGGGATTTCTACGGCAGGCTCGCGGAAGACCACGGCGAAACGCTCAAGCGGATGATCGCTTCCGCAAAGGGCAAGCGTGGCGCGAACATCCTCCTCTACGGTGCGCCGGGTACAGGCAAGACGAGCTTCACCAAGACGCTGGCAAAGGAGCTTGGATTTGACCTCTACGAGGTTCGCCAGGGCGACAAGGACGGCGGGAACGACTCGGCTCAGTCGCGGATGACCGGTATTCGCATTTGCAACGGACAGGCTCCGAAGGGCAAGAGCATGATCATGGTCGATGAGGCGGATCAGCTTCTGAGGACGAACATTGGGTTCTTTGCGATGCTCTTCGGCGGCGGGGCATCCGCATCCGAGAAGGGTGTCATCAATTCGATTCTCGATGAGGTCAAACTTCCGACGGTCTGGATCTCGAATGCGACACCCGACACGATGGTTGATTCCGTGCGGCGGCGGTTCGACTATTCCATTTGCTTTGAAAAGTTGAACTCCAAACAGCGTCAGGCGATCTGGCGCAACAACATCGCGAAGTTCCACCTCGGGAAGGTTATCCCGGCGGACATGATCGAGCGGCTGAGCGACCGCTACCAGACGAACGCGGGCGGTATCACGATGGTGCTGGAGAATGTGAAGCGCATGAAGCCGCGCAAGGGCAAGGTGCTGGATCTCATCGAGAAGCTGATGAAGCCGCATTGCGA
This sequence comes from Kiritimatiellia bacterium, assembly GCA_045641645.1. Taxonomy (GTDB): domain Bacteria; phylum Verrucomicrobiota; class Kiritimatiellia; order RFP12; family UBA1067; genus UBA1067. The sequence goes on from JAZUHK010000084.1 coordinate 4,276, forward strand.
ATTGATGGGTACGAGGACGAAGGACGACAAGCTGCAGCCGTCGAAGGACTATTCGCTCGAAGGGCTCAACATCACCGGTGACCTTGGGCTCAATCGGATTGTCGAGGCCGTGCGCAAGTTCCGCTCTGAGAAGGACGATGGGAGCGACCCTGACCGTCCGAGGATGAATCTGCTCCTGTGGGGCCCGCCCGGAACGGGCAAGACGGAGTTCATCAGGTATCTCGGCAAGGAACTCAATGCCAAGGTGCTGGTGAAGATGGGGAGCAATCTCCTGTCGAAATGGGTAGGGGAAACGGAGCAGAATATCAAACGCGCATTCGCCGAGGCAGAAGCCGACAATGCGATTCTTTTCCTTGATGAGATTGACGGGATTGTGCAGGATCGGAGTGGTGCCAGCAAGAGCTGGGAGGTGACGCAGGTCAATGAACTTCTCTACCAGATGGAGAACTTCAAGGGAGTGATGGTCGGGGCGACCAACTTCATGGACAATCTTGACCAGGCAATCATGCGGCGGTTCACCTTCAAACTTCAGTTCGACTATCTCGACGAGGCGGGGAAGCGTCTCTTCTTCGAGCGGATGTTCAAGACCAAGCTGACGGATGCCGACGCGGCGAAACTCGCAGAGGTACGTAATCTCGCCCCCGGTGACTTCCGCACGGTCCGCCAGTCGATGTACTACCTCGGCGGCACGGTCACGAACGCCCAGCGCATTGCGGAACTTGAAAAGGAGAGTTCCGTCAAGCGCGACACAAAGAAGGCGGGGAAAATCGGGTTCTGATCGGCTAAAATATTGACACCTGATCAAAACGAAAGCGGCGGGGAGGCCTGCCGCTCACGTATTGGTAGTTGAAATTAAAATATGGCGATTGGGATATAGATAAAGATTTTGTCAGATTCTCCAAGGTCGGTTTCCTATTCTTGATGTAAGCGGGAGATGGGCTCCTGCGGGAAATCAAAACAGAAAGTTGCAGGTGTGATATGAACAAGACCATCAAGACGATTGCGGTTCTTCTCGCGGGTTTGACGCTGACGGCTGGTACGGCGGTTGCCGCGCCTCATCACGGAGGGCATCGTCCGCATTGTCCGCCGCCACCGCCGCCTCGGCATCATGCCGTTCACCACACCCACCATCACGGTGGCAATGCTGCGTGGGTCACGCTCGGGGCCGCTGCGATCGGCGCGGTTGTTGGCGGACTCATCGGCGCGGCGGCACACTAATCTGAAAGGGGTGAAGCATGAATAAGTTCGGAGTATTTCTGATGGTCGGAATGGCCTTGGTCGGCGCGGTGACTTGCCGCGCCGACGAGAAAACGACCATTCGCGATTCGCAGGGGCGGATCAAGGCGACGATCACGACGGATCGCAATGGAAAGAAGACGATCCGCGACTCGCTCGGACGCATTCAAGGAACCGAAACGACTGATCGCAATGGCAAAACGACCTATCGTGATGCGAGTGGACACGTCACGGGTTCGCAGCAGACGGACAAATACGGCAAGACCACCTATCGCGACTGCCTCGGACGCACACAGGGGACGAAGACGGTTGACCGTAACGGCAAGACAACCTGGCGCGATGCCTCTGGACGCATTCAGGGGACGGCCACGACGGATCGTAATGGCAAGACTACCTATCGTGACGGAAGCGGTCGGCTCATCGGTACACGCAAGGTTCAGTAATGCAGAGGTACAAAAGGACTAATGGAAAATCAGTTAGCGACTTGATTCGCTCGGCATAGTGGTCGTGATATGGTTTCAGGATAAGCGGTTTTTCATCACCTTGCCAGGGATTATGATATAATTGCGAGCGTTTGGAATAAAGGAGGAAATGGGGAAGGGCAATTATAGCATGAGTCAAATTAGCGTAAAAACTACGAATCTGACTGAGCGGCAGGTGTTTCTCGATTATCTGCGGGTCGTGGCGTGCCTGATGGTGGTGGTGATCCACAGTACCGAGCCCTACTATATCGGCGAGGGCGGGCGTTGTCAGGTCGCTTCAGCCGCGGATGCATTCTGGGTGACGGTGTTCGAGACGATCTGCCGCGCGTGCGTGCCGCTGTTCGTCATGACTTCGGCCTATCTCCTGTTCCCGGTCACGCGACCGACCGGCGAGTTCTTCCGTCGGCGGTTGCTGCGCGTGGGTCTGCCGTATATGCTTTGGTGCGGCTATTATTCGCTCGTTTACGGTTCGCCGTTATCGCGGGTGCTCTTTAACTTTCCCGATGCCGGCGGGCACCTCTGGTTCGTACCGATGCTGTTGGGGCTTTATATCGCGATGCCGCTGCTGTCGCCGTGGGCGGAGCGGGTGAGCGAGCGGGAGCTTCGCGGCTGGATCTGGGCATGGCTGGCGACGACGCTGCTGCCGTTCGTCCGCAAACTTTCGCTGGTGCTGTTCGGCGAGCCGAGCTTTGGGGCGGTTCCCTATCTTTGGGGCGAGGCCCAGTGGAACCGGTTCGGAAGTTTCTATTATCTCGGCGGCTTCATCGGCTATATGCTGCTTGGGCTTTATTTCCGCCGTTTCGCGCGTACTTTGTCGTGGGGCGAGACGCTAAGGCGGGCGCTGCCGCTGTTGTCCGTCGGCTTCGTCGGGATGGCCTTCGGATTCTACTGCCGCTTCGGCGGAAAGTTCCCCTATGATGCGCCGTATGCGCGGGTTGTGGAGGTGGAGCTGGTGCTGGAATACTGTTCGACGTTCGTGGCGCTTGCGGTCATCGGGTGGTTTATGGTCTTCAGGAAGTTCAGCGGCACGGGGTGGCTGTATCGGCGAATCGTACTTCCGCTTTCGCAGGCGAGTTACGGAACCTATCTGGTGCATATGACGATACTGCTGACGCTCCTGCCGCACGTCAAGTCGAATCTTCCGACGCCCGTTGCCGTGGTCGCGCTTGCGCTTGTGACTTTCGTCTGCGCGTCGTTCGTCTCGCTGATCGGCCGCCGGCTTCCGCGCGTCGGCGCCTCTTTTTTTGGATGACCGCAGAAACAAGGCGCTGACGGATCTGCGCTGGAATGAACTTTTTTAAGTGAGGTTGCATGCTATGGGCTTGCAGGGACGGGAGGGGCTCGATATGGACAATCTGTACAGAAGTAGCGACGAGAAGGCGATCGCGGGCGTGGGTGTACGTCGTCCTGTGGGCGGGTCTTTTGACAATGATTTACCTTAAGGTTAGATGAAATGACGCGGATTACGGACATCGTTGACAACCGGGCGGCGGATGGTTTTGTCGCCGAACACGGACTGTCGTTGCTGATCGAGCACGGTGATGAGCGCATTTTGTTTGACACGGGTGCCGCCGGACGCCACGGCCGTGCTGGCGGAGGCAGACGTTCGTGTTGGGCGGCTGGTTCGATCCTCGTACGCGCCGATGATTTTCATTTACGAGAATACATTTGACAAGCCCGTTGTGTCGTCCATTGCCGATTACTACGGCATGCGTTCCACTCTCGCCAAGTTTGACCGTCTCCGCGGACGCATGGCGGCGCGTGCTGCCGCCACTCCCTATGCGGGGGTGGTTTGTGGTATAATAAGCGGAAGTTATGAAGTATAGGAGTTTGCTGTCGGCTGTGCTGCTGCTCATGGCGGGATGCGGTCCTTTCTGGGTCGATCCCTACATTACCGTGCGCGAAAGCCCCCTCAACTGGGTGGAGATCCACTACTACAATCTCAACCGCAAGCCCATCACCCGCATTCTCGTGCGCCTGAGCGGCACCGGTCTCGTCGAGGTGCGCCACGGGAAAAGCGAACTCGTCTCCAACGATTTCGCGAACAAGTTCCAGGACGAGAACTGGTCGAATCTCAAGACCTCGCGCGTGCAAGTCGATCCCAAGCACTTGAACGACCTCTTCCAGAACCTCGTCAACTACGGGCTCCTTGACCGCGAGAAGACCTTCCGCGGCACCAAGGAGGAGAAGGTTGACCGGTTCATCGCGGCCAAGGCCAATTTGTGCAACACGACCTATTCCGAGCAGGAGAACATCTTCGAGACCGATCCCGATCTCGCCGAGGTGATGCTCGATGTCGTCAGAGAATTCGAACGTCCGGGGTGGTGAGCCGATGAATTACGCCGATATTCCCATGCTGCTTTCGCTCGTCTTCATGGTGGGCGGTCTTGCGCTCCTCGCCTGGTCGAGCGATTTCTTCGTGGACGGCGCGGCGCTCCTCGCCAAGAAACTCGGCATCTCCCCGTTCATCATCGGCATGGTGATCATCGGCTTCGGGACGAGCGCCCCCGAGCTTTGCGTGAGCGTGATGTCGGGCCTCTCGGGCCACGCCAATCTCTCGCTCGGCAACGCCTACGGCAGCTGCTCGTTCAATATCGCCGTCATCCTCGGGATTTCAGTCCTCGTATTTCCGCTGGTGGTGAAGCCCTCCGTCACCTTCGTCGCCGGTCCGGGGCTCGCAGCGGTTTCGCTCTTCTCCCTCTGGGTCCTTTCGGACGGTGTCTGTTCGCGCATCGAGGCGTTCGTCCTCCTCGGCGCCTTCCTGGTGATCCTGCCGCTCTATTGCTGGTACGATCAGAAGACGAAAGGCGCGGAGTCGAACGCTGACGCGGACGGCAAGGAGCAGGCGACCTCCTCCGTCTGGGTGGCGCTTTTCAAGCTCGTCGTGGGGCTTGGCGTCCTGGTGGGCTCTTCGCATATCCTCGTCTGGGGGGCGGTGGATTTCGCGCGCGCGATCGGCGTATCCGACCTCGTCATCGGGCTTACCGTCGTCGCCGCGGGGACGTCACTGCCGGAACTGGCGAGCGCCATCGCCTCCGCCCGCCGCGGCGAACACGAGTTCGTCCTCGGGAACATCATCGGCTCCAATCTCTTCAACATGCTGGCGGTGGTGGGGCTGGCGACGGGCATCTCTCCGCTCGTGCCGGGTCCGAACGGCGAACCGGCGTTTTCGCACTATATCCTTACGCGCGACCTGCCGCTGATGACGGCGTTGTCCCTCTCGGTCATGCTCTTCGGCATCAACTGGAAGCATCCGAAGTGGCCGGGCGTCATCCAGCGCAAGGAGGCCTGGGCCTGGATCGCCACCTTCATCGCCTATACCGTTTTGATGATCTATCAGGAGGCAATATGAATCATGTCATCGCCATTGACGGGCCGAGCGGCGCCGGGAAGTCGTCGGTTTCGCGGTTCGTCGGCAGGAAACTCGGTTATCTGCACGTCGATTCGGGGGCGCTTTACCGCATCATTACCTGGCAGTGCCTGGTGCACGGCGTTGACACCTCGGACCCCGAGGCCGTCGCCGCCTGTGCGGAAAAGGTGGCGATCGAATGCCGCGCCGAGGACGGGGCCGTCGCCTATTACGTGGACGGCGAACAGCCGGGAAACCGCATCCGTACGCCCGAGATCAACGCCCACGCCTCGCAGGTGGCGACGGTGAAGGCCGTACGCGACCGTGTGACGGCGCTGCTCCGCTCGCTCGTCTCCCTCGGGAATCTCATCATCGAAGGCCGCGACATCACCACCGCCGTCTTCCCCGATACCCCTGCGCGCTTCTACCTCACGGCGTCGGCCGAAGCGCGGGCCGCGCGGCGCCAGAAGGAGGAAGTGGAGAAGGGCATCGCCAACCAGTCCGCCGAGGCGGTGAAGGCGTCGCTCCTCGCGCGCGATCAGATCGATTCCACGCGCAAGTACGCGCCGCTCAGGAAGGCGGACGGCGTCGTGGAGATCGACTCCAGCGACCTGTCGCTTGACGAGGTGGTGTCCGCCGTCATCGCGGCGTTGCCTGCGGGCTGGTGAGGAGGCATGGCGGATGGCGCGCGGCAAGTTCATTACCTTTGAAGGCGGCGAGGGTTGCGGCAAATCGACGCAGGTCCGGCGTCTCGTCGCCGCGTTGCGGGCCGAGGGTGTCGAGGTCGTGGTCACGCGCGAACCGGGAGGGACGGCGCTGGCGGAGGAGATTCGGCGGCTACTCAAGGATTTTACCGCGGACGAGCCCTGCGACGAGACGGAACTGCTGCTCTTCCTGGCCGCGCGCGCCCAGCTGGTGCGCCGCGTCATCGAACCCGCGCTCGCCGCCGGCAAGTGGGTGGTCTCCGACCGGTTCTGCGATTCGACCCTCGCCTATCAGGGCTATGGGCGCGGGCTTGACCTCGGGGTCATCCGCACGGTGAACGATTTCGCCTGCGCCGCCCTGAAGCCCGATCTGACGCTCCTGCTGGAAGTGTCGCCCGAGACGAGTGCCGCGCGGATGCGTTCGCGCGAGACGGCCACGGCGACGACGGCCGATCGCATCGAGCTCGCGGGCGAGGCGTTTCACACGCAGCTCCGGGCGGGCTTCAGGGCGCTCGCGGCGGCGGAGCCGGAGCGGTTCGTCACGATTGACGCCAACGGCGGCGAAGAAGAGGTGTGGGAGGCGGTATGGAAGTCGATGAAGCGTATTCGTTGATCGCCGCTGCCATCGACGCCTCCCGTGCGGCCAACGGGTATCTCGTGGTTGGGAATGTCCGCGGCAATTGTGCGGAACTTCTGAGGCGCATTCTCCGCAAGCTCTTCCCGACGGCGCTGGCGCAGGTCGAGGCGGGCGAGCATCCCGATATCGTACAGGTGGAACCGGAGGGGAAGCTGCGGATCATCAAGGTCGAGACGGTCAAGGAGCGGCTGGTGGAAGCCTTCGCGACCACGGCTTATTCGGGCGGGTGGAAGGTGGGGGTGGTTCACTGCGCCGAACGTCTCGCCGTGCGGGCCGAGGCGGCGAACGCCTTTCTGAAGATTCTGGAGGGGCCGCCGCCGAAGACGATGTTCTTTCTTCTCACCGACAATCCCGAGGGGCTGTTGCCAACCATCGTCTCGCGTTGCCAGCGCATCGACCTGCCGCTGGCCTCGGGGCTTTTGACGGGCGCGGACTACGAGGGCGTGGCCGAGGTCTTCCGTTCCGTCGGCGTGAAGGGCGTGGCCGAGAAGGCGCTGGCGGCGCGGCACCTCGCCCAGGTGCTTGCCGATTTGAAGGAGGCGGCCGCGGATGCGGATGTGCCGCTCGTCAGGAAGGCGTTCTACAAGACGATTCTTTCGTTCGTGCGCAACTGGATGGTGGAGGGGAAACTGCCGCTCTACCGTGCGCGCAACAACCTCGATGCCGTCGAAGAGGCCTATCGCCAGTCGGAGCGGTCGATGAGCGACGAGGCGGTGCTGGCCTTTATGATGGACAGGATGGTCTTCCCGTGAGATTCGCGCTCTCCACCAACTACCTGAACCGGACGCTGGCGGCGGGTGAAGCCATCGCCGAACGGGCGATGGAATTGGGGTTCGAGGAACTGGAGCTTGGCTTTCATACGACGGAAGAGCAGGTGCGGGGCTTCAAGGCGCGGCTCGACCGGATGCCGGTGGGGAGTGTTCATGCGTTCTGCCCGGTGCCGCTTTCCGCGCCGCAGGGCTATCCCGAGCTTTATCAGCTGGCGACAGCGGACGAGAACGCGCGCGCGATTGCGCATGTGCATGTGGTGCGCAATGTCGAATTCGCCGCGGAGATGGGGGCTACGGCCGTGGTGTTGCATGCGGGGCGAGTGCCGACGGGCGGCTTCTTCGGGACGGAGCTTACGCGGCGGTGGAGGCGCGGCAAAAAGCTGCTGCCGGTCTTCAAACGGGAGTTGGAGGCGCTGGTGCCGGTTCTGGAGCGGCATCGGGTGGTACTGGGACTGGAGAACCTGCCGTATCTGGAGGGCTTTCCGGCGGAAGGGGAGCTGCAGGAGCTGGTTGGCGACTGGGTGCGCCCGTGGCTGGATACGGGGCATGATTTCGTCCGCCGGGCGAATGGCTGGGCCCTGCATCCTGCGCCTGCGCCCATCGGCCTTCATGTGAACGATTCGCTTGGCGGCGACGACCATCTGGCGCCCGGGGAGGGGAAGGTGGATTTCGCCGCGCTCGGGGAGGTTGCCCGCGCGGCGAAACACCTCGTCTTCGAGCCGCATCCCGGCGTGGACCCCGAGGCGCTCAGGCGGGGGCTTTTCAACTTGCGCGAACTTTGGGCGTAAGGTTCCGATTAGAATGCGCGGGTCATCGCCTTCTCCGGGCAAGTGAAGGGATTGGCGTGCTTGGTGCAGTTGATGCACCCCGTATAGAGCTTGTGCATCACCTGGGTCTTCTGGATTTCGGTAAAGCCGAGCGCGGAGAAGAATTCCGGCGCGAAGGTGAGGACGAGGATTTCGCGAGGCGCGATGGCGGCGACGCGGGAGGATACGGCCTCGACGAGGGCGCGGCCGATGCCGCGGCGACGGAAAATGGACTTGACTGCGACGGAGACGATCTCCACCGTGGCGGCTTCGGGCGCGCCGATTTCCGGGTGGATCTGATAGGACGCGCAGCCGGCCATCTCGCCGTCCGCCTCGGCGACGAAGAAGCGGTCGATCGATTCGACGATGTTGCCCATCGACCGCGGCACCAGCTGGTCGCGGTTGAGGTTGATAAGTGCGAAAATGCGCTCGGCATCGCCGAGGGTCGCCGTGCGCAAGGTAAAGTCGCCGTTGTTCATGCGGAAGATTATACCAAAAAATCATCGGCTGCCGCCGAATTGCAAGCAGTCGCAGTTGCTTTTCGCCGCTGAAAATCATAAAATATCCTCTCATTCGCATGAAAGGAGAGATGACTCATGGACTTGAAAGAAGCCACTAACCGCATTGCCGCCCAGGGCGAACTGGTCACGAAGATCCGCGAAGAGGTCGCGAAGGTGATCGTCGGGCAGGAGAAACTCGTCGATCGCCTCATTCTCGCGTTGGCGACCGGCGGGCACATCCTCCTCGAAGGCGTCCCGGGGCTGGCGAAGACCCTCTCGGTGAACACGCTTGCCAAAGCCCTCGGGCTCGGCTTCAAGCGCATCTCCTTCACCCCCGACCTGCTCCCCGCCGATGTCGTCGGCACCCTCGTCTATTCGCCGAAGACTGGCGAGTTCGCGCCGAAGAAAGGCCCCGTCTTCACCAACCTCCTCCTCGCCGACGAAATCAACCGCGCGCCGGCGAAGGTGCAGTCGGCGCTTCTTGAGGCGATGCAGGAGAAACAGGTGACGATCGGCGAGGAGACCTATCCGCTGCCGAAGCCGTTCCTCGTGCTCGCCACCCAGAATCCGATCGAGCAGGAGGGCACCTACCCGCTCCCCGAGGCGCAGGTGGACCGCTTTATGTTCAAGTGCCTCGTCGAGACGCCCTCCAAGGCCGACGAGCGCCGGATCATGCAGCGCTTCGCCGAGAAGTCCGAGCCCCCGGCGGCGGCAGCCGTCTGTACGGCCGAAGACGTGACGGCGCTGAGGGAGACCCTCAAGGAGGTCTATTGCGACGAGAAGGTCGGCGACTACATCCTCGACATCGTCTTCAAGACCCGCCTTCGCGCTGACGCGGCTACGGCGGGCACGCCCGCTGAAAAGGAGCTGGCGCAGTTTATCCAGAACGGCGCCTCGCCCCGTGCGACCTTGGCGCTCAATCTCGCCGCCCGCGGCAATGCGCTTTTGCACGGCCGCGCCTACGCGACGCCTCAGGACGTGAAGGAGGTCGTTCACGACGTCCTCCGCCATCGGATTCTCCTCACCTACGAGGCCGAGGCCGAGAACGTCACGTCCGACCAGGTGATTGACAAGGTCCTGGCCGAAGTCCCGGTGCCGTAAGATGAAACGTCTTCTGTCGATTCAGGATCTGAGCTGTGTCGGGCAATGCTCGACGACGGTGGCGTTGCCGCTCGTCTCGGCGTGCGGCGTCGAATGCGCGGTGCTGCCGCCCGCCTTGCTCTCCAACCATACGGGCGGCTTCACCTCCTGGAGCTTCGCCGACCTGACGGGCGAGATCGCGAAGATCGAGCAGGAGTGGGTTAAGCAGCAGGTGCGCTTCGACGCCTTCTACACGGGCTATGTCTGCGAGAGCCACATCGACCCGATCCTTTCGCTCGTGAAGTCGTGCGCCAACGCGGGTGCGCTCCGCTTCGTCGATCCGGCGATGGCCGACAACGGCGTCCTCTACAAGGGCTTCGGGGACGATTTCCCCGCGCAGATGGCGCGGCTGGTGAAGGGCGCCGACTATGTCCTGCCCAATCTCACCGAGGCGGCGCTGCTCGTGGGCGAGGAGCCGCGCCTTCAGGGTTATTCGCGCGCCGATATCGAGCGGCTGGTCGGCAAGCTCCATGCGCTCGGGGCGAAGAACGTGGTTTTGACCGGCGTCAGCTTCGATCCCGCCGAGCTCGGGAGCGCGGTGAGCGACGGTAGCGACATCGCCTACGATTTCAATCCGCGGCTGGAGCGGATGAGCCATGGGACGGGCGACGTCTATGCCTCGGTTTTCGCGGGCGCGGTCCTGCGCGGCAAATCGGCGCTGGAGGCGGCGGCGCTGGCCGCCGACATCGTCTGCGCGGCGATTGCGGCGACCGAGCCGGAGCATTGGTACGGGGTGAGTTTCGAGCGTGCGCTGCCGCAGCTGGTTGCGGCATTCGCCTGAAGGAGCGGTTATGGCCGGAGAATACCAGTTTTCGCTTATCGACGTCACCAAGCAACAGGGGACCAAGACGATCCTCAAGGACGTGAACCTCTCCTTCTTCTATGGCGCGCATATCGGCGTCATCGGCGCGAACGGCGCGGGCAAGTCGTCGCTCCTCAAGATTCTCGCAGGGCTTGATACCGAGCTCATCGGCACGGTGCAGGTCGCGAAGGGGACGAAGGTCGGCTATCTTCCGCAGGAGCCGGAGCTCGACGACTCGAAGAGCGTCTTGGAGACGGTGATGGAAGGTGTCGCCGACGCGCAGGCGATGGTCGAGAAGTACGAGGACCTCTGCTGCAATCTCGATGACCCGAAGGCCGCGGCGGAAATGGAGCGGCTGCAGGAGATCATCGACAAGAACGACTACTGGAACCTTGAGAACCTGGTGGAGCGCCGCATGGCCGACCTCGGCTGTCCCGACGGGGCGAAGCAGGTGGGGGTCCTTTCGGGCGGCGAGCGGCGGCGCGTGGCGATTGCGCGACTGCTCCTCTCGAACCCCGACGTGCTTCTTCTCGACGAGCCGACGAACCACCTTGACGCCGAGACGACTTTCCGGCTGGAGGCGTATCTCAAGGAGTTCAAGGGCACCTTGATCGTCGTCACCCACGACCGTTACTTCCTCTCCGATGTCACCGACTGGATTCTCGAACTCGACCACGGCGTCTGCTATCCCTACAAAGGCAATTACGAGGAGTGGCTCAAGCAGAAGGAGGCGATGCTGCAGCGCGAGGCGAAGGTGGAGAAGTCGCGGCAGAAGATGCTGGAGAACGAGCTCAAGTGGATCCAGACCAATCCCTCGGGCCGCCATGCGAAGGCGAAGGCCCGTGTGGAGCGCTACGAGGAGCTGCAGCGGCAGGAGGTCTCGACGCGCGAGGACGATCTCGTCATCCGCATTCCGCCGGGGCCGCGGCTCGGCAATCTCGTCGTGCGCGCCGAGCACGTGAAGATGGCGTTCGGCGACCAAGTGCTTTACGACGACCTCAACTTCGATCTGCCGCGGGGCGGCATCGTGGGGGTGATCGGCGCGAACGGCGCGGGGGAGACCACCTTGTTCAAGCTCATCACCGGGCAGCTCAAGCCGCTGGCCGGCACCTTTACGGTGGGCGAGACGGTGAAGCTTTCGTATGTCGATCAGGCGCGCAGTGAGCTTAAAGCCGAGGAGACGGTTTACGAGGCGATCACCGGCGGCGGCGAGTTCGTGAAGCTGGCGGGGATGACGATGATGAACGGCCGCGCCTACTGCTCGCGCTTCAATTTCCGCGGGCCCGAGCAGCAGAAGAAGGTGGGCGTCCTTTCGGGCGGCGAAAGGAACCGCGTCCATCTCGCGAAGCTCCTGACGAGCGGCGGCAATCTCCTCCTCCTGGACGAGCCGACCAACGACCTCGATGTCGCGACCCTGCGTTCGCTCGAAGAGGGGCTTCAGGATTTCGGTGGCTGCGTGATGGTGGTCTCGCACGACCGCTGGTTCCTCGACCGCATCGCGACGCACATCCTCGCCTTCGAAGGCAAGGGGCGCACGACCTGGTTCGAGGGCAGTTACTCGGAATATCACGAGATGTTGGCCAGGAGGAAGTAATATGGTGCTTATGAAGAACATCCTATTGGTTGTCGCCGTTGCCGTGCTTGCCTCGGCGTCCGCTGAAACCTGCCTTTCGCCTAATGGCAAGGGCAAGCTCGAATTCACCACCGCTGCCGACGGCGGCATGGTGTATTCCTACGCCTACGACGGCGAGACGGTCTTGAAACCGAGCCGGCTGGGCTTCTCCTGCCGCAAGTGGATCAACCTCACCAACGGCTTTGAGATCGTGAAGGTCGAGCGCGCTACCCATGACGAGACCTGGCACCCCGTGTGGGGCGAGGAAAGCGAGATTCGCGACCGCCATAACGAGATGCTGGTGACCTTGCGGCGCAAGGCGGATCCCAAGGACCCGAACTACCCGCGCTATTCGCTTAAGCTTCGGTTCCGCGTCTTTGACGACGGGCTCGGCTTCCGCTACGAATTCCCGCTCCAGTGGGAGCTCCGCTATTTCCAGCTGATTGAGGAGCTTACCGAGTTCAACCTCCCCTGCGACCCGATGGCGTGGTGGATCCCGCTTTCCTACTATACGCAGGAATTCAGCTACACCGCTTCGCGGCTTTCGGAGCTGCCGGCGAAGTTCGCCGCCGCGGTGAAGACCGCCGCCGACGACAACCCCGGCATCATCGGCGTCCAGACCGCGCTGATGCTCAAGTATCCGACCGGCCTCTACGTGAACCTCCATGAAGCCGCGTGCGTCGATTACGCGACGATGCATCTTAAGTACGATGCCGCGACCGGGAATCTTGTGAGCCACCTCACTCCCGATGCCTCCGGATGCAAGGGCTGGATGCAGGCACCGCGGACGACCCCGTGGCGTACCGTCATCGTCGCTCGGAAGGCGACCGATATCCTTGCCTCGCGCATCACGCTCAATCTCAACGAGCCGTGCAAGATCGCCGATACGAGCTGGATCAAGCCGATGAAGTATGTCGGCGTCTGGTGGGGGATGATCACCGGCAAGTGGGGCTGGAACTATACGGACGAGCTTCCGGTGGTGGATCTCAAGACGGTGGACTACACGAAGATCAAGCCAAGCGGACGACACGGCGCCACCACCGCGCGCGTCAAAAGCTACATCGACTTTGCCGCCGAACACGGAATGGACGGGGTGCTGGTCGAGGGCTGGAATGTCGGCTGGGAGGACTGGGCCGGCAATGAAAAGGAATACGTCTTCGACTTCCTTACGCCGTACCCCGACTTTGACCTTCCCGCGATCCGCGATTACGCGGCGGCGAAGAAGGTGCAGATGATCATGCATCACGAGACGAGCTCGAGTGTGCGCAATTACGAGCGGCACCTTGCGGCGGCTTACGACTTCATGGTCTCGAACGGCTATCACGCGGTCAAGAGCGGGTATGTCGGCAACATCGTGCCGCACGGCGAGCATCATTACAGCCAATGGATGAACAACCATTACCTCTATTGCGTCACCGAGGCGGCGAAGCGGAAGATCATGGTCAACGCCCATGAGGCGACGCGCCCGACGGGACTCTGCCGCACCTGGCCGAACCTGATCGGCAACGAATCTGCGCGCGGCACCGAGTATCAGGCGTTTGGCGGTACAATGCCGGGGCATACGGCGATTCTGCCCTTTACGCGCCTTATCGGCGGACCGATGGACTATACGCCGGGCATCTTCGAGTTTGACATCTCCAAGGTCAACGAGCACGGGTCGGGGGCGATTCCCTCCACCATCTGCGGGCAGCTGGCGCTTTACGTGACACTCTATTCGCCGCTGCAGATGGCGTGCGACCTGCCGGAGAACTATGAGAAGTTTCCCGACGCCTTTCGCTTTATCGAGGAAGTGCCCTGCGAATGGTCGAAGACGCTCTACCTCGAAGGCGAGCCGATGGAGTACGTGACGATCGCGCGACGCGTAATGTCTGGCGAGGCGTGGTATGTGGGCGGGGTTACCGATACGCATGAGCATAAGTCGAAGATCGCGCTTTCCTTCCTTGATCCCGGGCTCATCTATTTCGCGCGCATTTACGAGGACGCGCCCGACGCTTCGTATCTTGCGAACAAGCAGAAGTACGTCATCACCGAAAAACAAGTCACGGCGGCCGATACGCTCGCGCTGCGGGCGGCTCCCGGCGGCGGCTTTGCGGTCTCGATCGAACCGCTGGAGGAGTAGTTGAAGATGATCTGGCGGCTGGCGAGGGGCACTTTCCTAAAGGCCTTTGCGGCGCTTTTCTTGGCGTTGCCAATGCGTGACGGCCTCGCGGCGCAGAAGGCCGTTTCGGCGGCCGATCGCCGGGCCGGGATCATTCGTTTCCTTACGGCGAACGGTTTGGTCGCGGCCGACAACACGGCCTCCCGTCTTTTTGCGGAGGCCGTTGCCTCGGATGCCTTTTCCGAGCTCAACGAGGATGATGCGCTTGCCGTCTGGCAGGGGCTCGGCCGTCTGGCGCGGAAGACACCAGACCTTTCGCGTTCTCCGTTTGCCGTCTGCTGGCTGGCGACGGCATTTGACGAAACGAGGTCGCCGGCGGAGCGGACGGCAGCTCTCGCGGCCCTGGCGGCGAAAGTCGGAGACGGTCGCGGCGCCGATCTCAGGCGCTATGTGCTTGAGCGCTCGGCCGGTTTGATCGAGCGCCGGACTGACTTGTCTTCGGCATTTCATTTCGCGGCAAAGGGCGTTGCTGCGCTCGATTCGGAAGCGGCCGGGTGTGCGCTGCCGCTTTTCGCGGCGTTTGGCGACTTGCAGTCGCCTGATTTTCTGCCAGCGATCGAGCGGACCGTTCCCGCGGCGGCCGCCCGCAAGGGCGTTTTCGCGCTGATGGGCGGCTTCGGCGATCACTTTTCGTACAAGGTGCGTCGAGCTGAGGACAGCATTCCCCCCATGCGCCTTGCCGGTATCGCCGACGCGGCGGCGGCGGCTTTCGATCGTGGGCTTTCGGCCTTGCCGGATGCGCTTGCGGCGCTGACGGCGCTCTATGAGCTTGCGTGGGTGCGTGGCGAAGGCAAGGCGGAGGCGGATTTGCGTTTGCAGGCGGCGCGGGCGTGCTGCCCGGATGATCTCGAACTCTGGCGGCGCTACTTGCAGTACGAATACGCTCCCGAGTACGGTGCGCATGACAGGCAAGACCTCTGGCCGGAGGTCGAGGCCGCTTTGCGCGGCGCGGACTCTCCCGACCTCAAGGCGCTTCCGCTGCTCGCCGGGCGCCGTCTGCGCCGCCTTACCGACCCGATCGAGGATGTCGCCGCCTATTACCGTTCGCGTACGAATGAGGCGCGGCGCGTCTGCGCCGCCTGTCGTGCGGTTCTCGCGGATTCGCGCTCGCCGCTCAAGTACCGCCTTCCGGCCCTCTGGCGCCTGCCAGAGATCGAATGGCTTATCGGCGAGCGGGCGGCGGCCGCCCGCGACTGGGCGGCGGCGAAGCTGCGTCCGGAGTGGGAGCTGTTGCCGATCAAGACGCTCCTCATGTCCAGAGAGGCCTTTGCGGCGCTGGAGGGTGTGGAAATCGAGAGTCATCCGCTTCCGGCGGGTTATTTCGATCTGAAGTTCGGCATCGGCAGAAGCAAGTACGGCTTTTTCTGTCCGCCGCTGGTCATACGGTTCACCGATACGGCGCGCTTCCCGATCGTCGCCTCGCGTTCGTCCGGCGTCGGCTTCATCGAGGTGGAGAACGGCCTCAGCATGCGGCTGAGGACATTCCGCCGCGGTGACGACGAATTCCCCTGCCGCGAATTCCGTCTTTGGCCGGGCGCGGCGCTTACGGACGTCGATTATATCGCCTTCCGTCGCCACGGCGTCGATGTCTTCGAGTGCCTTCCCGATGGCGCGCGTCAGGCCTCGCAGTTCGATGCCCAGATGCGTCTCCTGCATCGCGAGTCGAAGCTGACGCGCACGGAAGGACCCCGCGAATATGTCCGGACGGTCGTTGGCGAGCGGGTTGAAGAATCCGTTTACGAGACGCATGGCGACATCCGGAGGGCGATTTACGAAAGCCGGGGCACGGGTGCGAATCGCTGGTGGGCCGTTCGGAGCTATGTCTGGGACGGGCCTTGCGCCGGTAGCGCCATAAGCTATCTCGACTCTTCGGGGTGTTGGGAGATAACGGAATGGGGAATAGTCGAGCATCGCGACAGGAAGGGCCACTGGTCGGAGTTGCCGAATCCCGTTGTGCTTTCGCGCCTGACGCCGCTTGACGGGGCACGGGCAGTCACCAATGCGGAGGGCCGTGTCATCGGTTTTCTCGGCAAGGCCCGGCTGGAGCGGGCTTCTTACGAGGCGGTCGATTCGAACGAGGTCGATACCGTGGCGTTTTCGCCGCGCTGTGAAATCGTCAGTGCGGTCACCGCTGACGGAGTGACCAACGAGCTCTCCCGCCTTTATCGCGCCTCCCGCAGAACTGAATCGGGGAAGGGGGAGGTCGAACAGTGGGAGATCGAGGAGGAGGCGCGGCCGGGCAGGCCTTACGGCGATCCGGAGAATCATCGCAGGGCGCGGCATGAGGTGCGGACGGATTCAGGCAACTGCGTGTACAGCGAAGAGACCGACGGGAAAACGATGAAGGTCTATGCCGGCAATATAATCCCGGGCGACCGTGCTCGTTCCTACGAGGAGTTCTACTTAACGACGGTTGACGAACCGCAGGGCAGGCCCTATCAGACGGTCATTGAACGGGAGGTATCGGGCGAGGGCGAAAGGAACGTGTTGCGGCGAGAGCGGTGGATTCTCCTGCCCGAGGGTGATCGCGAACTCCTGTCTTGGCGCGAGTACTCCTACGACCAGGACGGCAATCTGCAGACGACGGTTGATTCCAACGGCCTCAGGACCGAGCGCAACTGGGTGCGCGGTAACGAGATCCGGTCGGTCGATGACGACGGGGTGGTGAGGAACTACGAGTATGATGCGATTGGCCGGTTCGTTCGGGCGGAAAGCCCCCACTTCGACTTGAACTACCGCTATGACCTCGGCTCGGCGCTGACCAACGCGTACGGCTCCATGCTGAACCAGCCCTTCGACCTCGCGATGCGCTATGATGACGCCGGTCGGTTGAACCAGCTGGTGGCGACGAATTTGACGGGGCGGCAGGTAATGACGGACGAAGGCGGCGTCATCCGCTCGACGTCGAACGGACGGCTCGTCTCCTCTGTCGTTTCGTCGAACGGCGAAGAGACGGTTTATTGGGGACCGAAGGGTCTCGATTCTCCGCGTTGGAGTTCCTGGTCGTGGCATGAGGACGGCGGGTTTTCGGTGCGGAAGACGCCGAGGATTGGCGGCGGAGTGCTGGTCATCACCAATCGCCTTTCCCGCGAAGGATCCGGAGCCGCCGCTCCGCCGCTTTACGAAACGCGCTATTCCAAGGAGAAGGGCGTGTGGTGGCGCGAGATCTCCCACTACAGGCCCGAGGGCACGAACCGCGTCTATTCCGGCGGCGAGCGGTACCGCGTTTCCGGGCGGATGCGGGATGGTGCCGAGATTTCGGAATGTCTTGACCGTCATCGTAATGTTACGCGCCGATTCTGCTACCGCGATCCCGTTCATGCGACGAAGACGGAGGTGATTAAGTTTCCCACGGCCGAGCGGGAGATGATTATCGTAAGTTCCAATGCGCTCCCGGTCTTCGTGGTTTCGCCCTCGGGGGCGACGAACTTCTGCAATCAGGCGGATGTCGCCCGGGTTCGGGTGACGAACGCCTGGCAGTTCGCGTATGACGACTACGGGGATGTGACGCAGGCCGTGCGTCGCATCGGGAACGCTCGCGTGCGCAAGGTGGCGTTCGTCAGGGACGAGGCGACGGGCCTGATACTCCGCCGCGTCGAAGACGGGCGCACTGTCGATTACGGCTACGATTGCTCCAATCGCCTCGTGTCGATCGGCGGTGTCATCCTTGCCGACTACACCTTCGCGCGGACGAACGGACTTGCCTTTGTCCGCGACCGCTTCGACCGCGTCGTCGGTTATTCGGTCGGCGGCGTCGAAAAGCTCCGGCGCACGTTCGATCCGCAGACGGGGCGGGTGGCCTCCTATGTGGTCGTAGGACTGGGAGAGGTGAAGGTGCGGTATCGCGCCGGTTCCGATGATGTCGAGGCGTTGGATTATCCGGACGGCGTCTCGGTCGGAGCGGAGGAGGATGAGCGGGACGATGACGACTGGACGGTCGATGACCTTTCCCTGCCGCCGCTCGCCGAAGACCCGGCCGTTTACCGGCTTGACGGCGATTCGCTGGGGCCGCCGCTCGCGCGGCGCGGGGTGGACGGAAAGCTCAGGTGGTGTCGCGAGGAGGGCAAGAAATGACCGTCCGGCTGCTTTCCCTCCAGGCACTGCTTCTTGCGGCGTCCGCCATGGCCGCAGGCGCTGGGGAGGCGTTGCGGTTCCCCGCCGCAATCGATTTCGGCGAGGTGATGGCGGGCGATTCCGCCGCGCGGCTGGTCCGTTGCCGGAACCTTTCGACGAATGCTTTCGTCCTCGCGGAGATGGAATGCCCCGCCGAACTGCAGCCGGATCTGGTCGGGGGGCTGGTTCTGCCGGGGCGCGAGGCCGTCTTCACGCTCGCCTTTGCCGCGGGGGATCGGGCCGGTGCGTGGACTGGCCAGATTAGGTTCGGCTTCTCCTATCCGGTCGCCACTTCGGTCGTCGTCCGCGTGTCGGCGGAGGTGGTGCCGCCGGAGGAGGGTTTGCTGCCGTCGCTCCGCTCGACGCGCATCCCCGGCTCGGAGCGGCCTGAACGGCTTGCAGGCGGACGGATGCGGTATCGTTTTCCGAAGGCGGCGCTTTTTGCCGGGGCGATGGAGGTCGGCGGCAGGGACGAGTATGAGGGGTTGTGCCGCTATGCCGACTTCTTGCAGGTCTGGCAAGGCGTTGACTTCGTCAATGAAATTTACCGCGGCGATTTTCTCGTCCGGGTTCGGAAATGCCTTTTGGATGAGTCGCTGCCTTTGGAGAGGTTCATCCCGCTCTTCTGCCGACTGGACGACCTTGGCGGCCAGCCGGTCGCAGATCTTGAGCAGGAACTGATTTACACCCGCCTGTTTCCTGCGCTCGACCGCTTGCCAGACAAGGGGAGGGGGCTGTGGCAGGATTATCCCCTGCTGGAGAAGTACGAGCGCGGTTATCGCGTCAGCTACGAGCAAGACCGAGAGCGGGAGCGTCAGCGGCTCAGAGAAGAAGAGGAAAGACGCAAGCGGCAGCAGGCGGAGCTGGAGCGCCGCCGGCGTATCAACGAGGAGAATGCGCGGCGGCAGGCCGAACTTAACGAGGAAAGACGCAAGCGCAGGGAGGCGCAGCTCCGCGCGCAGGAGGAATTCCTGGCCAAGGCGGCCGCCGAAGTCCAATATACCAATCTTTGCGGCGAATACGAAGTTCCGAAGGAAATCAAGGCACCCGGCTGGAAGGCATATCTCGAAGGCGAGGGTTGCCGCTTTGCCGACGGCAATGTCTTCCGCGAGGAGGTTTTCATTCCCTTTTACGAAAAGGAGTGGTGCTTAAGGGGAGAAGCGTCGGTTTTCTTCCGCACGAACATCGCGGATATCGTCACGGCCTGGAGCAATCAGGTTTCGTCGATGATTGCGGCACGGCAGCCCGGAAGGGTGAGGACTTGCCGCGAAATCTATCTGCGTCAGCGGGCATTTGAGCGTTGTCCCGACGACGGGAGTTCGCCGTTTTTGCTTGCGCTTGGGGCCGCGACCCGCGAAGCGGGAAGGAAGGAGAAGTGGAAGAAGGGGAAGGATGGAAATTATCATCCGGTGGAAACCTGGTATCTCACGCGCTTCAAGACCCTTCCGGAAGGTCGCGCTGGCGCCGCCCTGCGGTTCTTGTGGCTGGCGGGAGATATCTCCTGTGATGCCGTCTGGCGGCTTACGCCGCTTCCGGAGCTGGCGGCGATGCGGGCTCAGGCCCTGGTCGAATGGTGTCGGGCGCTCGAGGCGGAGGGTGCACGCCCCGAGATCTGGTGTGCGGTCTATCTGGTGCTTGCGCAGGTGTCTTATGATTATCGCAGCTGCACTTCCTATACGGTCAAGGGCAAGCCGGGACCGCTGGTCACGACGCATTGCTTTGACGATTATGCCGAGGCGCTGAAGGCGGCTAAGGTTGCGCCGCTATTGGAGGAGATGCTGCGCGGAAGCGACTGGATTCGTCGGTAGGGCGGCACCGCTTATGGTATAATAATCATCTCCAAGGAGAACGACATGAGAAACGACTGCATCTTCTGCGCGATCGCCGACGGCGAGATTCCGAGCTTCAAGGTCTATGAGGACGAGCTCGTCGTGGCCTATCTCGATATCAATCCCTTCTCGAAGGGGCATACGCTCGTCATCCCCAAGGCCCACTTTACGGGAATTGCCGATACGCCCGACGAGATTCTGGCCGCGGTTATCGCGCGTGTCAAGAAGGTGGCCGTGCATCTCAAGTCCGCGCTGAAGTGCGACGGGTTCAACATCCTTCAGAACAACGGCGCCGCCGCCGGACAGACGGTGATGCACGTCCATTTCCACATTGTGCCGCGCTATGGCGCGGAGCCCGTCGCCTTCGAGAACCATCCGGGCGACATGAACGAACTCCAGGCGCTCGCCGAGCGCATCCGGCTTAAATGAGAATCGGCTTCGGCTACGACTCCCATCGTTTCGAGGCGGGCAGGAAACTCGTCCTCGGCGGCGTGGAGTTTCCCGGCGAAACGGGGCTCAAGGGCCATTCCGACGCCGACGTCCTCATTCACGCGGTCATCGACGCGCTCTTGGGCGCGGCGGCGCTTGGCGACATCGGCTCGCACTTCCCCGACACCGACGAACGCTGGCGCGGGGCCGATTCGGCGGAGCTCCTCCAGGCCGTGACGGCGGAAATCGCGGCGGCCGGCTACCAGGTGGGGAATGTGGATGTGACGGTCATCTGCGAACGGCCGAAGATCCGGCCGCGGGTTGAGGTGATCCGCGCGCGGCTTGCGGAACTCCTGGGTGTCGGTGTCGGACAGGTATCCGTCAAAGGAAAAACCAACGAAAAAATGGATGCCGTCGGCGAAGGGATCGGCATCGTCGCTCAGGCCGTCTGCCTGCTCATATGAAAACGAAACCGCTTTTTCTCGTGCTCTCGGCCCCCTCGGGGTGCGGCAAGTCCACCCTGATCGACATGCTCCTTCAGGAATATCCCGATATCGTCTATTCCATCTCCTGTACCACGCGTGCGCCGCGCGGCGAAGAGGAGGACGGTCTCGACTATCACTTCAAGACCAAGGAGCGCTTCGAGGAGCTGATCCGCGAAAACGCCTTCATCGAGTACGCGAAGGTGCACGACAACTACTACGGCACCCTCAAGTCGCCGATCGTGGAGGTGCTCGCGGAGGGTAACTCGATGATCCTTGATATCGACGTGCAGGGCGCGGCGAAGGTGCGTGACCATGTGCGGTCGCTCCCGAACAACGATCCGCTTAAAATCGGCTATGTCGATATCTTCATCCTGCCGCCGTCGATGGAGGAGCTGCGCGAGCGGCTGGAGAAGCGCGGCACCGACGCGCCGGCGGTCATCGAGAAGCGCCTCGCCAACGCCGAAGGCGAAATCGCCCGCGCGGACGAGTACATGTTCAAGGTCACGAACGACGATCTCGCCATCTGCTACAAGCGGCTTTGCGACCTCATCGACGCGATGAGCGGAAGGATGTGAAGATTTCCTGTCAGAAATGTCGCTGCCAAACACCTCACTCATCGTGAACGCAAGCAAGGCGGTCGCAGAAAGGTAGGGAAAAAATGAAGAAAACACTCGTACTCGTTGGCATCCTCGCAGTTTCGGCCGGCGCTTTCGCCGGTCCTCATCGTGGCGGTTTCCGCGGTGGGCATCACGGCTTTCATCATGCGCCGGTGATGCATCACCATTATCATCACGGCGGGCCGCGTCATTTCTGGTCGGGGGTGGCCGGAGCGGTCGTGGGCGGGCTCGTCTATGATGCGGTGACGGCGCCCTATCGTTCGACGGTGGTCGTTTCGCCGACCGTGGTGGCGCCGGCGGTGGTCACCCAGCCCGTCGTCGTGCAGCCGACGGTCGTCCAGCCGGTGACGACGGTTCAGAACGTCTGGGTCGAGGGCCGCTATGTCGATCAGGTGCAGGCGAATGGTTCGGTCATCCGCATCTGGCAGCCGGGCCATTACGAGCAGCAGACGGTGACGGTGCAATGAGATTTGCGGCCCTTGCGTTTGCGGTGTCGGTCGCCGGAGCGACGGGGTCTGTCCCCGCCGCCCCGGCGCAACCATCTCTGACGATTGACCCCGCCGCGTTGGTGGAAATCCTGCCGCTGGCGACGGAGGCGGTCGGGATCTACGCGCGGGCCTCCGAGCGCGAAGCGAAGCATATGGAGGAGCTGCGGCGGAAGGGTATCGCCGAGTTGCCGCCGACCGGCGGCGAACGCCACACGCTCGATCTCGCGGGGCTTGGCGAGTTCATGTTCGACGACCGCGGCGAAATCTACGTCGATCGTCGCTTCGTGACGGGCGAGGAGCTGCAGACCATCAGGGCCATCGAGCGGTGGATCGCCAAGTGGTTTCCTCGGGAGACGGCGAAGCGCAAGGTGCCGCGCAAGACGGCGGGAGCGGCGGGGCTCCCGGTTTTCCGCGGGTTCGAGGATGCGCGCTACCAGCAGCACGACGCGCTCATCGCGCGGCTCACCGCCGAGTTCAACGCCGATAAGGCGAAGGGTTCGGGCGGTACGGCGACGCAGGCGGCGAAGATCGCGGACTTGAGCCCGGCGCTCGTCAAGGCGCATATGATTGAGGAGTCGGGCGGCAATGGTTCCAGGTCGCTGGCGGCATGGGCGGTGGATCCCCTGCAGGTGAACGTGCCCGGCGACTGGGGCGAGGAGAAGGAACTGGTGGGGCTCTCGAAGCCCGCGAAGCGCAATGAGGGCACGGTGGAGATGAACGTGCGTGCGGCCATCCGCTATCTTTCGCGCAAGGGTTTTTCGGTATCGGCGCGTCCGGCGGCTGAACGGCCGAAGGGGTATTTCGACGGCTGGCTCCGGGCACTTCAGCGCTACAACGGGCGGCGGGACCGCACCGATACCGACCGCTATTACAGTGACGAATATGCGGAGAAGATTCAGCGCCGTGCGGCGGATCCCGATCTGTTCGTCCCCATAGAGATCAAGCTTGCCGCCCGTCCATGAACCTCGAACTGGCTTTTCCCGCGGCACTTCTTGTCGGGGCGGCGCTGGCCGTTTCGGGGGCGGTGTTACAGAGCGTGCTCCGGAATCCGCTGGCCGAGCCCTATTTGCTCGGTTCGGTGGGGGGCGCGGCGCTTTTCGCCGCACTCGCCGTGAATGCGGGGTTGGTGACGCTGGGACTCTGGGTGCGGCCGCTCGCAAGCTTTATCGGCTCCTCGGTGTCGTTGTCGCTCGTTTTCCTCGTGGGGTTGCTGGCGGCGCGCGCGCGGGCGAGGAACGGAGCCGATCCCGCGTTGCGTTCCAGCGGCTCCACGATCGTCCTTGCCGGCTTCGCCGTCGGGGGGCTGATGGGTTCTTTGGACATGCTGGCGCTCTCCTATTCGACGCCGGCGGATTTCGCCGCGCTTTCCAAATGGCTCTACGGCTCGTTTGCCGCGATTGACGGCCGGATGCTGGCCTTGGCGGCGGTGGTGGCGGCGGCGGCGTGGTTCGTCCTGTCGCGCGAGGTGCGCGCGTTCAACTTGCTGGAACTCGGACGGGATGAGGCGGAGTGCCTGGGGGTGAATGCACGGCGGGTGACGGTGGTTGCGCTGGCGGCGGTTTCGCTCCTGACGGCGGTCTCGGTGGCGCTCGCGGGTGCAGTGGGGTTCGTGGGGCTCGTGGTGCCGCATTTCGTCCGTCGGCTGGCGGGGCCGCGGATGGAGCGCGTCCTGCCGCTCTCGGCGCTGGCGGGCGGTCTTTTCCTGGTCTTCGCCGAGGTGCTGGTGCGGACGCTTCCCGGGGAAATCCCCGTGGGGGTCCTCTGTGCGATCCTGGGCGCGCCCTTCTTCCTCTTCCTCCTCGCTTCCCGCCGGAGCGGCGAAGGCCGGGACGTGTGAAGAGGTGTCAACCTGAATTCGGCAAGTTGACTTTCTTGCCGGACAGGATATTTGGCCGGGTAGAGGTGGAGGGGTGAGGATCGTGGTGGTTGCATACCCTACTGGGGTATGGTATAATAGGCGGCGTTATGAGAACACAGGAAACGACGACGATGCTGATCTTGCGGCTGAACAAGCTGATCGGTCAGCTGAACGGCATCAAGAAGATGATCGAGGAGGGCTCGCCCTGCGAAGATGTGCTTACGCAGATGAACGCGGTGAACGGTGCACTGCACAAGCTGTCGTTTCTGATGCTTGACGCGCACGTGCGGCATTGCGTGCGCGAGGGCATGAAGGGCGGCAAGGCGGACGAGACGATCGAGTCGCTCGCCGAAGCGATCGAGAGCTTCTCGAAGATGGCGTGAAGGAGATGTGACGATGGAAATCATTCTTTCGTTCTGGAATGTGTTGGTGATGATGGCGCCGTGGCTCCTCGTCGGCTTTTTGCTGGCGGGGGTCGTATCCGTTCTCTTGCCGCGCAAGTGGGTAGTCGGCGTGATGGGGCGCGCACGGGGATGGCGCGGGGTTCTGAACGCAGTCCTGATCGGCGTGCCGCTTCCGGTCTGCTCATGCGGCGTTTTGCCGCTGACGGCCGGACTGCGAAAGGCGGGCGCGGGGAAGGGGGCGGTCGCGGGCTTCCTCATCTCGACACCGCAGACGGGCATTGATTCGATTCTCGCTACTTTCGCGCTGATGGGCCCGGTCTTCGCCGTGGCGCGTCCCCTCGCCGCCTTTGCGACGGGGCTGGCCGGTGGCGTTGCAGTCGACGTGCTGACGCGCGGCGAGGCGGGTGCCGCAGCGGATGAGAAGCCAAAGAAGGAGGGGCATTGCTGTTACTGCCATTGCCATGAACACGCGGAACCGTCGGAGTCCGCTCATTCCGTCGAGGCGAATCTGCTCGTGCGAATTCTCCGCACGGGCTATGTCGAGCTGCTGGGCGAGGTGGCGCGTCCGCTCGCCATTGGACTTGTCGTTGCGGCGGTGGTGACGGCGTTTGTCCCGGCGAACTTCTTCGCGACGGCGTTTGGCGGGAACGACTGGCTCGCGATGCCGGCGATGGTGCTCCTTGGGTTCCCGATGTACGTCTGCTCGACGGCGTCGATTCCGATCGCCGCCTCGCTGGTGGCGAAGGGGCTGACCCCGGGCGCGGCGTTTGTCTTTCTGATGGTGGGACCGGCGATCAACGCGGCGTCGATGACGGCGGTCGCGAAGATGATCGGCGTCAGGGCCTCAGTCGTCTATGCGCTGGTGATTGCGTTAGGTGCGGTCTTATGCGGAATAGGCATCAACCTGTTACCGTTCGACGTCCTGCCGCAGGTCGCGGCGGACGTTGCGTCCGAGACGCTCGCGTGGTGGGATCATCTGGCCGCAGCCGTGCTCGTCGCATTGGTTGCTTTGGGTTTGATCAAGAGGAATCCTAAATGTTAGAACCTGCTTGGGAGCTTGCCCTATTCGGGAAAACCTTTTGGCCCTGCCGGTCTGGTACTTGTAGCAGCGTCTGAGGAGGAATAAGATGAAGTTCTTTTGGCGGAGTGAATGGAAAGTCGTTGAGATGCCGTTTCGGCTGGTGGCGCTCAGGCCGGAAGACAAGGATGAAGATTTCTTGGATGTCGGCATAGAGGCGATTGGCAATCCCGACGGAGTCCGCAAGTATTTTTACATTGACTGCATGTACGGGAATTCGGAGACATCCGACAGAGAGTATCGGGATTTCCGTGAAAAACTCAAAGCTGCATCGGAGACTTCTCGCGTTAAAGTTCATCTTCGTTACCGTGGCGGGAAGTTGCGGAACTTTGACATTAAGCCTGAGGATCTGGCGGTGGCAACGGGTTGCGATCTCTGCTTGAAGTTGGAAGTCTTGGGCGGGGGAATTAATGACAGAAGCGAATGCGACAGGGTGAAACATGTTGAAAGATCGCATTGAGGACAGGACGTGAACCGAGCAGGGACTTGTCCCCGTTAGCGTAATGAATCTGCAGTTATGAAGAAAACATCAGGCGGATTTAGAATCGGACAGTTTCTGGGCGGACTTCTGGTCTTCGGTCTGGCGGTGGCGTTGACGCTGTGGGCGGGACAGTCGATGTATGAGCCAGTGGAGGCGCTTTCCTGGCCCGAGGTCCCTTGTCGGATCGTTCGCTCGGATGTGATACGGCGAGCCGTGGATGACTATCGCCTTGCCGTACGCTATACGTATGAAGCCGCCGGTTGCGAGCAGACAGGCAGCGATATCGATTCGCTGGGCTCCTCGGAATACATCTTTCATCGAGTGAGCGAGCGGCTGCCGTTGCTCGAACGTTATGCACCCGGCGCATCTGCGACCTGTCGGATCGATCCGGAGAATCCGCATTGTTCGGCGCTTGTCGTCAATCCCTCGTCCGCGTCCGTTATCGCGTGGATTCCGATTGTCGTCCTGTTGCTGGGCGCGGCGTTCGGACTGGGCATCATGACCTTCGCCTTTCCGCGTCCGCGCCAGGTGATGGCCGTGCGCTTCGGTGGGGCGGCGATCCCGCTGGTGCTCACTGGTGTTTTGGGCACCGCCTTCTTCCTGGTCGGTTGGATCGGCGTCATCTGGACGGGGCATTCGCTCATTGATCTGCACGGACGCACGTATGTTTCCTGTCCCGGCAAGGTGATTGACAAGGGTCTCGTTCAGAGTTCGGGAGGGAAAGGCGGAACGACCTACGGAGCCCGCATCGTCTATGCCTACACGGTGGGCGGGCGGGAGTATGAAGGGGATCGCCGTGATGCGGACGAGATTCAAATGAGCGACAGATCGTATGCGCGAGATATTCTCGCTTCCTACTCCATCGGACAGGCGGTCGACGTCTGGTATGACGAGTGTGAGCCGAATGTGTCGCTGCTGACGCTCCCGTCGTGGCGTTCGGGATTGTTCCTGTTCGGTCTGATGATGCTTTTTGCAGGGGCTGGCACGGCTTTGCTGGCAATGCTGGTTGGACATCTCGTGCGTCAGTATCGAGGTCGGCCGGCTCCGGTCACGGCCTGTGCGTTGCCGCTTAAG
>JAZUHK010000085.1:0-14086 GCA_045641645.1 Kiritimatiellia bacterium
CCGTGCCCTCGTTGCGCGCCTCCTGGTAGGAGATCGCCGCCCACGAGATGTCGAAGCCCTCCGGCAGGTCATTGCGGCAGGGCGGCTGGATTTCCTTCATGAGCGTGCCCGTCGCGACGCCCGGCTTCGGGATCACCGTCACCATCGCCGTCGTGTACTTGTCGCGCGTCGAGACCGTGCGCGGGCCGCGCTCGCGCGTGATCGTGCCGGGCGAGCCGGTCGGCACCATGCCGCCCGTCTCGCTGCGGACGTAGAGCCTCGCGACGTCCTCGGGCGTGGCGCGCCCCTCGTGGGAGGCCTGCACCGTCACGCGGTTCACCTGCGTGCCGAGGTTGATGTCGTTCACGTAGCGCGAGCCGAGGTAGTTCTGCAGCGTCGTGTAGACCGTCGCGACCGGCACCTTGTACATCTCGGCCTTCACGCGGTCGAGGTTGAACTTGAGGTGCGGGGTCTCGGTATTGAAACCCGCGAACGCCGCGAGGACACGCGGATTGCGATTGAGTTTTCCGAGGAGCGTCTGGATCGCCTGGTTCACCTTCTCGGGATCGGTGTCGCCCTTGTTGAGGATATGGAAGGAGATGCCGTTCGCATTGCCGAGCCCGGGAATCGCCGGCGGCGTGAAGACATTCCACCGCGGCTCGGGAATGGCGGCGAGAATCTGCTGCACCCTGCCGACGAGCGCGAGCGCGCTCTGGTCGGGACGCGGACGCTCCGCCCAGTCCTTGAGGTCGGCGATAAGCATCGCCTGGTTCTCGCCGCGGCCGCCGACCATCGAAAAGCCCGAAATCGTCATCACGCTCGCCACTTCCGGCTGGGCGCGCAGGGCCTCCACCGCTCGGAGCGAAACATCGCGCGTCCGGTCGCGGGCGCTGCCCTCGGGCATCTCCATCGAGATGAAGATGACGCGCTGATCCTCGTCGGGGAGGAAGCTCGTCTCGGTGTCCATGAAGAAGCTGACGGTAAGGAGGATCGTGAGGACCAGGAGCATCCCCGTGAGGAAAAGCCGCGACGCGAGGGCCTTCGCGCACCGTACGAAAAAGCCCTTGAAGCGTTCGATCATCGTATTGAACCAGGCGAGCGGACCATGCCTGAACGGACGCGCCTCCCGCAGCAGGAGCGACGTCAATGCCGGCGCCAGCGTCAGCGCACAGAGGGTGGAGAAGCAGACGGCCGCGGAAAGCGTCACCGAGAACTGCTGGTAGATGCGCCCGGTGATGCCGCTCATGAACCCGACGGGGACGAAGATGCCCAAGAGGACGAGCGTGGTGGCGATGACGGCCGAGGTGACGTCGGCCATCGCCTGCACGGTCGCCTCCTTGGCGTTAAGACCCCGCGTCTCGATGAGGTACTGCACGCGCTCGACGACCACGATGCAGTCGTCAACGACGACGCCGATCGAAAGGACGAGCCCGAAAAGCGTGAGGAGGTTGATGGAATAGCCGAGGACGGCCATCAGGATGAAGGTGGCGCAGATCGAGACCGGAATCGTCAGGCACGGGATGAGCGTGGCGCGCCAGTCCTGCAGGAAGAGGTAGCAGACGAAGACCACGAGGACGAAGGTGATGATCAGCGTCTCGACGATTTCCCGGATGCAGCGCCGCACGTAGTCGGTGGCGTCGTAGGGAACCGTCCATTCGAGATCGGCGGGGAAGCTCTTCTCGAGTTCGCGCATCGCCGCGTAGATGTCGTTCATCGCAATGATGGCGTTCGCGCCCGGCTTCTGGTTCATCGCCACCGACACGGCGTTCTGGCCGTTGAACTGCCCGGAGAACATGTAGTTCTCCTCGCCGATCTCCGTCCGCGCCACGTCCGAAAGCAGCACGATGCCGCCCTGCTCGTCACGGCGCACGACGATCTCGTTGAATTCCTTCGGGGTCATCAGCCGCCCCTTGCCGGTGAGCGTATAGGTCTTCGCCGCATGCTCGGGAATCGGGCTCGCGCCGACCGTGCCGAGCGAGGCCTGCACGTTCTGCCGCGTCACCGCCGCAATCACCTCTTCGGAGTTCATCCCCTGGGCGGCCATGCGGTCGGGATCGAGCCACACGCGCATCGCAAGCCGCGGACCGTACACCGTCGCCTCGCCGACGCCGGCGATGCGCAGCAGGACGGGCTGGATGTTCGCGTAGATGTAGTCGGATATCTGCTGCCGCGTCATCGTGCCGTTCGGCGACCGGAGCGTCATGAAGCCGAGCATGTCCTCCGACTGGGCGCGGATGCGACCGCCGAGCTGCTTCACCTCGCTCGGCAGCTTCGCCTCGGCCTGGGCGACGCGGTTCTGGACCTTGACCATGTCCATATCGCGGTCGGTCTCCACCTCGAACGAGACGGTGAGCGAATAGCTGCCGTCGTCCGAGCTGCTGCCCGTCATGTAAAGCATGTCGTCAACGCCGTTGACGCTGTCCTCGATGGGCATCGCCACCGTGCGCATCACCTCCTGGGCGTTGGCGCCGGGATAGCTGTAGGAGACGGAGATCGTCGGCGGCGTGAGCCGCGGATATTGCGAGACGGGAAGCCGGAAGATGGCCATCACGCCGGCGATGGTGAGGACGATCGCGATAACCATCGCGAAGCGCGGGCGCTCCACGAAGATCCGCGAAAAGGGCTTGAGCGCGTCGATGGACGCCCGCAGGGAGAGCTTCATGTCCTCAATCCTTGATCGGAGGTTCGTAAGCGGGGTTGAGATCGTCGTTGTCGGTCGCCGCAACGACCTCGACCTTCGCGCCCGGCTTGAGCTTATGCACGCCGGAGATCACCACCTGCTCCCCTTCCGCAACTCCCCGCGAAACCGGCACCCAGCCCTCGAAAGTGTCGCCCACAGTCACGATGCGCTGCTCGACGGTGCCGTCGTCCTTGAGCACGTAAACGCCCTGGTTGCCGCCCGCGAGATCGAAGACCGCCTGCTGGGGAACGCAGGCGACGGAATCGGGGTTGCGACGGTCGGCGAGCAGAGTCAGGTAGCTGTTGGGGACGATGAGCCGATCGGGATTCGGGAAGGAAAGACGCAGGATGATGGTGGCCGTCTCGCGGCTCATCTGGTTGTCGTCGAAGTCGAAGGTGCCCTCGGAAGGATATTCGCGTCCGTCCGGCAGAAGCAGCCGCGCCCGCGCGTCCGTGCCGCGTCCCTTCATCTCCGCCGTGCGCCACGCCACATAGGCGCGGTCGGTGAGCGGGAAGGTTACGCGGATGGGATCGATCTGCATGATATGGGCGAGCGGCCCCTTGGACGGCGCCACATAGTCGCCGACGTGCGCCGTGGTCTTGCCGATCTGCCCGGAAATCGGCGCATAGACCTTGGCCTTCTTGAGGTCGTATTCCGCCACCACGAGATTCGCCTTCGCCTGCAAGACGGCGGCCTTGGAGGATTCGGCGGCGGCTTCGGCATTGTCGCGTTCGAGCTGGGTGATGCCGCGCTCGTCGGCATTCTGCATACGCTCGTAGTACCGCAGGGCGCGGCGCTCCTCGGCCTCGGCGGCGGCGAGATCGGCCTTGCGCTGATTGACGACGGCCTGATATCGCTCGTCGTCGAGCACGTAAAGAAGCTGCCCTTCCTGGACGAGGTCACCCTCCTTGAACTTGATCTCCTGGATGTAGCCGTCCACCTGCGGCAGCAGATCGACCTCCTGCACGGCCTCGGCATGCGCGATATAGCGGCGCGGCAGGTTATAGACCCGTTTCTCGACCGGGCGAACGGCCACGGTCACCTTCGGCGCCAGCAGCTGTTGCGGCCCCTTCTTCGCGTCCTTCGGAACGAGGCCACGGACAATCCAACCAGCGGCGACGCATACCGCCGCCAGCACCACCGTCGCAACCGCCGAACCGATCGCCGACTTCTTTACGTCACTCATTTTCGCATACCTCCAAAATAGGAGGTATTATACTCGATTTTATCCGCCAGCGTCAACCCTGGGAAGCGCGGTTTTCGGTCGCGAGGGGGTGAGGAGAGCGCAGTGTCGCGAGGAGTTTTTGGGCCCGACACGGCTGCTGTTACGCGCGCGGCAAGCGCAAAATCAAACCTTGCGAGCGTAGGGGGTGAGCGGCGGGGAGGAGTGCATCGGGCACGTGCGACGAGCCCTATGAAGCGCTTATTTCAGTCACCACCGCCGCGCAGTGGCGAGAAGCCCGAGCGAAAAGACGAAGCGCGGCAATTTTGCCGCGCTTCTGAGTTTGAGCGTTGTCCCGCCGCACTTCTCCCTGCCGCGAGCCCTCCCCGCCCCGCTTCCGACTGCATGCCGCCGAGCAACGCAAAGAAGCAAACCCAAACTGCGCGTAAGGCCACTCGTGCCCCAACGGCGTAAAAATCGCGACCAACCAACCAAAACGGAAGTTATTTCGGGGCCTGTCCCCAACATTTCACCCCACCATGCCCGTTGATCGCTGCAACCATTCGCCAAAGAATCGCTCATAGATGAGATAGCCGTCTTCTGAGCGATAAACCATATCCCGCTCGACCAAATCCGACAAGGCGGAGCGGACAGAAGACGCGCTCAACTTCACTTCCGTCAGAAATTCCGCCGCCGTCGGACTTTTCACGCGACGATGACGGGCAATCGCAGGCAACAGCCGTTTTGCGACCTCCGGCTGCGAATCCAACAAATCGCGAAAAGTCATCGCCCGATCCTCGATCAGACTCGCAACCGCCGCATCCACCTTAGCAGTATCGTCCAACCCTGAACGTTCATTCCAAATCCAATTCAAGACCCGCTGAACATACCATGTAACCCCGTCAAACCGATCATAGAGATAACGGAATGCTCTTTCCTCAAACGCTTTTGCATCCGCTACGAAAAACTCGCGCGCAAATTCGGCGTATTTCCCCGGATCAATCAGCTTTAGCGACATCATATCGGTCGAATTATAAAACGGATGCTTCGCTGTCGCAAACATCTCCGCCATCAGATGATGCCGAGAACCCGCAAAGACGAACCTCACCCAGGGGGTTTCCTGCACCAACGAGCGCAGCAAGGCCTCAGTGCCCTTTTCCGGATACTCTAGTATCTGTTGAAACTCATCAAAGACGATTACCAACCGTTGCTCATGCTCCCGCAAATAAGCGAAGACCTCTCGCAGGGTCAACTCCGCCTCGGAAGGAACGATGTCAAACGAGAACTTCGGCAGTCCTTCCGCTTGCGGTGTTATCGTCGGACGCAAGTTCTTAAAAAACCGTCCAATCGTGGACAAAGTTTTTTCAACTGGCGATACACTCACACCGACCACCGCCTCCGCCAGCATCTTGGCCAATTCCGACAGTGAGCCGGTTGAATAGATATCCAAGTAAACCCCACGATACTCCTTCGGCAATTTGGCTAAGACGTTATGAATAAGTCCTGTCTTGCCATAGCGCCGAGGAGCCATTAAGGCGATATTGCTGTCATTTTGAATCCAAGACAACAACTTCTCGGTTTCCCTTTCTCGATCACAGAAATATTCTGGACCTTGATAACCAGCCAGAACAAAAGGATTATTTGGTTTCATAGGACTATTATACAATAATCCTCCCGATTCTATCAATTACCCATGGCGAAATTTTCGCAACCATTTTTTCGCCATAGATTTTTAGGACCCTCCTCTATTTACTGTCGATAAATTACCACATTTTTATTTACTCACAGCAATAACGTCGCTACCATCAACGCAACCGGTTCGTTCAGATCCAGCGGCGGCTCAAGGTACTGCTCTGCGGGCGAGGGAAATCCCGCGCAGTGGCGAGGAGCCCGAGCGAAAAGACGAAGCGCGGCAATTTTGCCGCGCTTCTGAGTTTGAGCGTTGTCCCGCCGCACTTCTCCCTGCCGCGAGCGTAGGGGGTGAGGAGAGCGCAGTGTCGCGAGGAGTTTTTGGGCCCGACACGGCTGCGGATACGCTTGTTAACCGCAAGGCGCTGATGCGGCCAGCAAAAGCCAAAAACGCTTATTTACCTACTGTAAGCCGTGTCGGTGGGGCGCCCAAAAAACCTCCGAGCGACAGCTGCGCTCTCCGAACCCCCGGAGCG
The DNA here is from genome assembly GCA_045641645.1 of Kiritimatiellia bacterium. GTDB lineage: Bacteria > Verrucomicrobiota > Kiritimatiellia > RFP12 > UBA1067 > UBA1067. Next base: position 5,987 of record JAZUHK010000085.1, read on the forward strand.
AAATCTGTGGTGGGACCGGGGAGAATCGAACTCCCAACCTCAAGTTTAGGAAACTCGCGCTCTGTCCAGTTGAGCTACGATCCCGAATAAAGTGCGGATATTATACCAAAAACCGCCGCGCCGCGGTTAAGCTCATTTCGACGGCGCGCGGAACGACTTGATCATCAGCGGCGAGGCCGACTTCGGCGTCTCCACCGGTGCCTCCTCCGCCTCCTCCTGAAACGAGTCCGGATCATCCGTCACCACCACCCGCATAAAGCCGGATTCGCCCGTTACCGTCGTATTCAGTTCGATCGCCTCGCCCTCATTGAGCGGCGTCTGCCACTCCTCCTTGCCGGGATTCGCAAAGCCCGCATTGAGGTCGGTCGTCTGCTGCAGACCGTAGAAAAGCCCCACGTGCGCGCCGGTGATCCCGACCCCCACCTCAACATCTTTGCCATCCTCGGCCGCCTTGGGGATAAACGCCGCCTGCTCATCACCCTCGCCGCCCATCACCGGAAGCGCCGCTTCGGTAAGCTGCACCTCCACCGCGCCGTTCTCATCCTGCGAAAGCGAATAGTAGCCCGGCACCTCGATAAGCGTCTCGCCCTCGGACGAAACGATACTGTGCCCGTCCTCGCCCACGCTCGCCGTCGAGCCGAGCTTAAGCGACGAAGTGGACTTAAGCGGCGAACCCACCGACTTCGACGCCATCGTCTTCAGCGTCTTCTTGAGCGTACTCGCCGTCATCACCTCACCCTCGACCAGCGACAGAGCCGAATCGTCGGTAAAGACGATATCATGCGGATGCTCTGCGGCGAAGGCGAGCTGATTGGTGGTAACGACCGCTGTAAGCAGATTCGAGACGGTGACGACCGTATTCTCCAAAACCGGCTTCGCCGTACTCTTGTAGTTGACCGTGAGCAGGACGTCGTTCGTAGCGCCGAGCACCTTGAGCTTCGCCCCGAAGACGGCATTCGTCGCCTCCCACCCGAGACCCGAGCGCACCCAAAAATCGCTGGCATAGACGATGGCGCCCGCGTCAACCGAAGTGGCCGGGGTCCCCGCGCCAAGCTGGAAGCGCTTGCCGCCCACGACGAACCTGCCCGTATAGTCGAGGACATCCAAGAAGCGCATCACCTGCTTTACCGCAATCGTGTTCTTGGGCGACATCAGCGTACCCGAACCCGACACCTTCCGGAAGGTGAGGATGCTACCGTTATAGCCGCCGTCATTGCGCCACGCCGGCACTTCACCGTTATCCTCCAGCACCAGCTCAAACGGATAGAGATGGTCGTAGCGGTCGGAAACCGCACCGCGCACGCCGTTCATGATCACGACGGAATCGGCAGTGCCCCAGGTATCCATGACCGAGGCCAGTGCTTCGGCGCGCGAACTCGACGGCGGCGCAATCTTCACCGTCCCCGCCCAGTTGGTGGCGAGGAGTGTAGAAAGATCGGTCTTCGCCGCGAGATTCGTGAAGACGAGCAGCGCATCGCCCGAAAGCCGTCCTTCGCCCAGGTGCGTGCGCCAGTCGAGGGCCGAGGCGTTGTAGTTCGTCCCGTGCAGTTCCACATCGCCGCGAATCCACCAGGTCCCGTAATAAGCCCAGTCGTTCGCAATCGAGAAGGTGATCACCCAGGGCTTCTCGGACGGTGGGAAGATGACGAGATCGCCGTCTTCGGGAACCTCGTGGCAAAGCCAGTTGTCGGGCAAGTAGAAGAACGAGGTCGGATCCACCGCATTCTTGCCCACCCAGACAAAGGCCTTTTCCGTCGTTGCCTGATGCCAATAGGGCGCGACATACTCGTAATAGGTGAACTTGTTGACGAGATTGTCCTGCAACGCGAACACGAACTCGTTGGTGGACATGAACTCGCCGCCCTTGACCTGCAAGGCGATTTCATCGTCGGAAACGATCCCCGCCACCTGCTCGCTATCAATGACGAGACCATCGAAAATGCCGCCTTCAATCACCGTTGTGGCCGTGTGAAACGCCTTGGTGGAGCGGTTGTAAACCACCGCATGCTGCACATCCACCACATTGGTGCCGCGGACATGCGGAGCAACATTCTCGTCGGTGACCACCGGGACGGTCGGCTCCGTCAGCGGCTTATACGGCGTAAGCCGTCCCCCGCCCACCGAATCGCAAATCGTGAGCGATCCGCCCTGGCAGTTGGCGAGAAGCGGATTCTCCGAATCGGCGTTCTTGAGCTCATGCCCGCAAAGGTCGATGATCAGCTCCGCGTACTCGGGAAGATCGAGCCCCGCCGTCGCCACCACCTCCCCCACGAGATAGACGAGATTGGTCCCGGCCTCCATCGCCTGCTCGTAGGCCACATTCAGATTGACCTCGCCCGTAAGCGGCACGCCCTCGCGCTTGGTGACGATACTCCCCCTGGGGAGCAACGAACCCGATTCCGCCGAATAGACGAAATCGTCGCCCTGAAGTTCGCAATCATACCACCACCAGTCGCCGCGCTCGCCCTGCCAGCCGAGATCGTTACGGTACTTGACGGCGCTAATCTTGATGGTGGCCTCTTTGGTGCCGCGGAGCGGAATCTCCACCTTGCCCGCAAACCCCGAGAAATCGACCACTTCCTGCGGCTCCCAGAGCCCTTCGACCGCATAGACGAACCCCGTCACGCCCGCATCGTAGGAAAGCGTGAAGACCGCCTCGCCCTCAAACGCCTCCTCCGGCGCATCCTTGACGAGATTGAGGTCCTGTGCCGCGCCGCGCCCGCCCAAGATGGCACCCGCCGTAAAGAGCGCCTCATCGGTGCCCGCATCGGCGAGCGACGGGAAGAGCATCCGCCGGTTCATTAGATCACGCGCCTCGGGCGTCAGTTCCGGCATCGGCCCCGTGATCTCGCCGAGGAGATCATAATCGTCATCCGCAGCCACCGTCACCGGCTTGCCGTCGAGAAACACCTCGAAGGCCGTCACCCGCGCACCCTGGGTGATATCGGCGAGCGTACGGATCGTCACCCGGTGCCAGTCGAAGAAATCGAAATCATCCGCGACGGCAATCTTGAAATCGCGGCGCTTGACGCGCGTCACGGAACCAACGAACGACCCCGCCGAGACATAGAGATTGGTGGCGGGAACGAAATCGCCGTCTTCCGCAGTGATCGCGCTCGTCCAGACGAGGACCTTATCGTCTGGCGAGAAGATCGGCTCCTCCAGCTCGGTGAAGGGTTTGAAGCGAATCGTCGCATCGGCATAGAAGCCCGCATACGCGCCGTTGGTAGGCGCAAGCTCGATGCGCCGGATGGGATCGACGGGATCCGTGCGCGGCACGATGGTGCGCGTCAGAACGCCCGTCACCGAGGCCTCCATGTCGAACTGCAGGAACTTGACGCTCGCCGAATCCTCGCGGATGGCGGTGTCGGTCATCGGGATGTCGGGGGCCTGCCAACAGAAGTTCGTGCCGCCGCTTTCCGTCTTACGCCCATCGTCATCGCGCAAATGCAGATCGGCAAGTCCATCCTGCAATTCCGCCGCGCTCCAGTTGAGATCGCTCCAGGTATAGGTAAAATCGACATCGTTCGTGGTGGCGACCGCGGCGGCCGTCATCATCAGCGAACAGAGAATTGTCAATTTCAGCTTCATGTCCTTTTACCGAATTCCAAAAGTTGTCCCCTGCGGCGTATAGACCTTAACCTTCAAGATCTCGCTCGTCCAGCTTCGCAAAACGCGATTGGTACTACCCGCCGTCTCCAGGAGATCGTAAACATAGTAAACCGTCGGCATCTTGTCACCCTTCCTATCGCAGCGAATATCCATGGTGGCAAACGAATAAGGGCCTTCGTCACCGTACATCTCGTAGGAAATCTGATCGACGGGCTTATTGGTGTGAATAAGCATATCCCTCTCAGGACCATAGCGAACCTGAATCGTCGTGGAACCGTAGCCCACCACCGCCACCTCGCCCGTGAAGGCAACCGTGAGGTTGGTGGCGTTCACCACCGGCTCCACCGGCTCGAAGAGCGTAAGCGGCGGAACGGCGAGCGGATGCTGCTGGGTGGACGAATACTTGCCCTCATTCACGCCATCATTATTGGTGAAGCGCACCGCAAAGTTGAGATTCGTGCCAAAGGGCAACGCATCAAGATAGAACACCCGCGAGGCGGAAGTAACCACCATGTTCTCGTCGAGTGCAATCTCGTTCATCAGTTCTTCACCCTCACCGCCCCACAGAAGCACGGCCGTCGCCGAAGTCGCCCCGTCACCGAGGAAATAAAGATAGGTCTCCAACCGTACGAGACCATCCTCCTGCACCACCACCTCGCGCAATTCGCCGAACGGTCTGGTTGTATCATAGGGCTGAGGCGAATAGCGGACATAGACACATCCTGAGCCGCCATTGGCAGCATAATGGGCGTATGTATTGTTGCCACCGCCGCCGCCACCACCGAAGCCATCGGCGCCCGCCGTCGCATCCCTGCCATTGGAAGCTCCGTTGCCACCGGCACCGCCGCCTGGATAGATCGTTCCGCTATTCACCGAACCGCCACCGCCGCCGCCAGAATAGACCAGCATTTCACCGGTAATGTCGTCAAAAACACCAGCGCCGCCATTGTAACCGCTATAAGCACTCCCAGCACCAGATCCGCCACGATTGGCGGCTGTCGTGGCGGCACCACCAGCAGCCGAAAGATCATAGCTTCCAAGGGAAAGAAAAGAATCATCGCCAGCCCCGCCGGTTGCGCTGTATCCTGACGCTGTCTGACCACCAAATCCCACATGAACCGAACCTGTCAAACCGCCGGCAATATCGCTCATTGTCCCTTTTTCAACCGCGCCTCCATCACCGCCAGCACCAGCTGTTGATGGATTACCAGCCGAGCCCTGTCGCCCAGCTGCACCGCCGCCCACTGCAAGATAGCGAATGGAGACGGTCTGTCCGGCGAGTGTCATGGGAGCTGTAAAGCTAGAATCTCCCAATGGAAAGGAATGAAGGATATCCGGTATGCCGGACCCGGCATCAATCATGGTCAGCGTACCGCCGTCGCCCATTGAATACGCCGCGTAGCCGGGCATGGTTGAAGACGCGATTGACGACTCCATCGTCTCAGAGCCATCACCCATCACGGCCTTAAAATAATACGTCGTCGAACGATCGAGATCGCTGAGATTCCAGCGAACGAAGTAAGAGCCCGGCGCGTCCACCCATTCCACCAAGCTACCTTCCAATGGCGTCAGCGATGCAAGATTATCAAGCTCGGCCGCACTCTTCGCATAATAAAGCTGACGGATAGTCGTAGTGGGCGTGGCATTGCACGTCGCCGTCCACATCAACATCCCACCCAAAACTTCCCAGCCCGTACTGACATGATAGGCCATATACCGCAAGATCACCACGCCATCGGCACCGGAAGAAGCATAACCTTTGTTATTACTTTCCCAGTTATTTCCACCACCGCCGCCAGAACCAGTATTTGCCAACGCGACAGTTGCCGACTGATTAACACCGCGCGTATCATAACAAGCACCATTAGCGCCACCACCCTTACCTCCAAGCCCTCCATAATACGATTGCCAATTGCCACCGCCGCCACCCGCATACCAATTCGCCTCGCCAGTAATCGCGCAACCAACGCCATCACCTCCATTACCAGCATGCTTACGATTGCCTGCATCCGTATAGGAAACACCGCCGTTTCTGCCCGCGCCGCCACCGCCGGCATTCTTGGCACTCGTCGCATAACCACCATCAGTCCCCTGCTCGTAATCTTTCGATGCCCCCACAGGACCACCGCCGGAACCTCCAGCCGCACCATTGGCGCCACCTCTCACATCACCACCACCGCCACCGCCAAATGACCTAATCTCATCACCGGCAAATGAAACCACTGAATCTTCGCCGTTATTTCCACTCCTACTTGTGGCCGCACCTCCATGACCAACAGTCACCGAGGCTACAGTGCCACGAGGAATGGTCACTCGCCCATAACAGACACCGCCGGCGCCGCCACCACCACCATAATATCCATCGTCTCCTCCACCACCCGCGCCACCACCGCCAATAACGAGATAGTCAACCTCAATATCCGTATTCGCAGGTGCGGTAAAAGTGCCGCTCTGGGTAAAGCGATGAACGAATTCGCCATTCGAAAGCTGATGGATTTCGCCACCTTGCGCCGCCCCTTCCTCCACAAGGATGCCCGGACCATTTGCAGGAGCATAGGAGCCGATCGTCACCTCGCCTTCAACCGTACGATCGATACAGCCATTCACAACCGGCGTAAGCCCAGCACCCGAATAACGGATAATGACAATGCCTGAGCCGCCGCTACCACCGCGAGTATGATTGTTACCACCATTCGAACATCCACCACCGCCACCAGAACCAGAATTAGCCAACGCACAATGGCCATTGATATACTTATTCCCATCCGAAACATACCCAGCACCATCGCCGCCGCCGCCAATACCGCCCTTGCCGCCGGAGTGGCTTGACAATCGCCCGCCGCCACCGCCACCGGCGGCAAAAGTCATCAATTCACCGGCAATATAGGTAGCGCATCCATCACCACCACTGCCGGCCGTCGTCCCGCTGGGTGCGGCAGTTTCTGTATAATTGGGATACCCAGCGCCGCCATAAGCAGGATCGTTTACCGTAGCGTTTCCATGCCCACCCGCTCCGGCACCATCGGGCGTACTACCTGCAAGGTTATGATTGCCGCCATAGCCGCCACCAACTCCCGTTATCACGCTCCCATTGTAATTTAAAAACGTATTACCACCATTGGAGTTGTTACCAGTAGAATTACCATCCGTAGTAGCGATTCCCTCAATCAAAAAGGCCGTTTCAAAAACAGCATCAGGAAGAGTGCCGAGCTTGGCAGAATAACCGCCGCGCCCGAGAGTGATATTAACGACCCCTCCCGCCGCGACTTGGAGCTTACCGAATTTAACGCCACCAGCACCGCCGCCACCACCGTCACAGTCACCGCCGGCACCGCCGGCACCAATGACAAGATAGCTAATTTCAACCGCATGGTCAGCCGGCGCGCGAAAAGTTCCGGTTGGATCCTTGAAGATATGTACATAGTCACCGCCCGCGAGCTTGCGGATGGAAGAGCCGCCCTTGCAAGGAGAAAGGCCGGTGCGCTCCCACGCTTCCGCAGCATAGCCGTCATCAAGCGGAGTTGCCGCCGCATACGCGCCGGAAAGCGGTACGACAAGAGAGGCCGCAAGCAAAACTGTTGGGCAAAGCTGTTTCATCGTTTGGGATTATAGCACACTTTCTCCCCCCAGCGCAAGCGCGAAGGAGCGGAATCGAGAAATAAAAAACGCGGCGCGCCCTGAACTTAGGCGAAAGCCGCTTCGATGTTTCCGCTTGGCCTGCCATCCGTAGCCCTTCGGCGAAGAATGGTGGAGAAGAAGAGATTCGAACTCTCGACCCCCACGTTGCGAACGTGATGCTCTACCAACTGAGCTACTTCCCCATTCGTGGAAACGAAAGATAGTATATCATAATCGATGTGAAATGCGCAAGGGGGTATTTTCGGAAAATTCAACTCCGCCGCCAGGTCGTTCGCGTAATGGTCTGGGGCTTGCCAGCCGAAGACTTGCGGTAGCTGCCATAGCTCCCGTAGTTCCCGCCATATCCGCCACCATATCCCCCGTACTCCCTGCGGCCGCCATAGGTGCTTCCATAGGCGTCGGGGACGCCCATCACCCTTTTCGAAATAACGAGTTCCGGGGGAATCTCCTTCACGAAGATCGACGGATCGACCGGGAACATGCCGCCGTCGGCCATCTTGCGCGTCTGAGGCGAGAAGAGATAGAGCTGGTCCTTCGCACGGGTGACGACGACGTAGAAGAGACGGCGTTCCTCGTCCATGCGGTTTTCCTCGGTCGCCTTGGCACTCGGGAACATGCCGTCCGAAAGCCACGGGACCAGCACCACCGGCCATTCCATGCCCTTCGCCTGATGAACCGTCGAGAGGGTCACGCGATCCTGATCCGGATCATTTCGCCGAACGTCCATGTTCGTCATGAGCGCCACGTCCGCAAGGTACGCCTCGAGTCCGCCGGGATTCCCGGCGATCTGGCTCGCAAGTTCCTTGAGGTCGTTGAGTCGGTCCTCGGCATCGGACTCTTCCCATTCCT
>JAZUHK010000086.1:0-19728 GCA_045641645.1 Kiritimatiellia bacterium
AGCATGCTCAGCCTGATTATGCTGTGCTGTTCTTCAATCAGGATTCCGCTGCCGGGGAGAGAAGCCCCGCAGCCAATGAAACAGGGGGTCAAATGAGGTTATGCCGCGAAAGAATACCCACAGTCATGCACGAAGAGCCAATTATTATACCGAACTGACACCGTTTGATATGGCGATGCCCAATCGTCAGCCGTATAGGGAAGCGTGGGAGAAGAAGTGCTGCCGTAGGTCGTAATGAGGTAATAGGAGTCCTGATTATTTACTTTATAAAAACCGACGGCCATGCCCGAATCCTTGGAGCCGCAAAGCGCCAGCGGTGTACCAGTGCCGCTCACTGCACCTTGACTGGGCGTAAGGACGATTTCCAGCGTGCCGCTCCGGCAGCGGGTAAAGGTTGTGCTGGCATCGGTAATTTCGCCGCGGTCAGTCGCATCATTATCAGCGACCTGGCCCGTGAAATTCAAGCCATCTGCGGTCACGGTTATATCGCCTTGAAGCGCAAAAGCCACATCGTTAAGCGTATCCTTCCACTCCGAAAGCTCGCTTAGATGCTCACCGCTCACACCGCCGTTTTCCGCCCCGTCCCAGCAGGCGACAAGGCCGTCCTGCACATAACGCCGCGTACCGTAAACCGCCGTCTCCTCCCATTGCCATTCCAACTTCGCCAGCGCGCCCGCCGTATGCCGGTAGGTATAGGTGAGCGAAGCGCCTTCATCTTCAAGCACCCACTCCTTCGCCTGATTGCGCCGATAAAACTTCCAGCCGCGGCAAACCGCATCCGACCGCACCGTCTGCACTTCCGGGTCGGTAATGGTAACCGTCATTTCTTCACCATCCGAGAGCTCCTCATACGTGCCATACGCCGGCGACGAGGGATTACAAACCTGCGAGGTGGACGTAATTTGCAAACCTTCGTTGCATACACGCCCCAAGAGGAACCGTTTCTCGTCGATTTCACGGTTGTGCGCGATTTCTACCGCCGTCAGCGCTCGCCGATAAAGCCGAACGGCATAAATCGAACCGGCGAAGCTCATGGTATTATTATTGCGCTTACCGAGGAAGATCGAACTGTTGGGATTGCTCCAATTCTGGCTATTACCGGCTAAATCGCCGCTTACGGAATTGAAATAAAGTCCTTGCGGATTTGAACTCGCATAAGTTACCGCAATCGTGTTCGTACCCGAACTCCAGCTGCTTCCCAGAGGACGTCTGAAATAATTCTTATTGGCGCCGGTCCAACAAATGAACTGCGCCGTGCTACTATATGTCCCGATGGCGATTCCGGCGGTAGTATTGCCCTGTAGAAGCATTTGATTCTCCGTCGAAGTCGTTCCCGCACGATAGACGATTTCCAGCGTCCCCATGGTAGCAGAGGAATTGAATGGGTTTGCATTCCCGGTCACCGACAACTCGCCGTAAGAACTGGTGGTGTCGCCGAGGACGACGCAATTCTTTTCGACCGTAATTCCATGCATCACAAACGGCACATTCCCGATCGTATCGCGCCACTCGTTATCGGGCAGCGAATCGACATGCTGGCCGCTCGTACCGGCGTTCTCAACGCCGTCCCAACAGGCGACGAGATCCGCTTGCGCGGCATAATCTTCGGTGGTTTCGGCAATGGCAGAAAACCCGCACGTAAGTACGGCAACGATCGACAGCCAGCTTCCAAGTTTCATCAATACCCTCCTAATCCTAAAATGGATTTTGGGATATTTTACCATAGACAGTATAATCAATGTGGTAATTATGCGAAATTAATTTATGCCGTTTTACGAAAATGCACCTTGACCTCCGCCGCCGCCTTGCGCTATAATGTCCCTTGAAATATGCAACACTACCGCGTACTGATTGTTCTTGACCGATCCTACAAGGCGGGCCGCGACAAGATCGCCGGCATCTTCTCTTTTGCCGGCAAATCCGGCAACTGGGAGATTGAATGTCTTCCAACCCAGCTCCCACCGGTTGAAGCTCTCGAGCGAATCCGCGAGCTCAATCCCGACGGGATAATCCCCATCTCCAGCATCAACACGAATGACCTTGACTGCCCAGTCATCACGATTGACAACCCGTTTCCCGACGCGACCGCCTCCTCTGCAGCCGTCATCAACTGCGACAACCGCCTGATCGGCAAAACCGCGGCCGAAATCCTCATCCGCCGCGGTTTTCGTAATTGCGCCTATCTCGGCACGGCTGCCATGCCTTGGAACGGCGAACATTCGCGCCTGCGCTACCAGTCCTTCGCCCGCACCGTGCGCGCGCTCGGCGGCGCAGACAAGGTGCCGTCCTTCAACATCTCACTCTATGCCTCGCCCGAAAACCGCAACGCCGAAGAGCTACAACGCTGGCTCAAGGAATTGCCCAAGCCCTGCGGGTTGCTCGTCTTCTGCGACTTCGTCTGCCTGCAGCTCTTGGTGGCGTGTCGGCACGCTGGCATCGCCATCCCCGACCAACTCGGCATCATCGGCATCGACAACGAGCTGGAGATCTGCGAATCGGCCTCGCCCACAATCTCCAGCATCGAGCCCGACTTCTTCGGTGCTGGATATCGGGCGGCCGAACTGCTCGACCGCTTCATGCGCCGCGGCCAACCCCAGCGTCAGGTGCGTCTCACCTACGGCATCAGGTCCGTCCACGAACGCCTCTCCACGCAGAACGTCGCCGGCCCCATGCGACTCATCGCGAACATCAGCGAGCGCATCCGCCTCGGCGCTGTCGAAGGACTGACCGTCCGCTCGCTGGCCCGCGAATTCAACCTTTCGCCGCGCATGCTCGAATACCGCTTCAAGAACTGCCTGAATACGAGCGTCCGCGCCCTGATCATGAAAACGCGCCTCGATGCCGCGCAGCGGCTTCTGGAGACGAGCGACTTCCCTATCGAAGACCTCTATCACCGCGTCGGCTTCGGCTCCTCGCGCCGCCTCAAGGCCGCCTTCCTCCAACAATTCGGCCTGTCCATGCGCGAATGGCGCCACCTCCACGGCAAACTGGCCGTTACCTGACAATGACGCCCAAAGGCGCGATGACCTTCAGCTTGCCGTCGCCGGTATCGCCGCTGATCTCGCCGTAAATCCGCTTGCCGTCACGCGAAAAAGAGCGAATGCGGAAGGTGTAATCGCCGTCGAGATTCAAGGCCGAGCCATCCTCCATCCGAATCCTGAGCCGCGAAAGGACATTCTTCGGGTAGTCCGTCTGCTCCTCTGGGGACGCCGGCGTACCCAGCATCACGTTATCGAGCAGCGTTCCGTTACTGGTTGAGGCCGAAGTCGTGAACGAAAGGACATGCTCGCCCGCGCTCAAGGCCCCGAGTTCGACGATCTGCGACTGCCACTCGTCCACCTTCCCTTCAGCCAAGGTTAGAACCTCCTTGCCGTCCAAACTCACAATCAGGGAAACGTTCTTGCTTCCGCTCGATCCGCAGATGGAAATATAATCGAACTTAAGTTGATAGCCAGTCGCCGAACCATCTACCGCCAACGTCTTCTCCAGCGGCCCCGCGCGCATATTGTTTAGAAAGGCAACATAGGCCTCATGGTCGGCATCCGCCCCAATCCGATTGTCCCAGGAATACCAACTGCCGTCAATACAAATACCGAGATCATTGCTCGTCTTAAAGCTCCAGGTGGTAAGATTGTGGGCGAAGAAAGCGGTGGCTGTATTGCTACGCTTCTCGTTATTATTCGTCGTCTTATCGTCGTAGTAGAACTTCTCCTCGGGCGTAAAATCGCCCTCGGGCAATAGCGCAAACTTATAGCCGTTAATCACGTCCGAGGGTTTCGTCGCGATCCTGAGCGTCCCGTTGGACATTGCGATCATCCCCGCCCAAGTGACGGGATTTTGCGGCGAGCCCACGTTGATCTCCAGCGTATTCTCGTCCACCCACCGTCCCGGCACTTCGCCGAGCCGCGGCGTGGCGAGCACCTGCCGCGCCCAGGCGGCGTAAATCGTCCGTTTGTCGTTCGCGTACCGCCTTAGTCCCGCCTCGGCATCCCGGTCGCCAAAAAGGCATCTGACGCCCAGCCCGACGAGCTCGCGCATGGTCTTGTTGCGCTCCTCGTCCATGCTGTTGCGATTGCCGCCATTGACCGGGTAAAGATACGGCGAAAGTGCCGTCACCGGGCCGTCCTGAACATTGCCCGTCACCTGCAATGACCCCGCGTCCATCGCCACGCCGACCATCCCCGCCAGCCGATCCGAATGGAGCATATTCGCCGCGTGTACCATCATCCGCCAGCAGGAAAGCGCCGCCACCGAAGAGCCGCTCACGAGCCCAGTATAGGCCAAATGCGTAAGATAACCGGCCGCACGCAGATCTCCGCCGGCCGCCAGCGCATAACAGTAGGCGTCCGCCGCGCTCGTCTGCCGCCCGTAATTATCGAGTCCCTTGAAGTTCTTGCCGCTCGTGCTCCAGTTGTTGAGCGCGTCAATCCTGGCGGTGACCGCCTCGTAGCCGCGATTGTCGCCGAGGAGCATCAGCGCCGCGCCGTAAACCGCCTCCTTGACCGCCGTGGACGCGCCCGCATAGGCCTCCTCCAACGGCGCACGCGCGAGTTCCGGCGCGAGGAGCACCTTCTCTAGTCCATGGAAGGTCTCATCCATTCCCGCGATGGCCGTCGCCAGCTGACTCGCCGTCAGTTGGAACTCGCCGTCGGTGAGGACGCGACTTGAGAGACATCCTGCCGTCACCAGTTCGCCTTGTAGCGCCTTGATCTCCACCTTCCTGACGCCACCCGCCGTCGCCGCCTTCGCCGCCGCGAGCCCCGCCGCGTAGCCCTGGTTCTGCACATCGCGCTGCATCCGAATGATCGGCATCGCGTCGCGGTGAGCACTGACGCCAAGGCCCGTGACGAAAATCCCCTCGATCCCTCTTGGAATCAGCGAGCGATACGGCAAATCGGCAGCGAACCTCGTCGCCTGCGTCGCCGAATAGAACATCATTAGCGGCGAAGTGGTGTAACCGTGAATATCAAAGTCACTCTCGCCGTGCATGATAGTATCGGGATAAGTGCGCCCGGCAAGTTCGTCCACCGGCGTCACCACATACTCGCCTACGATCCGCCGCCGCTCGCGCGAACCCGAAATGACGTGCGACATGTTCCAGTCGCCGCTGGCGTCCGCGCCGCGCCGCGCCCGGAGCGAAAAGCTGTTGATGTCGCCCGCATCCGGCGTATTCAAGAACCCGACGTCGCAGTTGAAGTAGCTAACGTTGAGCTTCTGCGGCGAAGCGGCCGAGCCCTGCATCGCGAACATCTGCGCATCAAGGAACATCGTCTCCGCCCCCGCCGCATAGGCGACATCCGAGTTGCCGGTCGCATCGACCACCGCCTTCGCCATCACCGCCGCACGCGAGCCGTCAGGCAGTATGAGAATCGCCCCCGCCACCACCGGTCGCCCGTTTTCGTCGGTACCGTTGACGATTGCCGCCTCGGCAAAAGCGCCGAACAAGACCGTCGCCTCCGCATGACCTTCCGTAATTGTGCGCCGCAACCAGTCGCTCTTCTTCCAGTAGAAATTCTCCGCGCCCGACCCCCCGCAGACACCCACGCCCCCGTCGATCCGCTTCGAGAATCCGCGCGTGGCAATACCCGAAGGATAATACTTGCCGATCCGCCCGTCGGTCGAAGTGCCGCCGAGGACATACAGGTACTCCGCTACCAGCACGCTCTTGCCGGTCTCGGCCGCGCCCACGCCCGCCGGCGCCCCGGCGGTGCCGCCGCCCACCACCAACACATCCACATCGGCAATGACGGGAATCGCCCCGCCGAGCGTCCGCACCGTTCCCTCGCCGACATTGCCAACTCCGAGCGGCCGCGACACCTTTTCTGCCACCGCGGCATATTTACCGCTCGTGCCGCCAATCGAAAGTTCCGCCGCAAACTCCGCACCCGCCACGGACTCAGCCGCCGCCGCCCCGACGCGCGCGCCGAAGATGACCCCCACGCCAGGTAGCGAAAGACGCTCGGCAATTTCGCGATCAACCTCGGCAGTCATCCCGACGACCCAAAGTCCGCCGACCCCTTGCGGCTGTGCGACCGCAAGCGGCAGATTTGCCGCGCCCTGCCATTCGCTCACCCTGCCCTGGGTAGATACAATGGAATCGGGCAACACGAAGAACGCGAGTTCGCTTTCATCGACAATGGTATTATCATGGTACGCATCGCGCATTTCGTTGTTGATGCGGTTAATGGTCAGGTAATCGAACTTATCGAAGGTAAAGCTCTTGGTGAGCGCAAACGCCTTGTAGGTGGAGCTGAAATGATTCTCCGCCGCGACCTCATAACCCTCCGGCGCAGGCGCCGTAGTGCTCGTCTGGCTAAGCCGCCGCGTGAAAACAACCGTCGTCCCGGGCGCAATCGGATGGAAGGTCGCAATTCGCCGCGCGAGCGCACCATACTCGGTCGCGTCGATAACCGCCTTCGCCTTCACCACCTGCCGTCCGTTGCGGTTCGCAATGACAACCCCCGCCACCGCCCCGTCGCCGTCCGTGGCCACGCCCGTCGCAACCGTCCCCGTGAAGAACGGCACGCCGTTTTCGATCAGGTACGAGTCGATTGCCTGAAAGCACTTGGTCGGACTCGTCGCGTTCGCCGTCGAGTCGAGCCCCGCCGCCACGATCAGCGGATGGTCAAGCCCTTCGTCCTCGGCCGAGCCAATCAGCCGCCGCGTCGAAATCACATCCTCGGCGGGATTCTGCCGCGGTGCCAGCAGGAAGACGCTCGCGCCCGCCTCCTTCGCCGCCACCGCCGCGCTGGCCGCGGCAAAACCGCCGCCCACCACCACCACGTCGTATTCGCCGATAACCGGCAAATCCGTCGGCGACTCCTTAACCGACATCTTGGTGTAATCGTAAACGACCACTGGGGCGATGCGCTTGGCCGCATCCACCGTCACTTCGATTTCCCGCGCATCGGAATAGAATTCGCCATCCACCGTCCAGCCCTGGAACGTGAAGACCTCCTCGTCGGCGATCGTACAGGAAAGCGTAAGCCGCGTACCGACCGCATAATAGCCGTCCGCACTCGCCGGGGTCGCCGTAACCGTCACCGCGTCAAAGCTGGGCTGCACCGTGACGCGGCTCGATTGATGCCGCCAAAGCCAGACATAGCGCCGATCATGTTCGGGGGCAGCATCAACCGTCAAAGTGTTCGTCTCATTGGTGCCGACAACCGTCCACGCCGAGCCGTCCGTTAGTTCCCATAGCTCGCAGCCAGCGGAGACATAGCGCTCGCCCTCCATCGTCACTTCGGCCGTCGCCACCATGGTCAGCGGATAGGTGAAGTTCTTCGCCACATACCGCCCCACCCCCGGGTTCACCTGCGTTGCGAGCACCTCCACTTCGGAGACGATTTCCAATAAGGCCGAATCTGGCTTCACCTCCGGACCGGTCTCGAATACTCCCGTATTGGCCGAACCATAGAACCGCCCGTTCACCGTCTCATAAACCCCGGCGCGATTGCCGTCCTGCGTATCTATGCACGGAATGAAGTTGAAGCGCGTCTCACCTTCCGCCGTCGTCACCTTCAGCCCATAAATTCGCGCCGAACTGGGATTAACATAGTTACCGGCTATGTTAATCGACGCCAAGAAGACGATCGGTCCGCCCGCATTCGCCGTATCGGAGTAGGTAACGATCGTCCCCGTGTAGGGCTCGCCATTCACCGTTGCCGCAGCGGTGGCAGTGCCGGTGATGCTGACGATATAATCCTCCTCCGCCTCATATTTCGCTCCCCCGCTCCCCTCGTTGAAGCGGTCAATGCGGAATTGCTGGCCGTCACTGACGCTATAGAAGAGCGCATAGCGAAAAGTCTGATTGGCAGCCCGCGCGCAGAAGATGCACTGCACCGCCGTCCCGGCCGGACGGAACCGCGCCTCGATATTGTCCCGCAGATTCGGCGTACAATCGGTCACGATATAAGGGATAACCCCGGCGGGTGAATTCACCTGATCGTGAACGAGGTAAGCGACCTGCTTGTAGCGCGCGGGCAGGTCATAATCGAACGGCAACACGGTCGAAGCCGAATAATCCGTGAGCCGGCTCTCGATCGCGAGCGGCTCCGTAACCGTCAGGACGAGCGGATTAGCGCTCCCCACCGCCACTCCGTTCACCTTCCAGTGCGAGAACTGCGCCTGCTCGCCCACGAGCGAACTCCAGGCGAGCGAGATCTGCGTACCGACCGGATAATAGCCGTCCGTCGCCGCAGGCGTGATCGTCACCTGCTCCAACGCACTCGCCGTCACCGTCACCTTGTAGCCCGTCACCTCCCAAAGCCAAGTGAGGCGATGGTTTACTGTCGGCTTCGTCGCGAAAGTGACCGAAGTTTCCGCATGTTGCACCGGCTCCGTCCATTCCTCGCCATCCTCCGAAGTCGCTAACGTATAGCCAACGCAGGTATAGTGCGCCGAAGCCATCTGCCCAATCGCCGCGTCGCCCGGCGTCAGCGTCAGCGGAAAATCCAGCTCCTCAACATCATACGCCCCCGAGAGCTGAGCGTGATTGACGATCTCCATGGGGTTATGGGCGATCCAGATCACTTTCGTATCCGCTGGCGGCGGCTCCTCCCCGCCCCCAACATCCTCACCGGCCGTGAAGGTCGCCGCGTTTTCCGACGGATAGAAATGCCCGTCACCAACCGTATCGTAAAGCCCCACTCTACAACTACCCGAAGTTTCCCGGCAAGGGACAAGGTTCATCTTCACCGTCGTACCATCGCTTCCCGTAACCTTAAAGGAATAAAGGCGCGTCGCGAGAGCGGGATTGCTATTGGGCGTGCCATAGCCGTTATTGTAGTTGCCAGCCACAAACAGCAGAATCGGTCCTCCTGCATCGCCGTCCGCCAGACTCCCAAATGACCACCCGTTCGCCCCGTTCACCGTAGCCGAATGATTCGCACCATCGGCAACCACCATCTGGATGTTGTCATAGCCAGTGGAGAAACGAGTTGAGTTCCAACTTGCGCTACCAGACGCAAGATGATCGATTCTCGCCAAATAATACGTCGACGAATTACCGACGGTATCTAAAAACATCGTATAGGTCTTAGCACCACTAACCCCTCGGGCACACCAAAGCGTTCGATACCGTTGTGGATTTACGGTGCCCGGAGCGGCTGAAAAGCTCGCTTCAATCGTGTCGAAATAGCGTGGGGTAAGCCGAGTGAGAATATAGGGACAAGTGCCGGAACTTGGCGTTTCGATATACTCCACCTGCTGATAACCCGCCGGCAACGCCACTGGATCAAGCACGCCTTCACTAGCGTTCACACCCAGCGCACTCGACAAGAGCGCGGCCATGGCGACTTTAGCAGTAGTCCTGATGACTTTGACTTCCTTCATGGTTTCTTCCTCACGGTTATTGGGGTTAAATCCTGAATCTGCGTTAAATTCCTCTTCGCCCGACCGCTCCGCGGGGCTCTCGACCTCCGTCATGGTCTCGACGTTTTCGGACACTGACGCGCCCGCATCCTCATCTTCGCCGCGAAACGCCTCCACCGCCTGATAGGCGGCGAACGACAGGAGCGAAAAGAACAGCGCGGCCAGCGCGAGGAACTTCGGTTTCGACTCGCGAAACTCCGCCTTAAGCTTGCCCGCCAAGATCTGCCGCGCGATCTGGATGCGCCGCCCTACCGTCCCGATCGGGAGGCGCAAGAGCCCAGCGATCTCCTTAAAGGAGTATTCCTTGAAGTAGTGGAGGATTATCGCATCCCGATACTTCGCGTCCAGCGCGGAGACCGCCTTATGGAGCGCCTCGCCGTCGGATTTGCGCAAGACCTCCTCTAAAGTGCCGTTGTCTTCGGGGGCTAACTTTTCCAGCTCTTCTAATTCCAACGGGGTGGTATTGCGATTGACCTTCCGCAAACGGTCGTTGAAATAGAGCGAAGTCATAATCGCCTTCATCCACCCGTAGGGATTATCCTGCGAGCGGCAGGTGTCAAATTTCTGCCAGGCCTGCTCTAAAGTGCGGATGACGAGATCGTCGGCCGTGGCAGGATTATGGCAAAGCCCCTCCGCCTCGGCGCGCAGGCGCTGCCGATAATTCGACAACAACTGCCAGGCCTCCTTTTCCAGTTCCTGGCCGCTTTTTCCCGTTACCTCCATGAAACTTCCCCATTAGTGAGACAAGGTTCACGGATATTTTATTCAAAAAATTCTACTCTGTGTCGGTTATTTTAGCAAAATCACACCCAGACCGCAAAAAACATCCACCCCCACCGGGGTCTGTCCCCAGAATCGATCAATCGACGAATCGACGAATCGAAAAATTCCCTGCCCCTCTGTCGCAAGCGTTATCCAAGATTGGACCAAGCGGCAAAATCGGAAAGTCCGGCGGCATAGAAGGAATCCTCGGAATCGCAAGAGCCGCACCCGAAGACGGCCTTACCGCGCATGGCCTTGTCGATGCGCCGCGTGCCGATGATGACCGGCGCCATCACCGTGAGCCATTCGTCCACCAGCCCCGCCTCGGCGAGCGAACGCGCGAGCTTAAGCCCGCCCTCGCAAAGGACGCTCATCACGCCCATCCTGCCGAGTTCCTTGAGCGCCTTCCTCACATCGTCAAAAACAAGCGTCGGGTTCTTGCCGTCCGTAAACACCTGTGCCTGCTTCGGCAGCTTACCGCTCTTGGAGATGATGACGCGAAGGAGATCCTTGTTCGGATGAATCCGCGCGAGGAGCGACGGATTATCCTTCCTGACCGTCTCCGCGCCGACCATAATGGCATCGACCTGCGAGCGCATCTCGTTCGTGCGCTTACGCGAGACGGCGCTGGAGATCCAGTTCGAACCGCCCCAATCGTCGCAGATCTTGCCGTCCATCGACATCGCGAGCTTAACCGTCACATACGGTAACCCCGTCAGCACGTGCTTGCGAAAATCGGCGATCAAACCGCGACCTTCCGCCGCGACCGCTTGGTCACCCTTGAAAAGTTCGCAGGCGACGCCGTGACGCGCGAGCGCGCGCTACGCCTTGCCGCGGTTCGTCGGATTCGGATCGGCGACGGCGTAAACGACGCGCTTGATGCCCGCGGCAACGATCGCGTCCGTACACGCCCCCACGCGCCCCGGCTTCGAACACGGCTCCAGCGTCACGTAAATCGTCGCTCCCGCGGCATTTCCGCCGCGCCGCGCCACCGCCTTGATGGCCGCAACTTCGGCGTGATCGCCGCCGGCTTTTCGGTGCCAACCCTCGCCGATGATCCTGCCGCCCTTCACGATCACCGCGCCCACGGCGGGATTCGGCCGCGTGTGCCCGAGCCCCTTCCTCGCGAGCATCGCCGCCCACCGCAGGAAATCCGCCTCCGAAAACCTCACCGCCCCCCGTTCGCCTCCATTGGCCGAGGCGAGTCGTTCTGGGGGCCTATCCCCGAAAATCATGACGCCTCCGCCTTGGCCGCCTCCCACAGCGCGTCCATTTCGGCAAGCGTCATGTCCTTGAGGTTCCTGCCCGCGCCCTTCGCGCCCGCCTCGACCGCGCGGAAACGCCGCGCGAACTTCGCCGTCGTCCCTTCGAGCGCCGACTCCGAATCGACCTTGAGATGCCGCGCGAGATTCGCGACCGAAAAAAGGAGATCCCCGAGTTCTTCCTTGACCCGATCCGAATCGGCGGGATCCTCGCTCTTGCGCGCGGCGATCTCCGCCTTCAGTTCCGCCAGCTCCTCTTCGATCTTCGCAAGGGGGCCCGCCGCATCCTTCCAGTCGAACCCGACGCGCGCGGCCTTCTCCTGCGTGCGCTGCGCCTTGATGAGCCCCGGCAGCGTCGGCGGCACGCCGTCAAGCGCCGAATGCCGCGCCTCCTTCTTGTGCTCCAGCTGCTTGATCTGCTCCCAGTTCCTAAGCACCGTCGCCGCATCCTTCGCCTCGACGTTGCCCCCTGTCCTCCGCAGTCCATCCGGAAGGTTGGAATCGGACGCAGGAGGAAAGACGTGCGGATGACGATGGACGAGCTTGTCGGCGATGGCGTTGGCGACGTCATCGAAGGAGAACCTTCCCTCCTGCTCGGCCATCACGCTCTGGAACATGACCTGCAACAGGACGTCGCCGAGTTCCTCGATGTAATTCGCCTGGTCCTCGGGTTTGTCCATCGCCGCGAGGAGCTCGTAGGTCTCCTCCAGCACGCAGGGCTTCAGCGAGGAAAGGGTCTGCACCCGATCCCAGGGGCATCCCTTCTCGGGATCCCGCAGGAGAGTCATGATTTCGTGCAGCCGTTCGATGCCTGACATAAGGGGGCGGAAGGTGGATGCCGGACCTGCCGGCGCGCTCCGACCTTACTTGGCCGTACGCTTCTTGCGCGGCTTGGGCTGACCGATCTCCGCGAGCATCTTGCGGAAGCTGCCTTTGCGGACATTGAAGGGCTTTCCGCCCTTGATGCGCGGAAACTCGCACGCCCGGATCTTCGCCGACGCATCCTCGTCGGGACCGATCACGCCCGACTCGCCCTTGAGCGCGCATTCGACCGCCTTGCGCGCGCACTTGCCGATGAGCCGCAGGTCCTTCGGGCACGGCGCCGCCGAACGGGCGAAGTACCCCGACTTGAAGACCTGCACCTTCTCGGCCTTCAGGAGCTCGCCGAAGCGCTTGCCGATGTACTGGCCGACATTCACCTTGTCAAGCCGCGGATGACCGAAAGCATCGACGGGGACCTCCTCGCCGCGCTTCTTCATCTCGGCGATGATGTCCTTCACGCCCGCACCCTCGGAAACGAAGATGTTGACGGAATCGACCTTGTCCATGATCTTGAGGAGCCGCGCCGCCTCGGCCTTGAAGTCGATCTTGCACTCGGGGATATAGACCGCATGCACATCCTGACGCTCCAGCGTCTGATTGAACGCCGGCAGGAAGTAGCCGCGACCCTCGTACTTCTTGAGCAGCTTGCGATAGACCTGCGCCGTCTTGTAGGTGAGCCAGCCGCAGTTGCGGCCCATCACCTCGTGGATGGTGAGCGCACGCGGATTGGCGCTGTTCTCCTTGACGACGTTCATGAAGAACTTCGCGCCCTCCTCGGCCGCCGTCCAGGCGCCGAGCGACTGCTTGATGGGATAGACGTCGTTGTCGATCGTCTTGGGAAGCCCCACGACGATGAGCGGATAGTTGTTCCTCGCGAGATACGCCGCGAGATCCGCCGCCGTCGTGTTGGTGTCGTCGCCGCCGATCGTATGGAGGACGTCCACCCCGTCCTTGACGAGCTGGTCGGCCGCCACCTTCAGGGGATCCTCACCCTCCTTGACGAGCCCGCGCTTGACGCAGTCCTTGACGTTCGTAAGCTTGACGCGGCTGTTGCCGATGGGGCTGCCGCCGTGCTTCGTGAGCGTCAGCGCATTCTTGCGCACCTCGTCGGTGACGGGAATCGACTCGCCCTTCAAGAGCCCCATGTAGCCGTTCACATAGCCGATCATCTCGACCTGCGGCGCTTTCTTGGTGTATTCGTCAATCAGGAACCCGATCGAGGAGCTCAGGCACGGGGCAAGGCCGCCGGCGGTCAGGAACGCAACTTTCTTCACTTCTTTCATGTTGTTTTTCTCTTTCTTCTGATCGTATTAATCAAAATTCGCGCAAATCAGACGGCCTTCAGCACATTCGCCATCTCGATGGCGGCCTGCATCGCGGCAAAGCCCTTGTTGCCCTGCTTCGTGCCGCAGCGCTCCACGGCCTGCTCAAGGTTCTCCGCCGAGACGATGCCGTCGAGGACCGGCACGCCGGACTTCATCGAAATCTCGCTGAAGGCACGCGCCGTCGTCTCGTTGATGAGCGAGGCGTGAGGAGTGGCGCCCTGCACCACGCACCCGAGCGCGACCACGGCGTCAAGCCCCTGCCTGGCCGCCAGTTTCGCCGCGACGAGCGGCAACTCGTACGCCCCGGGGACGCGCACGAGGACGAGATCCTTCTCGGCACCGCCATGGCGCACGAACGCATCCACCGCGCCCTTGACGAGCTGCTCGGTGAGAAAGCTGTTGAAGCGGCTCACGACGAGTGCCATCTTCATGCCCTTCGCGACGAACTCTCCGTTAATCTCCTTCATCTGTCTTCTCCTTGAAATTGCCCTAATTAGACAAAGATTGGGTGATTATAGCAAAAACGACCGAGTTGCGTCAAATGCGGCTCTCGACGAAGAACACTTTGTCGCCCACGCGGCAGCGCGGCGCGCGGAAAGTGACCCAGGTTCCCTTCTCGCCCACCGCCGGCGACTCTTCATCGCGGCGGAGCTCACCCAACTTCAGCTCAACGACCCCCGTCGTCGGCCCGTGGATCTGCAGCTCGTCGCCGGGACGAATCGCATGATCCTGGATCTTCACCTGCGCTATCCCCGCCTTGAGGAAATAATCGATCACGATCCCCACGTGACGCTTGACCGTCGTCGCCATCGAATCCTCGGTGGCCGTGAACTGCCCTGTCCCCGGACGCCCGAAATAAAGCCCCTCGGCGAACTCCCGGTGGAAGACGGTCTTCACCGCCGCCGTCAGCTCCGCCACCAGCGCAGGCGTAAACGCGCCCGCGAAAACCGCATCCACCGCACGGCGATAGGCGCCTACCACCGTCTTCACGTAATTGGCGTTGCGCGCACGTCCCTCGATCTTGAAACTCGCGATGCCCGCCTCGATCAGCCGATCCACGAAGCCAAGCGAACAGAGATCCTTCGCCGACAGCACCGTGTGGGCACCGACGACGAACTCCGCCTTCCCCTCCTGATGGACGGGATTGCCGTCCGCGTCCTCGTAGAGATCGACGGCCTTGACCAGGAACTTGCGGCGGCAGGGCTGGTTGCATTCGCCGCGGCAAGCGCTCTTCCCGAACACGTCGTGACTCATGAAACAACGCCCCGATTCCGCCACGCACTGCGCCCCGTGGACGAAGCACTCGATTTCGGGAGGTTGAAAGGTTGAAGAGTTGAAAAGTTGAAAAGTTCCGCCGTCGCACCTTTCAACTTTTGAACCTTTCAACTTTTCAACGATTGCCGAAACTTCGGCAAGCGTACATTCGCGGGCGAGGACGACGCGCGTCGCCCCCTGCGAGGCCAGGAACTTCACCGCGGCGGAATTGGAGGTGGACATCTGGGTGGAGACATGGAAGGGAACGCCATGCCGCCGGCAAAGCGAGATCACGCCCCAGTCGGAAACGATGACCGCGTCCACGAAGGGCCTGGCGGCGACGAGCGTCCGCTCCACCTCCGCCGTCTCCCCCTCGAACATGATGGCGTTCAGCGCGAGATACCGCTTTACGCCGCGCGGCGCGCAGCGCGCGGCGATTTCGGGAAGGTCCTCCAAATGGAAGTTGACGCCGCTCCGCGCGCGCATATTGAAGGTGCCGAGCCCGAAATAGACGGCATCGGCCCCGGCATCGATCGCCGCCTGCAAACAAGTGAAGTCGCCGGCGGGCGCCAAAACCTCGGGCCGCTTCGCGTTTACCGCCTTTTTCTCGGATTGTACCTCGCTCATGAGGCGGTATTATAACACAAGTTAAGCCGCCGAGCGTCGCCGCTTTATGGTATAATGGACGAAATGTCCTCAAAGTCCAAAGTCGCCGCGCACGTCGCGGAATTGCCGAAGAGCGGAATCCGCAAGTTCTTCGACATCGTCGCACAGTCGAAGGACATCATCTCCCTCGGCGTCGGCGAGCCCGACTTCGACACCCCCTGGCACATCTCGCGCGCGGCCGTCACCTGTCTGGAAGACGGCGGCACCCACTACACCTCGAACCTCGGCACGCCCGCCCTCCGCCAGGCCATCGCCCGTTATCTCGCGCGGCGCTTCGGCGCCCCCTTCGCCTGGGAGCGGGAAATCCTCGTCACCGTGGGCGTCTCGGAGGCGATCGACCTCGCCATCCGCGCCATCGCCGAACCGGGCGACGAAATCCTCTATCACGAACCGTGCTTCGTCTCCTACGCGCCGACGATCCGCCTTGCGCACGCCGTACCCGTGCCGGTCACGACGCGCGTCGAGGACGAGTTCCGCCTCACGGTGGAGGCGTTGGAGCAGAAGGTGACGCCGAAGACCAAGGCGCTCCTGCTGAATTTCCCGTGCAACCCGACGGGCGCGACGCTCTCGGCCGACGGCATGCGCGCAATCCTCGCTTTCGCCCAGCGCCACGATCTTCTCGTCCTCGCCGACGAGGTCTATTCGGAGCTGAACTACGACGCCGCCTCCACCCCCACCCCTGCGCCTCCGCCTGCGCCGGCCCTTCCCTCCTTTTCATCCTTCCCCGAATACCACGACCGCGTCATCCTCCTCAACGGATTTTCCAAGTCCTGGGCGATGACGGGCTACCGGCTCGGCTATGCCTGCGGCCCCGTTGACGTCATCGACGCGATGATGAAGATCCACCAATACGGCATCATGTCGGCGCCCACGCTTTCGCAGGCGGCCGGCGTGGAGGCGATGGATCGCGGCGACAAGGACGTGGAGCGGATGCGCCGCGAATACCAGCGCCGTCGCGACTATCTCGTTCCCGCGCTCAATCGCATGGGGCTCAAGACGATGTTGCCCAAAGGCGCGTTCTACATCTTCGCCGACATCCGTTCGACGGGGCTCTCCGACGAGGACTTCGCCCTCCGGCTGTTGAAGGAATTCGGCGTCGCCTGCGTGCCGGGCTCGGCCTTCGGGCCTTCGGGCGCGGGCTTCGTGCGGCTCTCCTACGCAACCAACATGGAAAAAATCCGCCTCGCCGTGGGGCGGATGGAAAAGATGCTCAGTCACTCATGACCGATATGAACGATCTCTGCAAACAGGTGGTGGCGCAATTGCAGCGCCGCGGGTACGAGGCGGTTTTCGTCCCGACCAAGGACGAGGCGAAGGCGCTTGTCCTGCGAGAGGCGGAGCAGGCCGCGTCCGTCGGCTGGGGCGGCTCCGAGACGATCAAGGAGATCGGCGCCCGCGACGAAATCGCCGCGAGCGGCAAGGAGATCCGCGATCATCGGTCGGACGCGGACCTCTTTCTGCTTTCGGCGAACGCCGTCACCCGGGACGGGCGCATCGTGAACATCGACGGGAACGGCAACCGCGTCGCCGCCTCGATCTTCGGGCCGAAGCGCGTCGTCTATGTGATTGGCGAGAACAAGCTCGTTGACGGCGGGCTTGACGAGGCGGTCGAGCGCATCAAACGCTCTGCCTGTCCGCCGAATGCGAAGCGGCTCGGCCGCCGGACGCCCTGCGCGCTCACCGGAAAATGCGCCGACTGCGACTCCCCCGACCGCATGTGCAAGGTGATGGCCGTCTTTGAGCGCTGCCCCACCCACACGTCCACGAAGGTGATTGTCGTCGGCGAAGCCCTGGGCTACTAAAGCACATACGGCCAATCAGACCGCGATGAAGACCATGCCCGGGTTGGGGCTGCGCTTGTAGGCGACGGGGATTGCGCCCGTGTCGGGAAACGACAGGAACTGCTTCGAGAAGATGTCCCCCGCGTATTCCCCGTCGAGGAAGCCGCGGATGTGGTTCTGCTTCCGGTACTTGCGGCAGGCGGCGAGCACGGCGGATTTGATGCGGCTCGTTCCGCCCGAACTCCCGTAACCCGTCACCACGGCGAAGACCCGCGCCCCGCCGCCTCGCGCCCGCGAGACAATGCGCTCGAGCTCGCTCGTCGCATCGGCGACCAGCATCCCCCGCATATGCAGATCATATTCCGGCAGCTCTTTCACTTCTCGTGTCGCTTCGTCGGGGAGTAGATGCAACTATGCCCGTAGCTCGTCGATCCGCAATGCCTACATTTCGTGCTCATGATGTCCTCCTGTGGATATTATATCACAGGCACATCTTGAGCCGTGGAGCCATTCACCTTCCTGACCCTGCGCACGGTGTGCTTGAGCTTGCCGATGAGGAAGTTGATTTCCATCCACGACTCGGTTTCCGCCGTCGTGAGGTCGGGCATGACGATGTCGGTCAGCGCCTCGCCGAAATGCTGTATCATCGATTTGCGCTTCTTGGTGTCCGGCTCCGTGTGCAACGCCAGCAACTCGCGCTTCATTGCCCGGACCTCGGCATAGGTCTCGATGATGGCAAATGTAGCCTCTACCGCCTGATGACTTTTCAGAACCGTCGCCAACATGTAGAGCCCCTTCTCAGTGAAAGCCTTGGGGGCAACCCGACTCTTCGACGATAGATTTGCGGACGAAAATTTCGACCGCAAACTCTCCAGCTCATCCGTGTTCAGCTGAAACATATAGCCCAACGGGAATTTGTCTGGATTGTTACGAACGGCTTCGTTTACGCGCTTTGTCTCGACGCCGTACAGCGCCGCGACATCACGGTCTAGCAGCACCTGCTGGCCGCGAATTTGCAGCATGCGGGACTTGACGGCATTGATGTCGATGGCAACGATGTTTGATTGCTGATTCTTCATTTTGACCTCCGGGGTACAGTACAGTACTACTACTCTTAGCAGTAACCCCTCGCGGTGACACCCGCTGGTTGAATTGCCCCTGCCACGACTCGCCCGTTGGCCTCGCGGATTCACGCCTTCATCGTCCTAACAGGCTCCAGCGCTCTCCTCACTGCGAGTAATCAGCATCTTTCCTGATGGTCCCCCTACTGGGCTTCTTAGGCCCCTCTACCTTCAGGTGAACATCGGTATTATATCAAAAACTGGCGCGAGGTGTTCGACACCGCGCGCCAACTCACAGCTTGCCGAGCCGGGCATCCTGCGCGAGCATCGACGCGCGAAGATAAATCAGCCGCCGCACCTTGTTCAGCATGTATGCATCAAATGGGTTCATCAAAATCATCTACTGTATCGCTGTTACTGTATCAGTGGTGCCTGACCCTCTGGAAATCCTGCTCACAATATAGGCGCGCCACTAGGATGCTCTCTCATATAAGGCGAGAGGTTTATAAAATACTTTTTAAGATCCTTAATGTAACTTGCAGGATATTGTTTCAAGACATGCTCAAGCAGCTCCTCCTGCCGAGGCTGTCCCATTGAAAGGCGATAAATCGAGAGTATCTTAATGAGCCTGTCATAAGCGGCCTCATCCCGACTGCATGGATACCGTGGAACGATTCGTTCAATCTTAACAGCCTGATCCCGGCCAAAGCACCAGAACGGGACGAGCTGAGGAAGATCATCTTGACATTCACCCACTTCTGTCGCCTCGTAAAGCTCTGCCCAGACATCTTTCTCGTACCTTCTCTTCCCATACTTAAGCGCCGCATTCTCACGGACAGCCAAACATTTGTAACGATTAATGCGGCCCTCTCGCTGTTCAAGATCAATTGGATTGGATGGCAAATTCCAATGATATATCTTGCGGCAGTACGGGTGAAAGTCCAACCCCTCCTGTCCGATTGACGTCGACGCCAGGACAAACGGCCGCATAGGCGAATTGAAGCTCTTGCGAAGTGAGTCCTTTCGCCCAATCCCTGCAGCCTCTTCGCCCTTCCCTTTCGCAAAGCCAACAGCATAATGCGTACGCATTGAAATCTCAAGTCCCTTATTCCCCTTCCCATACACACGATCGTGCAGGGCTGGATACGTGTCCACATCGTACGATGCGATACGCAAAGTCAGCGCGTCTTTCATACGCCTAATGATTTCCGAAACAAGATTCTTCCCCGAGCTGAAGCTAACATCATCTCTGACGACAGCATAATATTCGTCAAACATCGCCTGAAAGCAGCCGTCTTTGCAATATTGCAAAACGTTTTGCCAATGAAACGCATCGTCACGCTTGCGCCCATAGGACTTCTCCACAACGGCGGTGCCAATGGCCGCGTTGAACCTATCCCAAAAGACATGCGCCAACTCCTTC
>JAZUHK010000087.1:0-28506 GCA_045641645.1 Kiritimatiellia bacterium
CTTGGCATCGGACTTTCGGGCGAGTACATTGAGTTCGACGAGGTCGACAACGGCTGGTACACCTACGAGAACAAGACGGGCCAGCTTTACCGGCAGGAGGAGGACGATCACGGCGACGCCTTCGAGCCGGTCATCCATCTCTTCTGGGTCAAGGACAGCCGCGACAACTTCCGCATTCCGACTCGTGGACATCGTACGAAGATCTACGGCGACGTCTCTCCGGCCTGCGACAACCAGTACTGGCGGCTCGGCCTCCACCACCGGAGCTACTTCAATGTCTGGAAGCGCTTCAACCACGTCTTCATGGTCGGTCTCCGCGCCGAGACGATCGATGCGTTCTCCGACGAGGTGCCGATCTACAACCGCATGTTCCTCGGTGGCCCGCGATCGATTCGCGGCATTCGCTACCGCTATGTGGCACCGATGGCGCAGAGGGCGGACGGGCGCGACAGTTACTCTCCGTGGGGCGGTCAGACGCTCTTCTGCATGAACTTCGAGTACACGATTCCGATCGTGAAGATGTTGCGTTTTGCGCTCTTCTCCGATCTGGGCAGCGTGGGCGAAGACGGGTGCGACTTCGATTTCTCCGATACCTTCGCGTGGACGGGCGGCGCCGGCATCCGCCTCGACATCCCGATGTTCCCGATTCGGCTCGATTTCGCCGCGCCGTTCGTGAAGGGCGACGATGCGGAGGACGAAGTGTTCTCGTTTACGGTCGGGTATGATTTCTGAGCAAGGTGCAGGTGTGGGAGAAGGTGGAGGATTTGAAATGAAAGGAAGATCGAAATGAAGAAATTGGCATTGATGGCGTCCGTGGCGGTAGCGACGGTGGCGCAGGCGGAACTCAAGATCGGTGCGGTCGATATGCTTAAGCTCGTCCGCAATCATCCGAGCTACGAGTCGAACAAGAGCTATCTCTCCGCCAAGGAAAAGGACTTCCAGAAGAAGCTCGAACAGCAGCGGAGTGCGGTGGAGAAGATTCAGCAGGAGGGCAAGGAGAAGGCCGAGGGGCTTCGGAATCCCATGCTCTCGGCTACCGCGAAGACGGCGCTTGAAAAGGAGCTGATGGACATTCAGCAGCGTTTCCTCGCGGCCCAGCAGAACCTGCGCAGCGAGGCGATGCGTGCCGAGCAGGAACTCCGCGATGACGAGCAGCGTTTCATGAAGATCACCACCGACGACCTTCGCAAGCGGGTCGTCGCACTGGCAGAGAAGGACGGCTACGATGCCATTCTCGACCTGGGTACGGTTCCGTATGTGAAGGCGAATCTCACGGTCACCGACGAGATCCTGAAGGCCATGGGGGTGGATCCCGCGCAGGCCAAGGACGGCGTTCCCGAATTGAAGGAGCCGAATGAAGGCAAGTGAACTTGCCGCACGGCTCGGCGGCGTCTTGGAGGGCGCTGACGTCGAGGTCTTCGCCTGCGGCGGGCTGGAGGAGGCGCGCGCGGGCGATTTGAGTTTCTGCAAGGATCCGAAGCACGTGAAGCTCGTCCAGGACACCAAGGCGAGCGCCGTGCTGTTGCCGCCCGACTGGGCTGACGGTGCGCCTTGTGCGGTCATTCGCGTCGCGGATCCCAATCACGCCTGTATGGCGGCGGCCGCGCTTTTTGCGCCGCCCGAGCCGGTGCGTCCCGCGGGGGTTCATCCGACGGCGGTCGTCGATCCTTCGGCGAAACTCGGGACGGGCGTCCATGTCGGCGCCTATACGGTGATCGAGAAGGGGGCGGAGATCGGCGATGGCGCCGTCATCGAGGCCCAGGTCTTCGTCGGCGAGGGGTGTAAGGTCGGCGCGAAGACGCATCTCTATCCGCAGGTCACCTTGCGCGAGGGGACGCTCGTCGGCAGGGACTGCATCATCCACTGCGGCGTGCGGCTCGGCGGTGATGGCTATGGCTTCAACAACGGCCGTCGCGAGGACGGGTCGGTCTTCATCGAGAAGATCCCCCAGCTCGGCATTGTCGAGATCGGCGACGGCGTGGAGATCGGCTCCAACACCACGATCGACCGCGCGCGGATCGGGCGCACCTACATCGGGCCCATGACGAAGATCGACAACCTCGTCCAGATCGGCCACAACGTGAAGGTCAAGGGCTATTCGGGGCTCATCGCGCAATCGGGGGTGGCGGGTTCGACGGAGATCGGCTACGGCTGTCTCATCTGGGCGCAGGCGGGCGTTTCCGGCCACATCAAGATCGCCGACGGCGTGCAGGTGGGGCCGCAGGCGGGCGTGGCGCAGACGCTGGACGGGTCGGTGAAGTACGTGATCGGCACGCCTGCGACGACGATGAAGGAATTCGGCGCGCGCGCGCTGATGCCGCGGATGCTGGCGAAGCTCAAGGCGGAATTCAAGGAACTCAAGGCGAAACTGGGGTAGTGGAAATGGCGGAAAAGGTAGCGGTCTATCCGGGGACGTTCGACCCGATGACGCTCGGGCACTTCGATCTCATCAAGCGCTCGGCAAAGCTCTACGACAAGCTCATCGTTGCGGTGGCGGCGACGAGCGCCAAGCAGGGCGCCCGCTTCACGGCGGACGACCGCCTCAAGATGATCCGCGAGGATGTGCGGAAGGCGCATCTGAAGAATGTCGAGGTGAAGATGCTCGACACGCTCCTCGTCAATTTCTGCCGTCGCGAGAAGGCGCGGGTGGTCATTCGCGGCGTTCGCGTCTATTCCGACTTCGAGTACGAGTTCCAGATGGCGCTCACCAACCGCCGGATGGCGCCGGAGATCGAGACCCTCTTCATGATGCCGAGCGAGAACCTCGCCTATGTGACGGCCTCGACCGTCCGCGAGATCGCGAGCTACGGAGGCAACACCGCTCCGTTCGTGACCGCCGCCGTCCAGAAGCACCTGAAGGGGAAGTGAGCCCGTTCGAATCGTACGGCGAAATGAAGCGTGAACTCGGATCCTTGAAGAAGCATCGCGGCTTCCTGGGACTTCCTCCCAAGCGGGGGAGCGTGAGGCCGTTCCCGTGCCGTCCCGGGGAGGTCTATCGGCGGCAGGTGGCGGGGCTCGCCGCCCGACTCAAGGCCATCAAGTGCCGCGAGGTCGTCATCGGGCTTTCGGGCGGGCTCGATTCCACGCTTGCCCTGCTGGTGGCGGTGGGAGCGTTCGAGAAGTTGCATCTCGACAAGCGCGGCATTCATGTTTACACCCTGCCGGGCTTCGGCACTTCGCGCCGCACGAAGGGAAATGCGGAGAAGCTCTGCGAGGGGCTGGGGCTTGCGCTCGAGACCATTTCGATCGTGAAGAGCGTCCGCCAGCACCTGAAGGACATCGGTCATGACGGCCGGACGCCGGATGTCGTCTATGAGAACGCGCAGGCGCGGATACGGACGCTGATTCTCATGGACAAGGCGAACATGACGGGCGGCATCGTCCTCGGGACGGGGGATCTCTCGGAGATTGCGCTCGGGTGGAGTACCTACAACGGCGACCACATGTCGATGTTCGGGGTTAACGCCAACGTGCCGAAGACGGTTGTGCGGAAGGTGTGTGAGTGGTGGGCGGAGAAGGTTGAGGGGGTCGAGGGGGTGGTGCGGGACATTGTCGCTACGCCCGTGAGCCCCGAGCTCGTCAAGGGGCAGGTGACCGAGGACAAGATCGGGTCTTACGAACTTCACGATTTCTTCCTTTGGAACTTCATCGTGAACGAGATGGGCTCGAAGGACCTTGCGGCGGCGGCCGAGCGCCATTTTGCCGGGCGTTTTTCCCGCGCCGAGATCGGCAGGACGCTAAAGACATTTCTGCACCGCTTCTTCACCCAGGCCTTCAAGCGCAACTGCCAGCCCGATTCAATCCGCGTCTTTCCGTTCGAGCTTTCGCTCCGCGGCTGGTGGATACCCTCGGATCTCGGGCCGGTGAAGGTCTGAGGGTTCAAGGGGCTTGACGCAATTTGCATTTTCCCCACTTCGACAGCTTGCCTTTCCTATTTGACTCACGGGATTGTACACTTTCCCCACCCTGACCGCCACCGACGCCGCGCTTGACACCGAAATATGATGGGTGTATAATATCCTCACAATGTTGATAAGGTGGTATATCCCAGGGGGGGGGGGTACGAAACTCAAAGTTATCTCCCTCGGCGAAAAATTCGCGCGGTAAGCGCGGCATTTTCGCGGCAGATTTCATACTCTTAAACTCACTCCAGAAAAGGACTAAACTCATGAACGGGATCAAGCGTCTCGCGTCGTTCCTTGTTGTCGCTTCAGTGGCGATGGGAATGTTTAATGCCTATGGTGACGGCGAAGTCATCGTCAGTGCGATCGACAATGCGAATCGCACCGCTACCGTCACTTTTGCCGCGGCGGAGGCAGGGCAGAAACTTTGCTTCGTCTATGGCAATAGGGACTATGGCGAGGATATTGCCGAGTGGACGAGAAACGCGAATTTAGCCGAGTACGAGCTTGCTGTCGGGGCGACCGAACTTACCGTAACCTTGCCAGCAGCGTGGGGCAATACCGCGTTCTGCGGGCGGTTTCTGATAAAGGGATTGGAGCCGCTTCCAGTAGATGCGCTACTTGATTATGTTGAGACGCAGCGTAAGTCTGCTAGTGATGGTTCGGCTGGAACATATATTAGAACCGGCATTTACCCCAATCAAGATACTTGCGTGGAGATGGATTTTGAGCTGGCGAGTTCCCTAAATAGTAACCAGTTTCAGACATTTTTCTGTGCTCGTGAAGTTAATTCTGGCGGGTTTACTCTTTCCTTAAACTATTTGTGCCAGGGGCGTTATGACAATTTGAATAATGGGAGTACATTCGCTGCCTTCCTTTCAAGTACACCTGGCACTCGCTATGTGCTGAAGAATGTCGGGAATACACTTACGGCTTATAAGCAGAGCGATCATTCGGTAGTCAATAGTTTGACTGGTGGGAATGCCGCTGGCACGATTTTTAATGCGCCAGAAATGATTCTTTTCATGGCGACAAACTCAGGTAATCCCAATAATAATGCGTGCTCGCTGAAATTCTATTCCTTCAAACTCCGTGATGGCGAGGATGGTAAACTTTTGGCAGATTATGTACCGGCACAGAAGGATGGTGTGGCGGGCATTTACGATTATGTGAGCAATAATTTCATCCCCTCGGCGAATCCAACTTACCAATTTGGCGCTGGTTCGTCCACGAATGATAATCCGAAGGCCGAATTCGCGCTGGCGTGGTCGGAATCGCAGGTGGGGTTTTCGGGCTTGATAGGTACGGGCGGGCGGATTTTTCCTGCGTTAGATGGATCGGGCGATGTGGTGCATATCTTTGATGCGGCCGGAGACTATGAATTCACGGCTCCAGCAGTGGATATCGAGCTAACCTATCTGATTGTCGGTGGCGGTGGCTCGGGTGGTCGCGGCGTTAGCCAGGCGGGTGCCGGTGGTGGCGGCGGCGGCGGTGTCATCTCTAACATAAATGCCGTTAGTGTCTTGCCGAAGACAAAGTTGCAGATTAAGGTTGGTATGGGGAGTGTGGCGCCAATAGCCACTGCTACGGTTGCTGGCTTTTCTGGGGAGCCGGGCGAAGATTCTTCGATAGTCGGCCTTGATGCCGATGGACAGCTTGTAGCCATTGGCGGCGGCGGTGGGTGCGGAGCAAACGGTGCTGCGACGTTATTCGGAGGCGATGGCGGTAATGGCGGCGGCGGCGCTTGTCAGGGAGCTCGAGGCGGCGAGGGGCTTCAATTAGGACTTGATGCGAATGGCGATAGGGTGACCGTCGGTTATGACGGCGGGACAGGTGCTAAAACTACTGGTACCGGCGGTGCTGGCGGCGGCGGTGCTGGCGAGGTGGGACAGGCGAATTCGGCAAAAGTCGGTGGCCGTGGTGGTGATGGTGCGAAATCGGATATTACTGGCGAGGAGGCTTATTATGGTGGTGGCGGCGGCGGTGGAAATTATAATGGGGCTAATAACGCCAATCGAGGTGGCTATGGTGGTGGCGGTGACGGCGCGGCGAATGGTTATGATGCGAATAGGTTGCCGCAAGCGGGCGTGGATGGCTTTGGTGGCGGTGGTGGTGGCGGCGGAAGTGTTTCCGCCAATGTGAATGGTGCCGATGGTGGTGACGGCTGTGTGATTCTGCGTTATCATCCGCCGGAAAATCGCTTGTGCGGTTCGTTTGAGGTGGTGGATGCGGGTCCCGCATATATTCGCTTTGCCTGTCAGTTGACTTCTATGGGGCCGGTGGGCGACATGGTGAAACTGGAGGTGGCGAGAGGTGTTGATGCTATGCATTTGGGGCAGTTCCAGGTGTTGTCGGCATCTTGGCAAGAGGGTGAGACCTTTGATTATGCGGCTACGGGATTGGAAGTTGGGCAGAATTACTGCTTCCGCTTTCGGATTACGAACCTTGATGATGATTCCGTTTTCGAGCGCGAGGTGGAGGCCGCGACAATCGGATTTCTGGCAGGAGGTGGTGATGAGGTTTATCAGTTGCCGAACGATTGGATGGTGCATGTCTTTACGACACCAGGAACTTACGAATTCACCGTGCCCTATGGTGGTATTGATCTTCGCTATCTGATTGTCGGTGGTGGTGGGGCAGGTGGGGCAGGAAATACTTCTAATAATGGTGCCGGTGGTGGCGGCGGCGGCGGTGGCGTGCTGACGAACGATCTTAACCAACTGCTGGCGCTACTTGGTGGCACCAAAGTCATGGTGACGGTTGGCGAGGGTGGAATGCCGGCGGTAAACTCGGCTGGCGGTACGGGGCAGAATTCATCTATTGCCGCTACAGATGATAATGTGGAGATGAATTTGATCGGCTATGGTGGTGGTGGTGGCGGCAGTAACTCGGCTGGCGGCGATGGCGGCAATGGTGGCGGTGGAGCATATAATGCGAAAGCTGGAGGTACTGGGTTGCAAACGGTAGCTAATGGTTATCAGATGGGTTCTGAGGTTATTGGAAAGGTAGGTGGGAACGCTATCTCTGGTCAGAAAGGAAG
Organism: Kiritimatiellia bacterium; assembly: GCA_045641645.1. Classification (GTDB taxonomy): domain Bacteria; phylum Verrucomicrobiota; class Kiritimatiellia; order RFP12; family UBA1067; genus UBA1067. Next base: position 6,943 of record JAZUHK010000087.1, read on the forward strand.
TGCCGGCGGCGGTGGCGCGGGCGAGGAAGGGAAGTCGCCATCGGCTAGTTATTTGGGCGGTATAGGCGGCGATGGCGCTTGGTCGGATATTACCGGTGAAATGGTGTGCTATGGTGGCGGTGGTGGCGGCGGGCCGCAAAATCCGCAGCCAAAAGAAGGTAATGGCGATGGTGGAAATGGAGGTGGGGGTAATGGTGCGCAATGGCATGGCATTTCTTCGGTACAGGCAACGGCAGGCGCGGATGGTCTTGGCGGCGGTGGTGGCGGCGGTTCAATGTCGCCTGGCTATAGGGATGGCGCTAATGGCGGCAGTGGTATTGTGGTGTTGAGTTATTTGCCTTCTGAGACCTTGCCCGTGGAGCCGGTCGGAAAGTTGGAGGGGATTGAGATCAAGGACGTGAAGGTCAAGGGCGATGCGACGAATGTGGTCGAGGAAGTCGCCTACAAGGTCGAGTGGGCCGGAAATGGCGCGGACTTTGCGGATGTTTCGCTTGTTTACGGGGCGGCCCCAGATGCGCTCGTGAAAGAGAAACTGATCGCGAAAAACGTGATCGGCTCGAGCATGGGCGTATGCAAGCTTACGCAGTCCTGGAAGGAAGGGCGCGAGTATTACGTGGCGCTCAAGATCACTTCTGGCGCGGGGACGATGGTTACCGAGCCGGTGCAGGTTTCGCTCCCCAAGCGCATACCGCCCCAGTTCCCCGCGGTGATAGTGCGGTAGTTTCACCGGATTTTCTTCGGGGACAGGCCCCATCTTGATCCGTTCCCGCCGGGACCGTGAGCGGCGAAGTCAGCGCGGCAACCGACGTCCATGCCGTCGGGATGCTGGCGGACGAGTGTTTCGGCGGAACGCATTGCCTATTGCTTGCAAAAGGCGAAGGAGATGCATCAGCATCAGTTGCGGCATCCTGAGTTCGGGCTTCGGAATATTCCGGTAGTTTCCTTCAAGAAAGGAGAATATGAGGCGTTTTTCGATCTGACGCCGGAAATCATCGCGAAGTACGGTCCGCAGGTTACGAACTTCTTTAATGAGGTTCAGCGTGATTACGAGGCGGGAAGGTGCGGTCGGCCGTTTTGGCACAACACCTTCCTGATTCCGCGAAATCTTCCTTAATCGTGGTGACTGGTCTGAAAGTGTAGGATGCTGGCTCATAAAATGTTTGAGACGGCGGAAAAGCGGCTCATTTTATTGTGGCCAATTGATATAAGCGGCTCATTTTTTTAGCTTGGTATTGCACATTCGATGAAATTTGTGCTACAATATCTGCTGGTTCAGGAGATTTGTATGGAATATTCTTATATTGATCGGAAAGTTGACCAGATGTTGCTTGCATGGAAAAAAAACGAGCATCGTCTGCCGGTTGTGTTAAATGGGGCGCGGCAGGTTGGAAAGACGGAGGCCGTCCGTCATTTCGCCCGTGCGTGCTATGCGAATTTTATTGAGATCAACTTTGTCGAGCAGCCCGAATACAAGGGGATTCTCCTGGATGGGTTTTCCGCTGGTGCCATCATCAAGCGCATGTCCCTTGTCAATCCGTCGCTCAAGTTCATGCCCGGCGAGACATTGCTCTTCTTTGACGAGATTCAGGAGTTCCCGGATATCGCCACTTCGCTTAAGTTCTTCAAGGAGGACGGGCGGTTTGATGTCATCCTGAGCGGCAGTCTTCTTGGCATACACTACAAGAGCATCAGCAGCGTGGCAGTCGGATTCAAGACCGACCTGAAAATGCATTCGCTTGATTTCGAGGAGTTTCTTCGCGCACAGGGGTATGGGGACGAATTAGTCGAGCGCATTTATGCCCACATGGTTGAAGTCCGTCCGTTTGATGACATGGAAAAGAAGCTGTTGGACGGCAAGTTCCTGGACTTCTGCGTTCTGGGCGGGATGCCGCGCGTCGTGGCGAGGTTTGTCGACACGGGGACATTCGAAGGATCGCTCGCGATGCAGCGGGAAATCCTCGCGGACTACCGCGCTGACGTCCGCAAGTATGCCACGGGGCTGGACCAGACGCGGATTCTGAACGTCTTCGACAGCATTGCCGCGCAACTCGCCAAAGAGAACAAGAAGTTCCAGGTGACGAAGGTCGCGCACGGGGCTCGGTTTGCCGACTATCGCGGTTGCGTCGAATGGCTGAAGGACGCCGGGATCATCAATCTCTGCCATGCAATGCATTTCCCCTCACTGCCGATCAAGGGCAATTGCGACGCCGACAAGTTCAAGCTCTACATGGCCGACACGGGACTATTGGTCGCGCAGCTCGATGACGAATCGCAGCAGGACTTGCGGGCGAACCAGAATCTCGGCATATACAAGGGTGGCCTGTACGAAAACATCGTCGGCGATGCCTTGGCGAAGCTCGGCTATGTCCTTGCCTACTATAAGAAGGACGACTCGACGCTGGAGCAGGATTTCTTCGTCAGGACCGCGACCCGGCTTTTGCCTGTCGAGGTCAAGTCGAGGGGTGGAAACGCGCAGAGCATGAAGACTCTCATCAAAAGCGATCATTATGAAGACATTGGCTGGGGCGTCAAATTACATGGTGGTAATGTTGGTTGGGCGGGTCGAGTTCTGACCTTGCCGTACTTTACAACGTTTCTGCTGCGGCGGTTCCTGTCCGAACACGGCGAAGACCCTCGCTGGTGCGAATCGGCGTCCGATATCCCCAGAGAAACGTAATGCGGGGGCGAACGCGTTTTCGTAAATTCGCGTAAGAAAACGCGGCGGTTGGTCAGTAAGTCATGGAGGCGCAGAAGGTTCCGCACCTTTCATGGCGATGGACAACCCTTGCGTTCTTGCCATGAAACGAAAGCGAGGGGGATGGGAGTGATGGATATATGAACAAGAAGAGCATTTTGTGGATTGCGCATTGCGTGATCGGAGCAATCAGCGGCTGTGTCTGCCTGTATGCGGCTAAGAGTCAGGCGCGCAATTGGAGCGAACTGGTTATTTATGCGGTGGGGTGCTACCTTCTCAGTAAGCTATTGATTTGCGGACTGTTCCTGGAGAAGAAGGAAAAGAAGCAGGCATAAGGATTTGGTTCGCGAAAGGAGGCGCAGGGTGGTTGCGTTGTCGCAGCAGGACTTTTCCCGGTTGCATGTAAATCCGCGAAAGTGTATACTGTGCACAGACAACTTAACAGCTTTGCGTTCTGCGCATCGGCTGGCTCAAGGAGAACCTGGAAAATTCTACGAGAGAGCCAACGAAGTGTGGGGCGTGCCCATGTGGCACGTTTCCTGAAGTGAAACAAAGAGAGGGTGATCAAGGAGGACTAAAATGTGTGCAGGAAGTTTTTACGATCTTTTGCGGGAGTTGCCGAGCCGGTGTGACTCTTATTCTGTCTGCTTTCAGTATGAAGACGGCCCACATTCTCATTGTGCGTATCCAGATACATGCGAGTATGATAGCAGCACAGATGATGACGGAGACGAATGTGAAAGTATTGACATATGTTTCGGGAATGGAAATTTTTCGTCGGTTGAAGAGTTAAGAGACTTATTAGATTCGCTTACAGATGAATATGGTTATGATATTGATTTAAGCGTTTGCTTGAGCGAAGATAATGATGGCAGTTGGTATGACCTGCTTGATGATAATCCGCATATTGATCACCATCATCACCGTGTAACATATTACGTAGGATAGAAGTTTCGCCGAGGTGTTACGGAAGAGTGTTTTCATGAAACACTCGACTTTAAAGGAGATGTAAGATTTAGAACGTTGATGTCAGTAATCGTTAGAAAAGACAGACAAGCAATGGACGTTTGGCGATGCCTTAATCAAAACGTCAACGATTGAAATACGCCACTTTTCTTCTCGAGAGGAGTTGCGCTAAAAAAAACAAAAAGGAACGCAAAAATGGCACTTGAAAAATCTCGTAGTGGGTTGGGCCGTGTTGGCTATATCAAGAACTACAAGGCGGTTATGGCCTGCTTGTCGGGTTTAATGTCAAAGGCTAATATTGATCAGAAGTCTTTTGATAGTTGTATAGAGAGTCAAATAGATGAACCAAAATCGTTCTTGGATGCTGAAGGTGAGGTGTGTTCCAGAGACCAGGCGGTGATGCGTGTTTTTCACACGCCATTGAAGATCGCAACGGGTGAAGAGGTCTTTATCAGTTTCGTCAGAAGTGATGTCGATAGGGAAAAATGGGTTGGAGCAGAGGTTGTAACACCAACGGGAGCACTTGATCTCACCGCGAGTCCGACAGAGTTCAGACTTGTGTCGGGTGGTGATATGAAGCAGTTTGAAACGGCTCTTTTCAAGTGTGTTGAGGCAGCTCCTTGTTTGCTTGCGGAGATAAAGCAAAACATGAGGGAACTTGGATTCCAATGGGAGGGGAAAATTAAGCCGGTTGTTAATTCAATGAATAGTGTTGCTGTTGCTCGAGATCATCATCCTCAGCCTGTAGATTATCTCGTGCGTAGGGATAGGATGGATAATCTGGACTATCTCACTGCAGAACCGAGTTTTATTCCTTCCGAACATAACTGTGATCTGGAAGTTGAAGAAAAACATTATGACTCGTTGTATAAGCGCTACAAGGAACAGAACCCTTCTGACGTGTTTGCCTTCTTTCAGGCGGATGGCGATGACTTCGATGCTCCTTTTAAAGAGTTGGCGCACATGGCGCAGAAAGGAGAGAAGTGGGAGTCGAATAGTTTTCCGAGCGGAAATGTGGAGGTTTTAAAGAACTATCTCAATTACACGTTTTGTCGCTTGCAGGAAGAAGGAAAGATACTGTATTCGGAAAATGGGGAATGGTCATGTTTCAATACCGGACTTCTGACTGAATACGGGAAAGATATTCTGGCTACGTTCAGACGTCCGATGGGCGACTATCCAACGCCGTGGCGGTTTTATCGTTTTTGCGATATGGATAACGCGAATTTACATGGGTTTTCTATGAAGCCAGAAGTCGCGTCGTATTATACCGACATTACGGATTTGTTCTTCGATCTGAGTTATGATCTTCGATGGAATACCGATCACATTGTCCAAGAAAATGCGGAGAGATTGCCGAGGGAACTTCAGGGAAATCCTCGGTTGGCTGCACTTGCGATTAAGGGCGCGCTTGACGATATAAAAAATAAGTTGCGTAGGAATTATAAGTTGGCGGTTCCGCATTGGTATCATAAGCAGAGTCGTCTTCAACTTCTTTTGCCGTTGTATCTGTTGTCTGATACCGTTGCCGATGTGGCGGTTATTGCTGAGAAAGATGTTGAACGAAAGTGCTATAACATAACCACGGTCCTGACAAAGGAGATGGCGTATGTTGACGCACGACTCATTTGCCGACCGGATGGTGAATGGCTGAATTTTGAGAGAAACAAGTAAAGAACTAGTGTAGTGGAAGCGAAATAACTTTCCCATTGTTCACATGCGCGCGCGTTTTGGCATAGCGCGCGCATGCGAGATAAACTGCGGCTTGAAATCCCCGAGGACGACCTGAAGGCCCTGACGACGGCTTCGCGTTCGCGTACCGCAAGCGTCCGCTCCGCCCTGAGGGCGACGATCGTCCTCTGCCGGCGCGAGGCAACGGACGCCTGGACGACGTTTGCGTCCGTGTGTGGCTTGTCGTGTCCTGCGGGGCTTGCGGTCAGGTCCTGCGATTCGCCCCCGGCGACGCCGCACACGGCTTCTTTTCGTCGACGGGCGACATGCCCAACGCCTTCCTTGCCGCGTTGATCTTGCGCAGGATAGCCTCGCCCTCCGCCTTCCACACGATCCGCTTTGGATTGGCGTTGCGATTCGCGATGTAGCAGTCGTTCGCCTTTTCCAGCTCCGTCACCGATGAGAAGCTTCCGTCCCTGATGCAGTCCCGCGTGATCTCGCAGAAGAAGCGCTCGACAAGGTTCAGCCACGAACTCGACGTGGGCGTGTAATGCACGTGCACTCTCGGATGCTTCTCGAGCCACTTCACGACGTCCTGGTGCTTGTGCGTCGTATAGTTGTCGGCCACGATCTCGATGGCTACGTCTTTGGGTGCCGTGCGCGTGACCTTCTTGAGGAACGACAGCCGCTCGGCGTGCGTGTGCACCTGGTGGTGATCGTGGGTTTTGCGGGGCCTGTCCCCGAGGAGTGGTGTTTGAAGCGGAGGGCGCAGATCGGGGAGGGGCGCGTGTACGGGAGCGCGGAGTTCGTGATGAGGATGGCGTTCGCCCTCGGGCATTGCTTCAAGGCGAAGAGTGCCGCGGCGCACGGCCTCGTGGGATTGCCGCGGGAAGCTGGTGCTTCAGTGCTCGGCTGGAAGCTCGCGGGGTGAGTGGCGGCGATATCGACGGTTTGGATGGCGAGGGGGAGAAAAAGAGGAGTTTTTTCGGGGCCTGTCCCCGAGGGGACCGCGAGCGCAAACATCTCGCTTTCCACTGCGACTTTCTCCATCAACTTGCCGATTCGCTGGCCATTGATCGGCTTTGCGACCTCGCCGAGCAGGATCGACAGTTTTGCCGCGCTTGACACCGAAATAAGATGGGTGTATAATATCCTCACAATGTTGATAAGGTTGTATATCCCAGGGGGGGGGGTACGAAACTCAAAGTTATCCTTTCCCGCTGGAATTTTGCGCGGTAAGCACGCTTGCTGCGCGGCAGATTTTTTACTTTCCAATTCAATCCAAAAAAGGAGTAAACTCATGAACGGGATGAAGCGTCTCGCGTCGTTAATTATGGTCGTTTCAGTGGCGATGGGGTCGTCGGCTGCCTTTGCCGATGCAACGCCGCTGGATGATGGTTTTACGGAAGAGGAGTGGGAGCGCGTTCCGTTCGCGCCGTGCTCGGGCGGCTCTTCCGTGCGGCGGCTCAAGACCTCGGGCGACTACGTCCATATCTTCAATGACATCTCGGGCACCTTCCGCGCGCCCGCCGATTATTCGGTAACCATTCACTACTTGCTGGTCGGTGGCGGTGGCGGTGGCGGTTCTTGCGATGGTGGTGGTGGCGGCGGCGGCGGCGTTGAGTATGGGACACTTGATATTCCAGCCGGTGGTGAGATGGCGGTAACGGTTGGAAATGGTGGTTTGGGCGGAATTTTATCGTCTTCGCAGTATAAATTACTTTATGATCCAGCTGAGGTTATTGAGGGATCGACCTTGACTGGGCCATCTGCCGGAACTGCCGAAAGTGGTGGAAATTCGTCGTTGATAATCAATGGGGATACTGTCGCGATTGCTTATGGTGGTGGCGGCGGCGGATGCTATGAGCAAGCTGGTGTGCAAGTAAACGAGCGTGCTGGCAAGGGTGGTAGTGGTAATGGTAAGAATCGTGGTTATGGCGGCTCTGGGTATGCCGATTATGCGGTGACACCAGCTCCGGTGACGGGGGAGGCTGGTAAAGGTGGTGACGGGTGTTCGACATATATTGCGGGGGAGGAGATGTGTCTGGCCGGAGGTGGTGGCGGCGGCGGACGGTCGGCTACCGATTTAGGCGGTGCTGGTGGTTTAGGAGGTGGTGGAGCCGGAACAGGATATAATGCAGATGGCGGTATCGCGGGTCATTGCGGAAAGAAGAATACTGGTGGCGGCGGTGGTGGCGGCGCGGCGAAAGACGGGACTCCATATCTGGCTGGTGGCGTTGGCGGTCGTGGTGTCGTCATTATTCGCTACTCCTTTCACGAGGTTTTGCCGTCAATGGTAAATTGGTGTATTGATCGGACGGTCGAAGGGGATATTATCGTTGGCGAATTTGAGCCCGTGGACGAAGAGGATATCAGCATCGCGGATGGTGCGCCGGCGGTCGGCGGCGATGAGGTGACGAAGTTTTATGATTTCAATTATGTTCACCAGTTCAATAAGAGCGGAGTGTTTGTCGCGCCTCCCGCCGAGGATATTGTCGTCGATTACCTCGTCATCGGCGGCGGCGGTGGCGGCGGCTGTCAGCATTCTGGTGGCGGTGGTGGCGCCGGCGGCGTTCGCTACGGGCGGTTCGTTTTGGCGGCGGGTGCAGCCGTGAGCGTTACGGTTGGACATGGCGGTGCGGCTACTGGGTCGGCGGCTGGCAACGGTGAGGACTCGTCAATAGCCGTGAACGAATGGAGCATGGTTGCGCATGGCGGCGGTGCCGGCGGGCAATATCTGGCGAGAGCTGGAAAACCAGGTGGCTCCGGCGGTGGAAATTGGGGGATGAGCGTTGATTTTGAGGAAGGATGCTGTGGTGGGCGTTCTTCAAATTTTGCAGCTAATAATAGTGGGTATTTAGCTGGCGGCGGTGGTGCAGGGCGCATGGGGCATCCGGATGGTAGCGGTGTCGGTGGGGCTGGCGGCGAGGGAATTAAGTGCGCCATTACTGGCCTAGAAAAGTGGTATGCCGGTGGCGGCGGTGCTGGCCTTCCCGCGAAGGCATCCGGCACTGGTGGTGCGGGCGGTAGCGGGGTTGGCGGGAGCGGATGCACGAAATCCGCCGATGCGACTTTGCCGATGGCAAATACGGGTTCTGGCGGCGGTGGTGGTGGAAGAGTTTGGGATGTTTCGTCCGGCGCTTCCGCGGGTGCGGACGGGGTCGTCATTTTCCGCTATTATTCGGAGTCGAAGCCAGTCGAATCTGGTTCGCAGTTTGATATTTCTCAGGGCATTGATGTCGTTGACCCGCTGGAGAACTGCCGCGGCGAGACCTTTGATAATCGCGCTCATGGCGGCGAATGGACGCGACTTGCGAACGGCGACTTTTTACACGCATTTACGAATCTTGAAGCGGCGATGAAATTTACGGCCCCGACAGGCGGGGTTTCTTCGATTCGTTATCTGATAGTTGCCGGCGGTGGTTCGGCTGGTTCATTCCATGGTGGTGGCGGTGGTGGCGGTGGCGGCGTTTTGGCGGGGTACTATCCGGCAACTTCCGGGGGAAAAGTGTGGCTTTCGGTCGGGCATGGCGGAGCGGCGACGGCGAGCGCTCACGGTAATAATGGCACGAATACTACCTTGGAAGGAGACGGGCAGTCATTTACTGCCATTGGCGGCGGTGGCGGCGGGGCCTGGGATAAGGGTGGAGGATCGAATGGCGGATCCGGCGGCGGCTGTTCTGGAAACAGTGCCGCCGTAGGAAAGGGCACTCCGGGTCAAGGTTGCGACGGCGGCAGTCAGACGAAGCAGGGGCCTGGTGGCGGTGGCGGCGGCGCTTGCGAAGCCGGGCATCCTGATGAAAATGGATTCTGCGGTAGTGGCGGCGACGGCTATAATTCGACGATCACCGGAGTATCAGGACTTTATTATTCCGGTGGTGGCGGTGCTGGCTACCATTCGGGCAAGGTGTCGCTCAAATTGGGTACTGGGGGTAAGGGAAGTCGGTCAAATCCTAACGCCGACGGAACCTTTTACGGCGGCGGATCGAGTTGCAATGGTGCTGATGTGACAACCGCTGACAAGGGCGGGGATGGCGTCGTCTATATCCGCTATGCGTCGGCGGTGTCGACCGATGAGATTCCCTGCGGGACGAGCGGCAGTGACTTCGTGGATTTTTCGACGATGGAGATGCCAGAGTTGCCGAAGGTCGTGTGGAAGCGGAAGTTCGCGCCATCGAAGACCTTTGAGCCGAAGTTGGATTTGGCGTTGCCGGATGGTTTCCCGCTGGTGGAGGGCGAGGACTATGTGGTTGAGTATGCGGACAATACCGTCATTGCGAATGCGGCGGGCGGGATGGATGCGGATCAGATCGCGACGATGACGATCAGGGGCATAAACGGGCACAAGGGCGAAAGGGTGCTGAGCTTCAAGATTGCGCCGCTCAAGGCGACGATGATGATTATACGCTAAGGGGGATTCTGGGGACAGCAGTCCCCAGGGATTCTCCCCGTAGGCATTAGGTGCGGCTGCCGGTGAGTTTTGTGGTATAATAATCACATGGATGCGCAGGAGCCGATTCGTGAACGAATGCAGTTTTTGGTGGGCGAGATCAATCGCCACGACCGTCTTTATTATGTCGAGGCGCGCCCGATCATCGGCGACCGCGATTATGACCTCCTCTACAACGAGCTGCTGAAGCTCGAACGGGAACATCCGGAATTCCTCGATCCCGACTCGCCCACGCAGCGCGTTTCGGGCGCGCCGATCTCCGCCTTTTCGCAGGTGTGGCACGATCCTCCCATGCAGTCGCTCGACAAGACCCATTCCAAGGGGGATCTTGCCGATTTCGACGCTTTCATCCGCGCTCAACTCTCAGCCCCCTCAGCCTCCTCAACCTTCTCCTACATCGTCGAACCCAAGGTGGACGGGGTCTCGATGTCGCTCAAATATGAAAACCGGCGACTTGTCCGCGCGGCGACGCGCGGCAACGGCATCGTTGGCGATGACGTGACGGAAAACGTCCGCACGATCCGCGCGGTGCCGCTCGTCCTGCCGGCGGAAGCGCCGGCGGAACTGGAGGTGCGCGGCGAGGTCTATATGACGCGCGACGGTTTTATCCAGCTTAATCAGCGCGAGGAGGAGGCGGGGCGCGAGGCCTTTGCGAATCCGCGCCACGCCTGCGCCGGTTCCCTCAAGCAGCAGGACCCCAAGGTGGTCGCCTTGCGTCCGCTCGACATCGTCATCTACAACGCGGGAGGAGTCGGTTGCGAGGGCTTTCAGGCCCACACCGAAATGATCGCCGCGTTCCGGCGCTGGGGCTTTCCGGTCGCGCCCTGGTCGAAGACGTGTCGCACGCTGGACGAGGTCTTCGCGGCGATCGACGAGCTGGAAAATCGCCGCCATTCCTTCCGCTTTGAGATCGACGGCGCGGTCGTCAAGGTGGACGAGCGCAGGTTTCACGCGCTGCTCGGGGCGACCGCCCACGGCCCGCGTTGGGCGCGCGCCTACAAGTATGCGCCTGAACGCGCGGCGACGCGGGTGGAGGCGATTACCGTGCAGGTGGGGCGGACTGGCATCCTCACCCCGGTGGCGGAACTCAGGCCCACGGAACTCGCGGGGTCGGTCATTGCACGGGCGACGCTGCATAACGCCGACCAGATCGCCCGTCAGGACATCCGCATCGGCGATTGGGTGTGGCTGGTGAAGGCGGGCGATGTGATCCCCGCGATCGAAGCGGTGATCCCCGAAAAGCGCAACGGGACGGAACGGGTCTTCGTGATGCCCGAGTCCTGCCCCGTCTGCGGCGCCAAGGCCGAACGGCAGGCAGGGGAGGTGGCGGTGCGGTGCACGAACCCCGCCTGCCCCGCGCAGCTCCAGCGGCGGCTGGAGCATTTCGCCTCCCGCAATGCCCTCGATATCCGCGCTCTCGGCGGGAAGATCGCCGATGTGCTGGTCTCGAAGGGGTTGGTGACTGATCTGCTCGACCTCTTTGCACTCGACCGCGAGCGGCTGGCGAACCTCGATGTGGCCGACGACGCCGCCCCCGAGCCGGCCGAGCCCACGCTCTTCGACCTGCGGTCGACGCGCAAGTTCGGCAAGAACGCCGAGACCATGCTCGCGGCAGTCGCGGCGGCGCGGGAACTTACGCTGGAACGCTGGCTTTATGCGATCGGGATTCCGAACGTGGGGGTGGCGGTGGCGAAGGATATCGCCGCCGAGCACGAAACGCTCTCGGCGCTCCGGGAAAGTCCGGTGCTGAAAGCCGTCATCGAGAATGACGCGAAGAAGGGCAGGGAGCGGAAGATCCTCGCCATCAAGGCGGAGGCGGCGCGGGCGGTTCTGGGCTTCTTCGCGAGCGATTACGGGAGCGCGTTCCTCGCGCGCCTCGCCGAGCTCGGCATCGATCCTCGCCGGGCGGCGCGGCCGGCGGTGGCCGTCGCGGGGCCGCTCGTGGGAATGGGGTGTGTCCTTACCGGGACGCTCTCGCGCCCGCGCGGCGAATATGCCGCGCTCATCGAGCAGGCGGGCGGCATCGTCCAAGGCGCCGTCACCTCCAAGACCCGCTATCTCATCGCGGGCGAGAATACGGGCGCGACCAAGACGGAGAAGGCGAAGAAGCTGGGGACGGAGGTCATCGACGAAAAGCGCCTGATGGAGTTGCTGGGGCTTTCGGGGCGCTGATTTGGTATAATATCCGACAGGTATGAAGAGATTGCTGTTGGCTTCGGTCGTGCTGGCCGCCGCGTTCGCGCGGGGAGAGATGGCGTTTAACGCCGGTGCGGATTTGCGTATTCGCGAGGAACTGTTTAAGAATGTCCCTGGGCTTCCGGGCGGGGGACTCTTGTCAACTGCTGCGCGCGGGCCCTTCACCAATCACCTGCGCTTCCGCCCGCGGGTCTGGGGGGAATTTGCTTTCGATACCGCCGACGGCACGAAGTGGAAGCTCTACACCCGCTTTGCCGACGAGTTCCGCTGGTGCCCCGAGCCGCATAAGCACGTCCATTCCTTTCCCGACGAACTGATTCTCGACAACCTCTATCTGCAGGCGGAGGGGCTTTTCGACGGGCTGGTCGATTTCAAGGTGGGGCGTCAGGACCTTTGGGGCATCTACGGCAACAAGATGGATCATGTCTTTCAGGACGGCACGCCCGGCGATGGTTCGCGTACTTCTTATGCCGATATGGCGGGCGTGACCTTGCATGTGACCGAGGAGTCGAAGCTCGATCTCTTTGCCCTCTACGATTTCGACGACTGCGACATCCGCTGGGGCACGGGCGCGAGTCGCCATACTGCGCTTACGGGCATCAATCCGCGGGCCGATCCCGAAATGGACGACTGGGGCTTCGGCGCCATCTGGGATTCGAATTTCGGCGCGGCGCTTCCTTATCGCGTCTTCTGGGTGGAGAAGAACACCGCGGCGTTTCACGTGGGCGACACGAAGCACCCGCGTACGCGCCGCGATACCTTCGGCCTCGCGATGGAGCCGCGGCTCTCCGAGGAGTGGACGATGCCGCTCGAAGTGATGGCGCAGGTCGGCAAAAACGGCGAGGGCGCCACGCTGGCGGCGTGGTCGGGGTATGCGGCGCTTGAATGGAAGAGCGCTCGCGAGGGCTGGCGGCCGTTCGCCTCGGTTTCGCTGCGCTATCTGTCGGGCGATCCCGATGCCGCCGACGAAGACGGCGGACACCGCGCGTGGGATCCGCTGTGGACGCGCGCGGTCAACGAGTGCGAAATCTTCCTCTACGGCACGCACTACGGCGTCGGGTGGTGGAGCAACATGTACTATCAGAAGAATACGGTGGGCATTGATTTCGGCCCCCGTCACCGGCTCTCGGCGTGGATCGGTCCGATTTTCGCCGCGGAAAAGGATGGCCTTGGCGGGGACGACGGTTCCTTCAAGGGGTTCCTCTCCGTTCTCCGCTACGATTTCCCGCTCGTGCTGGCGGACAGGGCGAAGGGCGAGCGTTTCGAGCTTTTCGGCCATCTCTATGCCGAGCTTTTCAATCCCGGTGACTACTACGCGACCGACCGGCCTTCGTGGTTCTTCCGCTGGCAGCTCGATTTCAAGTTCTAATTCACCCCCAAAGCAGAAAGGATCATCCAAGTCATGAAGAAGTTCCTCGCCATCGACATCGGCGCCAGCTCGGGTCGGCATATCGTCGGTTCGGTCGAAAACGGCAAGATCGTACTGGAAGAGGTCTATCGCTTCGTGAATTCCCAGGTGCGCCGCGACGGGCACGACTGCTGGGATCTGGAGGCGCTCGTCGCTTCGGTGAAGGCGGGCATCGACGAGGCGATGAAGAAGTACGAGCTGGAGTCGATCGGCATCGACACCTGGGGCGTTGATTTCGTGCTTCTGGACAAGGACGGGAAGCTCTGCTCCGATTCCGTCGCCTATCGCGATACGCGCACGGCGGGTGCGGATGCGGAAATCGAGCAGGAGGTCATCTCCTTCGAGCGGCTGTATGCGCGCGCCGGCATTCAGAAGACGAGCTTCAACACCATCTACCAGCTCTGGGCGCTCAAGAAGGAGCATCCGGAAGAGCTGGCGAAGGCCGCGCATTTCCTGATGGTTCCCGAGTACCTCAACTACGCGCTCACCGGGAAGATCGTCCACGAGTACACCGATTCCTCGACCACTTCGCTCCTCGACGCCGAGACGAAGAGCTGGGACTGCGAGCTCATCGAGATGCTGGGGCTTCCCAAGGCCATTTTCGGCAAGCTGGAGATGCCGGGCGCGACCGTGGGCGAGTACCGAGGCGTGAAGGTGGTGCTGCCGGCGATGCACGATACGGGCTCGGCATATCTCGCCGTTCCCGCGCGCGACGATAAGGCGGTGTACCTTTCGAGCGGCACTTGGTCGCTGCTCGGAGTGGAGAACCTGGTGCCGATTACGAGCGAGGAAAGCGCGCGCGCGAACTTCACCAACGAAGGCGGCGCTTGGGGCCGTTATCGCTATCTCAAGAACATCATGGGGCTGTGGATGATCCAGTCGATCCGCCGCGAACTCAACGGGGTGAAGTACGTGGAGGGGAAGGGCGGCGAGGCGACGGCCGAGTCACTGAAGCTCCTTGCCGATTATCAGGCGGGGCACGAGTATTCGTTCGGGGAGCTGTCGATGATCGCGCGCTCCACCGATGCGGAGGTGCCGCTCGTCAACGTGAACGACCAGCGCTTCATGAACCCCGCTTCGATGATCGGCGAGGTGATTGCGGCGGCGGGCGCCGCCGGCGGCAGGATTGCGACGGTGGGGCAGCTGATGCAGTGCGTCTATAAGTCGCTGGCCGAATGCTATGCCGACGCGATCCGGACGCTCTCGGAGCTTACCGGCAAGACCTATACCTCGCTCAACATCGTGGGCGGCGGTTGCCAGGACCAGTACCTCAATTCGCTGACGGCGGACGCGACGGGGCTGGAGGTCGTCACGGGGCCGATCGAGGGGACGGCCATCGGTAACCTTATCGTCCAGATGATCGCCGCGGGCGAGTTCGCGACGCTCGCCGAGGCCCGTGCCGCCGTGGTGCGCTGAGCGGCGGATGTGGTATAATGTATGGCCATCGGAGAAAGGAACCTGACGATGCAACTTAAAACTGTTTTGGCGATGATCGCGGCGGGCGTGGCGCTCGTTTCCTTCGGCGCGGAGAAGGCCGAGAAGAAGACCCCGAAGAATCCGGCGAAGGCCGCGATCAAGGCGGCGCGCGACGCCCAGACCGCCGCTTCCAACGAACTTCAACGCCTCGACAAGGAGCTGGAGGAGGCGCGGCAGGCGAACAATGAAGACGACATCAAGGCGCTTGAAAAGGAGCGGCGGCAGGCGGAGCGGACCGCGACTACGGCCAACAACCGCCTCAAGGCCAAGATCGAGTCCGAGAAGAAGCGCGCCGCGGCCGAGAAAAAGCGCAAGCAGCAGCAGAAGCGTCGGGAGCAGGAGCTGAAGAAGCGCGCCGAGGAGAGAGCGAAGAAGCAGGCCGAGGCGAAAGCCAAGGCCGATGCCGCTCGGGACGCGCGCAAAAAAGGCAGGTAAGGGCTTATGTCAGAGGAAATTCGGGTTCGTTTCGCCCCGTCGCCGACGGGGAAGGTGCATATTGGCAACATTCGCGCGGCCATCTACAACTGGCTTTACGCGCGGCATACGGGCGGCAAGTTCCTGCTGCGGGTCGAAGACACCGATCTCGAGCGCTCCACGCCCGAGGCGATACAGGTGCTCTTCGAGTGCATGCAGTGGCTGGGGCTCGACTATGACGAGGAGGTCTTCTACCAGACGAAGAACGTGAAGCGTCACCTGGAGGTGGTGGAAGAGCTGATCAGGCGCGGCCACGCCTACAAGGTGGAGAAGACCTCGCGCGAGGGCAAGACCGGGGTGGTCACGATGTTCAGGATGCCCAAGGAGGGGACGATCGAGTTCGACGATATCGTCAAGGGGCACATGGCGAAGAAGGCCGAGGACATTCAGGACTTCGCGATCGTCCGCAGCGACGGATCGCCGATCTTCCACATCGCGAACGTGGTGGACGACATCGACCAGCGCGTCACCCATATCATCCGGGGCGACGACCATGTGGAGAACACCTTCAAGCACATCTGCATCTTCAAGGCGCTCGGCGCGCCGGTGCCGAAGTACGGGCATCTCTCGATGATCGTCAATCAGCAGGGCAAGCCCTATTCGAAGCGCGACGGCGCGGCGTTTGTGGGCGAGTACCGGGATCAAGGGTATCTCCCCGAGGCGCTCTTCAACTATCTGCTCCTTTTGGGGTGGAATCCCGGCGACGATCGCGAGGTGCTCACGCGCGAGGAGATGGTGAAGCTCTTCGAGCTGGAGAAGGTGCATGTGACGGCGGCGATGTTCGACCCCAAGAAACTCGCCTGGATGAACGGGGAGTATGTGAAGAAGATTCCGCCGGAAGCGTTTAAGGGGATGCTTAAGGAGAAGGTGGAGAAAGTAGGTGGAGGTGGAGAGCGGAGCGAGGAGTGGTGGGATTATCTTTGCGCGCAGGTGCAGCCGCGCACGAAGTTCCTCACGGACTTACCGAAGAGCGTAGCGTGCTTCTTCACCGACGACTTCGAATTCGACCCGAAGGCGGTCGAGAAGCGGCTCAAGAAGGAAGGCGCGAAGGAAGCGCTCGCTGAGGCGCTCGCGCTATTCGAGCAGGCGGAGGACTGGACCGCGCCGAAACTGGAGGAACTCATCAAGGGGCTTTCGCAAGGAAGCGGCATGGGGCCGTGGGTGCACCCCATTCGCGTGGCCGTCTCCGGCCGCGGCGAAGGCATCGGGCTCTTTGAGATGTTGCAGCTTCTCGGGCGCGAGACCACCTTGAAGCGGCTTAAAACAGCGGCGGAGAAGTTCTGCGGTTAAAGGTTCTTTCAGGCGAAAGTCAAACGGGGTTAAACGACATGGGCGGATTTTGCGGCGTAATTGACCGGGAAGATTGCGTGAGCGACCTCTTCTTCGGCACGGACTACCATTCTCACCTGGGTACGCATCGCGGAGGGCTCTGCGTTCTGGGGGCAAAGGGCTTTCAGCGTTCCATTCACAATATCCAGAACGCGCCGTTCCGTTCGAAGTTCGATCAGGAGTTCAGTCGTTTCCACGGTGCGGCGGGGCTCGGAGTCATTTCCGATACCGATCCGCAGCCCCTTGTGATGTGCTCGAAGCTCGGGATGTTCGCCATCGCCACCGTGGGGTATATCACCAATATCGAGGCGTTGAAGAACGAGCTCTTTTCGGGTAATTCCGCCCAACTGCAGTATTCGACGACGAGCGGCATGGTGGGGCCGACGGAAGTTGTCTCGGCCATTGTCGCCACCGCCTCCACCTTCGAGGAAGGCATTCGCAAGGTGCAGGCGAAGGTGAAGGGCAGCTGTTCGGTGCTGCTGCTGACCGAGGGCGGGCGGTTGCTGGCCGCGCGCGACCGCTGGGGTCGTACGCCGATCGTGGTGGGGCGGAAGGAATCGGGGATGATTGCGCTTATGGAGAGTTGCGCCTTGCCGAATCTCGGCTATGTGCACGTGCGCGACTTGGGTCCCGGAGAGATGGTGGAGCTGACGGCCGCGGGCGAGCTGAAGACGCTGATTCCGCCAGGGGAACGGATGGCGATCTGCTCGTTTCTCTGGGTCTATTACGGCTATCCCGCCTCTACCTACGAGGGGCGCAATGTGGAAATGGCGCGCTATCGTTGCGGCAGCGCCCTCGCCAAGCGCTATCCCGTCGAGGCCGACGCCGCTTGCGGCATTCCCGACAGCGGCATTTCCCATGCGCTCGGCTATGCGCACGAGGCGAAGATCAAGTACGCGCGGCCGTTCGTGAAGTATACGCCAACCTGGGCGCGAAGCTTCATGCCTTCCGATCAGCGTCAGCGCGAGAAGGTGGCGCAGATGAAGCTCATCCCGATTCCGGGGCTCATCAAGGACCGCCGGCTCGTCTTCTGCGACGACTCGATTGTCCGGGGGACGCAGCTCGGCAAGCAG
This sequence comes from Kiritimatiellia bacterium, assembly GCA_045641645.1. Taxonomy (GTDB): domain Bacteria; phylum Verrucomicrobiota; class Kiritimatiellia; order RFP12; family UBA1067; genus UBA1067. The sequence continues at coordinate 24,681 of JAZUHK010000087.1, forward strand.
GCCGACCGGCTTTATCGCGAGGGGTGTAAGGAGACGCATGTGCGGATCGCCTGTCCGCCGCTACTCTATCCCTGTCGGTTCATCAATTATTCGCGGTCTAAGAACGAGTACGATCTCATCACGCGGCGCTACATTCGCGAGCAGGAGGGGGAGGGAGCGGACATTGCGAAGTATGTCAATCCCGCGAGCGCGGAGTATCAGGGGATGGTCGAGTACATTCGCAAGAACCTTAACCTCACTTCGCTGGCGTTCCAGACGGTGGAAGACCTCGTGCAGGCGATAGGGTTGCCGAAGGAGGCGCTTTGCACCTACTGCTTTACGGGGGAAGATCCCTCGATGCCGGCCGAGTGCCCGCACGGCTGCGCCCATTGCCCGCATAAGGGGCAATGCTGAGCGTGGTGCGGCGGCGGCGGAGTTTCGGAAGGCGGCGTGCCACCTTGGGGGAGGGTCGATGGGGGTCGCCATAAAAATCGCACCCGTAAAAACCCAGAAAATACCCCCTTGCGAGATAACCGCAAATTATGATATACTATCCAACTATTCGACCACTCTAAGAGAGTAAACAACAATGAAAGTTCGTAGTTCCGTTCGTCGCATTTGCGAGAACTGCCGCATCATTCGCCGCAAAGGCGTGGTGCGCGTGATCTGCACCAACCCGCGTCACAAGCAGTGCCAGGGTTAAGAAAGGTAAAGGGAAAACTATGCCGAGAATGATGGGTGTGGATATCCCGGGCAAGAAGCACATTCGCTTCGCGCTTAGGTATATTCACGGTATCGGGCCGAAACGCGCTGATGACGTTTTGGCGGCAACGAAGGTCGATCCGATGAAGAAGGCGGACGACGTCACTCAGGATGAGATCCACGCGATCACGACTTTCATCCAGGAGCACTATCGTGTTGAGGGCGACCTCCGCCGCGAGGTTTCGCAGAACATCCGCCGGCTGATCCAGATCGGGTCGTACCGCGGTCTTCGTCACAAGAAGGGCCTCCCCGTGCGCGGCCAGCGCACCAAGACGAACGCTCGCACCCGCAAGGGCGGCAAGCGCGTCTCGATCGCGATGCCCAAGCAGGCCGCTCGTTAAGGAGATTTAAGTCATGAGCGAAGAAGTCAAGAAAGCCGAAGCGCCCGTCGAGGCGCCCGCAGCCGCTCCGGCCGCGGAAGGGGCCGAGGGCGATGCCGCCGTCAAGGCCAAGAAGTCGGGCAAGTCGATTCCCGCAGGAATCGCGTTCATCCGTTCGACCTTCAACAACACTCAGGTTTCCATCGCCGACGCCCGTGGCGGCGTCATCTCGTGGAGCTCGGCCGGCAAGGCGGGCTTCAAGGGTTCGCGCAAGTCCACCGCCTTCGCGGCGACGATGGTCGCCCAGGATGCGGCGCGCGTCGCGGTTGCCAAGGGTATGCACGAGTGCGAAGTGAGGATGCAGGGCGCCGGGGCCGGCCGCGAGAGCGCGGTTCGTGCCATTCAGGCCGCGGGCATCCGCGTCACTCAGATCACCGATACGACTCCCGTTCCGCACAACGGCTGCCGTGCTCGTAAACGCAGGAGGGTCTAATTTATGGGTCGCTATACTGGTCCAGTTTGTCGTCAGTGCCGCCGCGAAGGGCAGAAGCTCTTCCTCAAGGGCGCTCGTTGCTATATGGCCAAGTGCCCGATCGAACAGGGCACCGGCATTCCCGGCATGCATGTCGCGCGCCGCGCCAAGAAGATGTCCGAATACGGCACGCAGCTTCGCCAGAAGCAGTCGCTCCGCCGTCAGTACGGCATGGGCGAGTTGCAGTTCCACCGCTTCTTCGAGGAGGCGCTCCGCAAGGAGGGCGTCACCGGCGAGAACCTGCTGCAGCTGCTGGAGATGCGTCTCGACAACATCGTCTATCGTCTCGGGCTCGCGCCCAGCCGTCGCGCTGCGCGTCAGTTCGTCCTGCACGGGCACATTCTCGTCAACGACCGCAAGGCGGCGGTGCCGTCGATGGTCGTTCGGGTTGGTGATGTGGTGACGGTCAAGGATGCCGCAAAGTCGAAAGAGGCCGCGAACCGTTCGGTCGAAGCCGCCACTGGCGCTCAGCTTCCCGTGTGGATGGCGTTCGACAAGGCGACGCTTCGTGCCGAGGTCCTCGCGGTGCCGACTCGCGAACAGATCGCTCCGATCGTCGATGAGCAGGCCATCGTCGAACTTTACTCGCGCTGATCCGTAAAATTCACGACATCAACCTTTAAGGGAGGTCATCTATGCCTATCCGTTTGTGCCGATTTGAAATGCCGAAGGGTGTGGTCAAGGCCGAGGGCGCTACGGCGACCTATGCGCGCTTCACCGCTGAACCGTTCGAGATCGGCTATGCCCGTACAATCGGCAACTCGCTTCGCCGCGTATTGCTGAGCTCGATCGAGGGCGCGGCCATCTCGAGCGTCAAGATTCGCGGCGTGAACCACGAGTTTTCGACGATCAAGGGTTGCGCCGAGGATGTGACCGACATCATTCTGAACCTGAAGCGCGTCCAGCTGAAGACCGTCAGTCGGGATCCTCAGGTGATCACGCTCAAGAAGCAGGGGCCTTGCACCGTTACCGCCGGCGATTTCGCCGAAGCGAACAACGTCACGGTGCTCAATCCCCGGCAGGAGATCTGCACGCTGGACGTGGACGGATCGCTCGAACTCGAGTGCGATGTCCGCACCGGGCGTGGCTTTTGCCTCGCCGATGGTAACAAGCGTCCCGATCAGGAAATCGGCAAGATTGCGATCGATTCGATCTTCTCGCCGGTGACTCGCGTCAATTTCCTCGTGGAGAACACGCGCGTCGGCCAGCGTACCGACTACGAAAAGCTCGTGCTCGACATCTGGACCGACGGGCGCATCGAGCCCGAGGAGGCGCCTAAGACCGCCGCGGCGGTGCTTAGGCGGCACCTCGACGTGTTCGTCGATCTTGGCGAGGGTGATGCGACGCTGGAGTTCGAGGATAACGACAAGAAGGATGCCGAGGAGCGCGAGCGCCTCAAAAAGCTCCTCAACATGTCGGTGAACGAAATCGAGCTTTCCGTCCGGGCGGCGAACTGCCTCAACAACGCGAACATCTCTACGGTTGGAGAGCTGGCGATGAAGACCGAGGCGGATATGCTCAAGTACCGCAACTTCGGCAAGAAGTCGCTTACCGAGATCAAGCAGAAGCTTATTGATCTCGGGCTTTCGCTTGGCTTTAAGTTCGATCCCGAGCTGCTCGAGCCGAAGAAGAAGGAAGAGAAGAAGGAAGAGAAATAAGGAGTTTTAGACCATGCGTCATCAAAGAGTCATGAAGAAATTCGGGCGCTCGACCGAGCATCGCAAGATGCTGATGAAGAGCCTCGTCACCAACCTCATTCTCGCGGAGTCGATCAAGACGACCCTGCCGAAGGCCAAGGAAGCCCGCAAGGACGCGGACAAGATCGTGACGATCGCCAAGAAGGGCGATCTCGCGGCCCGTCGTCTCGCCGCCTCGCGTCTCCTCGACCCGAAGGCCGTCCAGAAGCTCTTCGAGAAGATCGCCCCGGCGATGAAGGATCGCAAGGGCGGTTACACCCGCATCGTCAAGCTCGGCACCCGCAAGGGCGACGCGGCTGAGATGTGCATCCTCCAGTACGTCTGCGCGGCGGCAGTCGCCGCTCCGGCCGAGGAGAAGAAGGAAGAGCCGGCGAAGGAGGTGAAATAATGGCTATCGTTCTCAAGCTCAAGAAGGGCGAGTCCGTCGAGCGCGGGCTGAAGCGTCTGAAGAAGGTCCTCGACAAGGAGGGTCTCATCAAGAAGCTCCGCGACGACCGCTATTTCGAGAAGCCGTGCGTCAAGGCGCGCAAGAAATC
>JAZUHK010000088.1:0-10210 GCA_045641645.1 Kiritimatiellia bacterium
CCCCTGATGACCTTCACCTATGTTGGACCCCTCGGCGGCTTCGTGCTCGTCTCGGCGGACGACCCCGGAATGCACTCCTCGCAGAACGAGCAGGATAACCGCAACCTCGCGAAGTTCGCGCGCGCGCTCCTCTTGGAACCCGCGGATTCGCAGGAGGCGTACGATATGACGGTGAAGGCGTTCGAGCTTTCCGAAAAGTTCCAGGTGCCGGTCATCATCCGGCTCACCACCCGCACGAGCCATTCGTCGTCGCTCGTCGAGCTCGGGAACTTCAAACCCGCGCCGCATCCGCTCTTGAAGTACGTCAAGAACATTCAGAAGAACATTCCCGTGCCGGCGTTCGCGCCCACCCAGCGGCTCAACGCCGAGAAGCGCACCGCCGCGATGGCGAAGGAGGCGTGCAAGTCAAAGTTTAACCGTATCGTGAAGCCGGCGGCGACCTCATCGAGGTCGCCCTACCGCCATGGCGGGGCGCGACCGACGATCGCGCCGCATCAACTCGGTATCGTGACGAGCGCGGTCGCCTATCAGTATGTGAGGGAGATCTTCCCCGACTGCAGCATCTTGAAACTCGGGTGGACGAATCCGCTCCCCAAGGCGCTGATCGCGAAGTTTGCGAAGAGCGTCAAGAAGCTGTTGGTGGTGGAGGAGCTCGATCCGTTCCTGGAAGAGCAGATCCGCGCGATGGGGATCAAGGTAGTCGAGCACAAGACCGAACTCAACATGCTCGAGCTCAACGCCGACCGCTTGCAGAATCTCCGGCACGAGATCCTGAAGGACGTGCCGCGGGCAAAGCGGCCTGCAGCTCCCAAATATGAGCTTCCGAGAAGACCGCCGGTATTGTGCGCCGGCTGCGGGCACCGCGGCGTTTTCTATGTGCTCCATAAGCTCGGCGCCACGGTGACGGGCGATATCGGCTGCTATACGCTCGGCGCGTTTCCTCCGCTCGACGCGATGGATTCGACGATCTGCATGGGCGCCTCGATCGGCAATGCCGCAGGCATGAAGAAGGCGGGGCTTAAGGGCCGCATCTGCGCGGTCCTCGGGGACTCCACCTTCTTCCATTCGGGGATGACGGGCATTCTCTCGGCGCTTTATAACGGCACTCCCGTCACCACGGTGGTGCTCGACAACCGCATTACCGGGATGACCGGCCATCAGGACAATCCCGGCAGCGGCAAGACGCTCGCGGGCGACCCCGCGCCGGTCGTGGAGATCGACGCGATCGCGAAGGCGTGCGGCTATAAGCGCGTCGTCACGGTCTCTGCCGACGATCTTGTGGCGCTCGAAAAGACGCTCGCCGAGGCGATGGACTCGAACGAGCCCGCGCTCGTCATCGCCTATGCGCCGTGCCGGATCGCGGCGAAGCTCACCAAGGAAGGGCTCTGCGAAGTCGATGCGGCGAAGTGCAAGGCGTGCGGCGCGTGCTTTAAGCTCGGCTGCCCCGCGATGACCCGCGGCAAGGAGATCCGTCCCGGTGCGTTCCAGATGAAGATCGACGCCGCGCAATGCGCGGGCTGCAAGCACTGTTCGCAGGTGTGCAAGTTCGGCGCGATCAAACGGGTGCGCTAAGGGCGGGGGGATTGGCAATGCCGCTTACCGAATCAGAACTCGGGCTTTATCTTGAATGGAGCGCCAATCCGAATTCGACTCAGTACTCGCTGGCGTTCGTCTATGATCTGCCGTTGACGGTGGATGCCGACCGACTCGCGCGGCTGATGCTGGATTTCTGGAACGCCCATCCGGTGTTCCGGCTGCGTTTTGCCGAGGAGAACGGTGAGATCGTTCAGGTCTTTGACGATTCTATCGTGCTTCCCCTGGTGCGCACGCGCATGACCGAGGCGGAGTATGCGCCTTATGTCAAGACCTATCCGCGGCCTTTCGACCTCAAGACCGGGCCGCTCGCACGGATGGAGCTGGTCACCACGGAGAAAGGATACCACCTGTTCATCGAATATGCCCACATCATCACCGACGGCACTTCGATGAAGGAATCTTCGGCGGCGGTCTCCGCCGCCTATGACGGCTTGCCGGTGCCGGCCGAGGGTGCGGATTTCTTCGCCGCCGTCGCCGCCGACCGCGCCGCGCTTGAAAGCGAGGCGTATCGGCAGGCCGCCGCCGCCGCGAAGGAGCGCTTTGGCGGCAAGACGATGACCTTGCTGGAGGATCAGGCGGACGGTCTCCCGCCGCAGGCAGTGTCGCCGGACGGCGTCGAGATTATCGACGGCGCGGACTTCCACGTCGTCTCGCTGCCTTTGCCGCGGGCGGAGGTGCGGGAGTTCTGCCGGGCGGGGAAGCTGCATCCGAATCTCTTCTATCTCGGCGTCTTCGCGCGTACGCTCGCGCTCTTTGCGAATGAGCGCGAGGTGGTTTTCAATACCATCAATCATGGGCGCAAGAATCCCGCCTTCGCGCGGACCCAGGGTTTCTTCGCGAAGACCGTACCGGTTCTGGGGGTGATGAAGGGCGAGCAGCCGTTGGCCGATTACTTCGCCAGTTTCAAGCTCCATCAGGCCGGGGTCTATCCCTATACGCATTTCTGCCGCGATCTCGGCTTCGGGGCGGGTTGTACGATGGTCTATCAGGAAGGGACGATCGACGACTCCTTTGTGCTCGGCGGCGTGCGCTACCGCAACCGCTGGCTGATGAACGGCGGTTCGGGCGAATTGCCGACGGTGCAGATCCATGATGATGGCGTCGATTGCAAGATGGTGGTCTCCGCAACCAAGGGCCGCTATTCGCTGGGGCTGCTCTGCGCGCTGGCGCGGCGGATGAGGACGGTGGCGGGTAATTTCGCCGCGGCGTCGATGATGACGAAACTCGGCGAAGTGCCGGTGCTTTCGCCAGAGGAGCAGGCGAAGGTGTTGAAGTTGTCGCGCGGCGAGGAGCTGGAGTACAATGCGTCGAAGACCTTTGTCGCGATGTTTGCGGAGCGTGCAGCACAGGCGCCCGAGCGGACGGCGGTCGTCGATTGCGAAGGGGCGGTCACCTACGGCGAACTGGACGCGCGCTCCGACGCGCTCGCGCGGAAACTGCAGACGCTCGGGGTGAAGCCGGGGGGCTTCGTGGGGCTCATGCTGCCGCGGCGGAATTTCTTTGTCGTTGCGCTGCTGGCCGTTCAGAAATGCGGAGCCGGGTATGTGCCGATGGATAGTGAATATCCGGCCGAACGGCTCGCCTATATGCTGGAGAACTCCGAGGCGTCGGTGCTGGTCACCACGCGCGCGCTGTTCGCCGACAAGGGGCTTGATTTCAAGGGGAAGGTCATCTTCTTTGAAGAAGAGAAGATGGAATCGCCATTGTCCACCTCCACCTCCACCTTTCTTCATAAATCTCAAATCTCAAATCTCAAATTCTCCACCTCCACCTCTTCTCTCCACCTCAATCTGGCGAAGCCAGATATGCCGGCGTATATGATCTATACGAGCGGCTCGACGGGGCGGCCGAAAGGCGTGGTACTCTCTAATCGGGCGCTGACGGCGATGATCGCGTGGTTTGTGCGTGATTTTGATCTTAAGCCGGGCAAGAAGAATCTTTCGATTACCAGTTTCAGCTTCGATGCTTCCGTTCCGGATATCTTTCCGCCGCTCGCGGCCGGCGGAGAACTCCATATTCTCACCGAGGAGCAGCGTAAGGATCTCGAAGGTGTTCACGACTATGCGGTCAAGGTGGGGGCGACGGGGCTGACGACTTCGACGCAGCTGGGGCTGGCGCTGGTCAATACCTATCCCGAATTGCCGCTCGAATACATGATGCTCGGCGGGGAGAAGATGGTGCCGTTCGCGAAGACGCCGGTGCGAATGCTGAACGGCTATGGCCCTACCGAGTTCGCGGTCTGCTCGTCGTATCACGAGGTGGACCAGTCGCGCAAGTACGATATTCCCATCGGGCGGGCGGTGCCGAACTCCTGGTCGCTGATCGTCGATAAACTCGGGGCGCTGGTGCCCGAGGGGATGGTTGGCGAACTGGCGCTTGCTGGCCCCCAGATCGCCGACGGCTATTGGCAGCTCCCAGAGAAGACGGCGCAGGTTTTCACGCCTTGCCAAGCCCTGCAATCGAACAATTCGAACAATCGAACAAGCGAACAATTCTCTCGCATGTACCGTACCGGCGATCTCGCGCGGTACAATGCCGACGGCGAACTTGATTATCGCGGGCGCATCGACTTCCAGGTGAAGCTGAGGGGGTTCCGCATCGAGATCGGCGAAATCGAACATGCGGCCGCGGCGTTCCCGGGCGTGGGGGCGGTCGCGGCGGAGGTTCGCGATGTCGCCGGCGCGAAGCACCTCGTCCTCTACTACGAAGGCGGGGTGGATGCGAACGCGCTGAAGGCGAAGATGGCGGAGACGCTTACCGCCTATATGGTACCGGACTTCTTTGTGGCGATGGATAAGTTGCCGCTGACGCCGAACGGGAAGATCGATCGGCGCCGCCTGCCTACCCCCGAGGCCGATGACGAGCCGGTCGTCGCGCCGGAGACGGAGATGGAGAAGCGGATTTTCGCAGTGGTCGCGTCCGTGCTCAAAACCGAAGCCTTCGGCGTCACGCACGACTTCAACCGGCTGGGGCTCACCTCGCTCGGTGCGATGTCGCTTTTGGCGAAGCTCAAGAAGGACTGCGGATTCGCCGTGACGATGAAACTGCTCACGGCGAATCCGACGGTGAGGCAGCTCGCGAAGCTCGCGGCATCGCCGGTTTCGGATTTCAGATCGCAGGATCGGGAAGCCAGGAGGAGGCCGCGGCGGGCGGCCTATCCGATGACGGAAAACCAGCGCGGCATCTACGCGGACTGGATGCGCAATCCCGAGGCGTTGCAGTACAACGTGCCCGCGGCGTTTCGCTTCACGGGCGTGGCGGCGGAGAAACTGGCGGCCGCGGCGGAGCAGGTGATTGCCGCGCATCCGGCGTTGCTGGCGCGGTTCGTCGAGAAGGACGGCGAGTTCGTGCAGGCGCGGCGGGATGATTTCAAGATCGCGGTGCCGGTCCGGAAACTGGACTTCGAGCCCGACGAAAGATTCCTCGGCGAGACGCTGAAGCCGTTTGCGCCCGATGCCGAGGTGCTGACGCGCGGGACGGTTTTCGCCTCGCCGACGGCGGCCTATTTGCTCCTTGACATCCACCACACCGTCTTCGACGGTTATTCGGTGGGTGTCTTCCTCGCGGAACTTAAGCGCGTTCTCGACGGCGGCGAAGTCGCCGGCGAAGGGTATACCGCATTCGACGCGGCGCTGGATGAGCGCGATTATCTTGAAAGCGAGGCGCTGGAGGAGGATGACAAGTGGTTCGCGCGGTATCTTGACGGAGCCGAATCGACGCTGTTCACGACTTCGGCCGAGGGGGCGGACGGCAAGCCCGGCGAGGCGGGGCGGGTCCGCGTGCGGATTCCTGCCGCCGCCATCGTCGCTCGGGCTCGCGAGCTGGGGGTTACGGCGAGTGACTGGTTCCTCACGGCGTTCACGGAGCTGCTGAAGCGCGTCGGACGCGAGGAGGATGTTTGTATCAATTTCGTGACGGCGGGACGGGGTGATCCCGAGGTGCAGGATACGGTCGGCATGTTCGTGAAGACGCTGCCCCTCAGAGGTATTCGCAATGTGGCGACATTCCCGGAGGCGGTGAAGCGCATGCACGGGTTTGTGCAGGAGCTGATCGGGCGCGAACGCCAGTCCTATGTGCGCCTCTCCGAGAAACTGGGGGTGAAACCGAACATCATCTTCGCCTTCGAGGGCGGGATATTCGACCTGCCGAAGGGCTGTGAGCTGCTCGCTCCCGAACTTAAGTTCGTCAAGGCCCCGCTCACGGCGATGGTGACGCCCGGCAAGGATGACTTCGAACTTGTCTTCGAGTACGATCGTTCGATGTATTCCGCGATGGACATGGGGCTGTTGCTCGGGATGTTCGCGCAGCTCGCTGAGAACGCCTGTGGCGAGGTGGAGAAAAGAGGTGAAGGTGGACAGCGGAATGAATTGCCTTTGCTGAAGGATATTCCGTTATTGAGTGCGGCCGAAACCGAGCGGGTGCTGGCGGTATCGACGGGCGCGGCGATGGAGTATGACGCGGCGAAGACGGTCGTGAATCTCATCCACGCGAATGTGATCGCGCGGCCGTTCGCGACGGCGGTTGTCGATTGCGAAGGCGCGGTCACCTACGGCGAACTGGAAGCGCGCTCCGACGCGCTCGCGCGGAAGCTGCAGGCGCTCGGGCTGAAGCCAGGGGGCTTCGTGGGGCTCATGCTGCCGCGGCGGATATCCTTCGTCGTGTCGTTCCTCGCGGTGCAGAAGTGCGGAGCGGGGTATGTGCCGATGGATGCGGATTATCCTGCGGATCGCCTCGCGTACATGCTGGAGAACTCCGATTCGCCGGTGCTGGTCACTACGCGCGCGCTGTTCGCCGACAAGGGGCTTGATATCAAGGGGAAGGTCGTCTTCTTCGAAGAGGAGAAGGTAGAATTACCATTGTCCACCTCCACCTCTGCCTCTTCTCTCCACCTCAATCTGGCGAAGCCAGATATGCCGGCGTATATGATCTATACGAGCGGCTCGACGGGGCGGCCGACGGGCGTGGTGATTCCGCATCGGGCCTTGCGGCATATGGTCGCGTGGGCGGTGGAGGCGTTCGGGCTGCGGCCGAGCGGCAAGGTGGCTACGCATCCGAGCTTCAGTTTCGACGCCTCGGTCATCGATCTCTTCCCGGTGTTGTGCGCGGGCGGCGAACTGCACATCTACAGCGAGGAGATCCGCAAGGACCTTCCCGGGATGCGCGACTATATCGTCAAGAACGGCATCGAGGGCGGCACCATGTCCACGCAGATAGGCATGACGCTTCTCGACACCTATCCGGATCTGCCGCTCAAGTACCTGATGGTCGGGGGCGAGAAGCTGATGCCCATCTCGAAGACGAATGTCAGGATCTTCAACGGATACGGTCCGACGGAGTTTACGGTCTGCTCTTCGTACCAGATCGTCGATCAGACGAAGGAGGGGGATATTCCGATCGGCCGCGCCGTCCCGGGGACGATGTCGCTTGTCGTGGATCGCTACGGACAGTTGCTGCCGCAGGGCTTCGCGGGCGAACTCGCGCTCGCCGGCCCCCAGATCGCCGACGGCTACTGGCGTCTCCCGGAGAAGACGGCGCAGGTTTTCACGCCTTGCCAAGCCCTGCAATCGAACAATTCGAACAATCGAACAAGCGAACAATTCTCTCGCATGTACCGTACCGGCGATCTCGCGCGGTACAATGAGGCCGGCGAGCTCGATTATCGCGGGCGCATCGACTTTCAGGTGAAGCTGAGGGGCTTCCGCATCGAGATCGGCGAAATCGAACACGCCGCATCTTCGTATCCGGGCATGGGGATGGTAGCCGCCGAGGTGCGGGAAGTGGCGGGTGCGAAGCATCTCGTTCTCTACTACACCATTCAATCTTCGCAACCTTCTCAGGATCCTCTGCCTTCTCTCCGCGACCATCTCGCCCGGGCCCTGACGGACTACATGGTGCCCGACTATTTCGTGCAGCTGGAGTCGATGCCGCTCACGCCCAACGGCAAGATCAACCGCAAGCAGCTGCCTTCGCCGGCGGGCGAGGCGGTTAAGGCGGAATACGTGGAACCGGCGAACGAGACGGAAGCGAAGATCGCCGCGGCGTATCAGGAAATCCTGAAGCTTGACCGGTTCGGGGCGACGACCGACTTCTTCGCCTCCGGCGGCACCTCGCTCATCGGGATCAAGGCGGTGGTGGCGCTGCAGAAGGCGGGCCTTGAGGTCCAGTACGGCGATCTCTTCAAATACAAGACGCCGCGCGCGCTCGCCGCCTTCCTGACCGGCGCAACTTCCTCGGCCTCCCAAACCTCTGAGACCGCTCGGGCCTTCGATTACGCCGCCTATGACTATGCGGCGATCGACCGGCTGCTGATGGCCACGCCGACGGAGCTTTTCGACGGCTTTCGGCGGCATTCGCTGGGCGATGTGCTGCTGACGGGGGCGACGGGCTATCTCGGCATCCACCTTTTGCGGAATCTCCTGGAGGCGACGGACGCCACCGTCTATGCGCTGGTGCGCCCGAAGCGCGGCGTTTCGGCGGCACGGCGCATCGATTCGCAGTTTGTCTATTACTTCGGCGAGCGCGTGCCGCGGCGTTTCAGGGAGCGGCTGGCGTTTGTCGAAGGCGACCTCACCGACGCGGATCTTTCCGCAAAGCTGAAGGGGCTGACGATTGGCACGGTCTTCAACTGCGCGGCGCTCGTGAAGCATTACGTGGCCGACGACCTTATGGACCGCATCAATGTCGCCGGAGTGGAGAAGCTGATCGCCTGGTGCGAACAGTCGGGCGCGCGGCTGGTGCAGGCGTCCACCTATTCGGTCGGAGGGCTTGTCGGCATCCATTCGCCGGCCGTTCTCGACGAGCGCCATCTCTTCATCGGGCAGGAGAGCGACAACGACTACGTGCGCACCAAGTTTCTCGCGGAACGCTCGGTGCTGGCGGCGATTGCCGCAGGGAGGTTGCGCGGCAAGATCATGCGCCTCGGCAATCTGATGGGGCGCGAGTCGGACGGCGAGTTCCAGATGAACGTCGGCGCGAACGCCTTTGTGAATTCCCTCAAGTCGTATCGCGCGCTCGGGGTCTATCCGCTGGAAAACCTGGTCAGCCGCATCGAGATGTCGCCGATCGACCGCGTCGCCGAGGCGGTGCGGCTTTTGGCGACGACCCCCGACGAGATGGTGGTCTTCCACCCGTTCAACTGCTATCCGCTCGACATGGGAGCGGTGGTGGGGGCGATGAACCGGCGCGGATTCAACGTGGACTGGGTGTCGCGCGGAGAATTTGCCGCGGCGGTGGAGGCGATGCGCAACGATCCTGCGCACGCGGCGGAGCTGCAGGGCATCCTCCACTACACGGGGCATCTGCTGCGCGACCTGCGGCTGGCCGTGGCGGTGAACGACTGGACGACGACGGTCCTCTATCGTCTCGGCTTCCGCTGGAAACCGGCGGACGACGGCTATCTCGCGGCGTTCTTCGAGATGCTCGAAGGCCTCGCGGTATTCGGATAGCTGTCCGATGGAGGTCGTCGGGAAAAGATGGAATTTTTAAAAAGTTGAAAATTCACCCGTTTTGATGCGGCGGTTTTTGCTATAATTCGCGCCAACGATGAACAGCGAATTTCTGGTCTTTGATCATGTGACGAAGCGATTCGGTGCGTTGACCGCGGTCAACGACATATCGCTTACTGTCAAGAAGGGCGAGTTTTTCTCGCTCTTGGGTCCGTCCGGCTGCGGCAAGACGACGCTGCTGCGCATGCTTGGCGGGTTCGAGCGCCCGGATTCGGGGCGCATCTACCTTGAGGGGCGTGACATCACGGACCAGCCGCCGGACCAGCGGCGCGTCCACACGGTTTTCCAGAACTATGCGCTCTTCCCGACGATGACGGTGTGGGACAACATCGCGTTCTCGCTGAAGCTTGCGAAGAAGCCGAAGGAGGAGATCGAGGAGCGGGTGGACGAGATCCTCGCGATGATCCGCCTCGAGGATCAGGCGTGGAAGTATCCGAACCAGCTTTCGGGCGGACAGAAGCAGCGCGTCGCCATCGCACGGGCGCTCGTGGACCGTCCGCAGGTTCTCCTGCGCGACGAGCCGCTCGCGGCCCTCGACCTGAAGCTCCGCCAGCACATGCTTCTCGAACTCGACACGATCCACGACCAGGTCGGGATCACGTTCCTCTACGTCACGCACGATCAGGGCGAGGCGATGTCCCTCTCCGACCGCATCGCGGTCATCAACCGCGGCGCGGTGGAGCAGCACGACGTGCCGGCGAAGATCTACGAGGCGCCGATCTCGCGCTTTGTCGCGAGCTTCATCGGCGAAACCAACTTCTTCTCCGGCGAGATCGTCTCGGTGGACGGCGACTACTGCTTCATCCAGCCCGAGGGCTTTCCCCAAATCAAGGCGTTCAACGACAAGGCGCTCAAGGTCGGCCAGCGCGTCGACCTCTCGGTTCGTCCCGAGAAGATCCGCGTTACGCTCTCGCCTCCGCCGCCCGAGAAGGGCGCGGCGATCAACGTCTTCCCCTCGAAGGTGCAGGACATCGTCTACCAGGGCGTCTACACCAAGTACTGGATCAAGTCCGGCGAGATGAAGATCGCCGCGTTGAAGCCCCATTCGCGGTTCCTGCTGGACCAGGAGCCGATCACCTGGAACGACGAGGTCTTCCTCTGGTGGCATC
>JAZUHK010000089.1:0-21213 GCA_045641645.1 Kiritimatiellia bacterium
CCCTCAATTTCAAACCGTGTTTTCAAGGAGAGACAACAACATGAAACTCGAAGACCTCAAGGGCAAGACCGTTGGGGTGAGCGTCAGCGGCGGACTCGATTCCAAGACCATCTGCTGCGTCCTCAAGGATGCCGGCGTCAAGGTGAAGGCGTTCTCCGCGAACGTCGGCCAGCCGGATGAGAAGGACATCAACGACATCAAGAAGAAGATGGCTCCCACGGGCGTGAAGACGACGATCGTCGACGTCACCAAGGAGATGGCCGAGATCTGTTTCGAGACCGTCAAGTGCCAGGCGATGTACGACGGCGGCTACTGGAATTCGACCGGCATCGCGCGTGCGGTCACGGTGCAGAAGCTCCTCCCCGCGATGAAGAAGGCGGGCTGCACGGTGCTTGTCCACGGCGCCACCGGCCGCGGCAACGACCAGATGCGCTTCGAGCGCTACACCAACGTCTTCGATCCGTCCTTCGGCGTCTACGCGCCGTGGCGTGACGAGGATCTCCTCAAGAAGTTCCCCGGCCGCACCCAGATGGTCGAGTTCCTCGCGGCGCGCGGCATCGGCGCGTTCGTCGGCACAAAGAAGAAATACTCGACCGACGCGAACCTCGCGGGCCTCAGCCACGAGGCGGAGGACCTCGAGTCGATGGAGACGTCGATGCGCATCGTCAAGCCCACGATGGGCGTGTGGCCCGCCGAGGCGCCGGACAAGGTCGAGAAGATCGTCCTCAAGTTCGAGAAGGGCCGTTGCGTTGCGGTGAACGGCAAGAAGATGTCCCCGCTCCAGGTGATGCTTCTCGCGAACAAGATCGGCGGCCGTAACGGCATCGGCATGAAGCACGCGCTCGAGAACCGCATCATCGGCACGAAGAGCCGCGGCGTCTACGAGGCTCCCGGCATGGAGGTTCTCAGCTGGGGTCTCAAGTACATTTACGAGGGCATCATGGACCGTCGTTCGACGAAGCTCTTCCAGGAGCTCTCGAAGTTCGTCGCCGACCAGATCTACGACGGCCGCTGGTTCGATCCGGCGACGCAGGCGGCGCGCGCCGCCATCCAGGTGTGGGCCGACAAGGCGACGGCCGAGGTGACGCTCGGGCTTTACAAGGGCAACATCTTCTTCGAAAGCCTCAAGGGACTCAAGGCCACGATCTACAACGAGGCCGACAGCTCGATGGAGGCGTCGGACGGACTCAATCCGCACAGCTCGCAGGGCTTCGCGGAGATCCAGTCCGTCGAGGCGAAGATGCTCGCCAAGGCCGGGCAGATCAAGGCCTGAGACGGGCGTCCGCGCTGGTTGGTCTGACCGGCGTCTGAAGGGGAACGAGGACGGCGATGTCGGACGATTACGAGCTGTTGGATTCGGGGGACGGGCGCAAGCTGGAACGCTTCGGCAAGTACGTGCTGGCCCGTCCCTGTTCGCAGGCGATGTGGCGTCCGACGCGGTCCGGGGACGAATGGCTCCGGGCCGACGCCTCGTTCGACCGTGAGGACGGCAACCGTTGGCACGGGCGCACCAACCTGCCGAAGGAGTGGACGATCGAGACGGCCGGCATCCGGTTCAAGCTCGGCGGGACGGACTTCGGCCATCTCGGGATTTTCCCGGAGCAGCGCGGACAGTGGCGTTGGATCCGGGAAAGGACGGAGGCGGAAGGGGCGCGGCGGAGCGTGTCCGTCCTGAATCTTTTCGCGTATTCGGGCGGGCCGACGATGGCGGCGGCGCTCGGCGGCGCGGAGGTTTGCCATCTCGACGCCTCGAAGGGGATGGTCGAGTGGGCGCGCGAGAACGCGCGGCTGAACGGTCTCGCGGACCGTCCGATCCGTTGGATCGTCGACGACGCGCACAAGTTCATGAAGCGGGAGATCCGTCGCGGACGCGCCTACGACGCGATCATCCTCGATCCGCCGACCTTCGGGCGCGGCGCGGGCGGCGAGATGTACAAGATCGAGCGCGATCTGAAGGACACGCTCTCGCTCGTGCGCGATCTCCTGTCCGACCGTCCGCTTTTCGTGCTGTTCTCGTCCCACACGCCCGGGCTTTCGCGGATCGTGGCGGAGAACGTCCTCTCGCAATTGTTCCCGTCCGCCCGTCTGGAGTCGGGGGAGATGCTGTTGGAGGGGCGCGGCCTGCCGTGTCCGAGC
Source organism: Kiritimatiellia bacterium (assembly GCA_045641645.1). Taxonomy (GTDB): domain Bacteria; phylum Verrucomicrobiota; class Kiritimatiellia; order RFP12; family UBA1067; genus UBA1067. Next base: position 2,137 of record JAZUHK010000089.1, read on the forward strand.
GGCATCTACTGCCGTGCGGCGTGGTGACGGCGGCGGACGGGGTATGGTATAATAAGCGGCGATGAACGTAGTCAGCCTAGTCGGACGTCCCAACACCGGGAAGAGCGCGCTTTTCAACCGTCTCGCGAAGAAGCGCGTGGCGATCGTTTTCGACCAGCCCGGCGTCACGCGCGACCGCGTCACGCGCGAGGTGGACCTGCTCGGGCGGCGGATCATGCTCGTCGACACGGGCGGCATCGCCTTCGACCGGCACGTCACGCACGATCCGCTCGACGAGGAGACGCGCAGCCAGGCCGCGCTGGCGGTGGAGGATTCCGCCGTCTGCGTGATTGTGGTCGATGCGCGCGAGGGCATGACGCCGCTCGACAGCGAGGTCATTCAGCGCGTGCGGCGTTCGGGCGTACCCTGTCTGCTCGCTGCCAACAAGTGCGACACCCCCGATGACGACTGGCGCGCGGCTGAATTCGAGCGCTTCGGGCTTCCGGTCTTCGCGGTTTCGGCCGAACACGGGCGCGGGGTGGAGGCGCTGTTGACGGCGCTCACGGAGCGGCTTCCCGCCGCCGCACCCGACGAATCTTCCGTCCGTCCGCTCCGGGTGGCGGTGGTGGGGCGGCCGAACGCCGGCAAGTCCTCTTACGTCAACCGGCTCCTCAACGCGCCGCGGGTCATCGTCTCCGAAATCGCGGGGACGACGCGCGATGCGGTGGAGGTGCCGTTCACGATCGGCTCGGGTCCCGAGGCGCGGCACTACATGCTCGTCGATACGGCGGGGATGAAGCCGCACACCAAGATGTCGAAGACCTCGGTGGACAATTTCTCGCTCTTCCGCAGCGAGCAGGCGATTGAAGAAGCTGACGTGGTGATCCTCCTGCTCGATCCGGTGCTGGGGCCGACAATGCAGGACAAGCGCATCGCCGGCAAGATCCTCGACGCCCATCGCGCCTGCGTATTGATGCTCAACAAGTGGGACCTCGCGCTCGCCGCGGGGATCACGCAGGAGAAGAAGGCCGAGGACGCCGTCCGTCAGATGATGCCGTTCCTCGCGTTCGCGCCGATCGTCTTCTGCTCCAACAAGTCGGGCTACAACATCCGGCGTACGGTGGAGGCGATCGACCGCGCGGCGGCTTCCGCCTCTGAGCGCATCCCCACGGGGATGCTCAACAATGTCATCGTGAAGGCGACCAAGCGGACGGTGGCGCCGATGGTGCGCGGCAAGCGGCTGAAGATCTACTACGCGCTTCAGGTCTCTACCAATCCGCAGACGATCCGGCTGTTCGTGAACGATCCGAAGCTTGTGACGAGCGCCTATCTCGCCTATATCGAGAAGGCCATCCGCGCGCGCTTCGGGCTTGAAGGCGCGCCGCTGAGGATGTTCCTCAAGGCCCGCAGCCGCAACACCTCCCCCAGTCGCGGCGCTACCGCCGTGGAGAAAGGCGAAGATGCCTGAATACGAGCTTGGCGAAGTGGTCTTCGGTTCGCGGGAGGCGATTCACGCCGCCTTTGCCGATTTCCTGAAACAGCCGATTGACGAGGAGCGGCTCGCGGCGAACCGCAGCGATCCCTTCGGCGGTGTGCGGCGTACGCTCACGAAGGAGGTCCGCGTCGAAGACGTGGGCACCTTCGACGGCCGGCGGCGGCAGTCGCTCATATTCGCGCCGTCGGAGCGTCCCGGCTGGTGGATCCGTCGCACCGATCTTCCCGCGCAGCTCGATACGCTCGTGCATGTGCAGAACCTCTGGACGAGCGCGCACAATCTCGTCTTGCGTTCCGGCGCGCCTTCGAACTACCTGCGGATGGTGGAGCACATCGTGGCGCTGAAGGCGGGGCTCGGCATCGACAACGTGCTCGTCAAGGTGGGGTCGGGCGATCCGCCGCTCTTCGACCGCTCGTCGCTGCCGCTCGTGGAGGCGATGGATGAGGCGCGGGCGGTGGCGACCGATGCGTCGGCGAGTTATGTCACCGTCAAGCGGCCCGTGGTCTTCGGCGGGAAGGGCGGGCAGTTCCTCGCCTTCATGCCGGCGGCGGAGGGCGAGCGCAATCTCCGCATCGACTGCGCGATTCGCTGGAACTCTTGCATCGGCGAGGAGCGCGTCCGCTTCGACGTGACGGAGGAGACCTTCCGCTATGCCTCCCTCGCGCGCACCAACTGCACGCGCAACCAGTACTGGGCGGCGCTGACGGTGGGGAAGCTCTTCGCCGCCACGCGGCACTGGGGCTATACGCGCGAGAACATCCTCATTCACGGCAAGCACGGCTACCACAATTCGCCGCGGCTCAAGGTGGGCGAGAAGTTTCTGGAGCCGGTCTGGCACCGCGCGACGCTCGATCTGATGGCGGCCTTGTCGCTCACTGGCGCCGATCGCTTTTGCGGCACGGTGCTGAGCTATCGCGCCGGGCATACGTTAGATTGCGATGCCGTCCGGGCGCTTTATCGTAATGACTTGCTTAAGGAGCTTGCATGAAACGGATTGCCTTGGTCATGTTGCCGCTTTTCTGCGCGGGGTGTCTTGCGTTCAATCAGACGGAGTTTCCAAAAGTGGCGGTTACGGCCGCAGCGGGCGCGGCGGAAAAGCTGACGCTGGCGGTCAACGGTTTTGAGACGGCGGTTACCGAGGTGGAGACGATTGAGAGCTTTTCCTCGGTGTATGTGCCCGGCTACTACGGGCGTCACCATTACCGCCCCGGTTACTATGAGCTCGTGCCGAGCGTGGCGTATGTCTCCCAGTCGCGGGTGACAGATGTCTTTCTCAAGCGCGCGCGCGAGCGGTTCGAGGACGCGGGCTATTCGGTATCGACCGGTGCGGCGGTGCCCGACTACGCGATCGAGGTGTCGTTCGCGGGGCCGATTGTTTCGAACGGCGACGTGTGGTCGTCGGTCGCCTGGAACTTGTTTACGGTTTTTCTCTTCGACTATACGGGGGTCGAATGGACGGCGAAGCTGCGCATCCGCGACAATAAGACGGGCAAGGTGGTGCTTTCGCACGAATACCAACAGCGCTATGAGGCGCATGCGGCGGGGCTCATTCCGCTTTTTTCGATTGCAAGCTGCGACGAGACGCGCGCGCAATACGCGCAGTTCTGGTGCCTCGGTGCGCTCACCGACCGTGCGGTCGCCGACGCTACGGCGTTTTTCGCCACTCTGCCGCTTTGACAAGACGCATGGGGTTTGGTAAACTTCTCTCCATCTAACTTTTCTTTGGCTAACTTTATGACTTTGGCAGAACTGAAGGCGGGAGATTTGGCGGAAATTGTCGGTTATACGCTCGGGAACGCGGCGTATCGGGCAAAGTTGCTGGCGCTGGGGTTGACGCACGGCGTGCAGGTGAAGATTCTTACGGTCGCGCCGCTCGGCGATCCCTTTGAGCTTGCCGTGCGCGGGTATCACCTGTCGCTTCGTCGGGACGAGGTTGGGGTAATCAAGGTGAAGAAGCTGGCGAAGAAAGACATTCGATGAAGACGATCGGGCTTATCGGCAATCCGAATTGCGGGAAGACCACGATCTTCAACGCGCTTACTGGTGCGAAGCAGCAGATCGGCAACTGGCCGGGGGTGACGGTCGAGAAGAAATCTGGCGTGGCCAGATTTCAGGTGAAGAAAGAAGGTGTAGGTGTAGAAGAGGTGGAGGTCGTTGACCTCCCTGGCATCTATTCGCTCACCGCAACGAGCGAGGATGAGCGTGCGTCACTTGAGTATCTGCTGAGCCACGAGGCCGATCTCTATGTCAATGTGCTCGACGCGACGGCGTTGGAGCGCAACCTTTACCTGACGCTGCTCCTTTGCGAGCTGAAGGTCCCGATGGTGCTGGTCGTCACCATGATGGATATCGCGCGGCGGCGCAATCTTGAAATCGACCTCGACCACCTCGCCGCGCACCTTGGCGTGCCGGTCATCGGGGTCAACGCCAATAATGCGAACGACCTTGCGCGCCTAAGCCGAGAACTCGAAAGGGCGCTCGGCGCGGCAAAAGTGCCAACGGTGAAGCTCGCCTACGGGAACGAGCTCGAACAGGAGATCGACATTCTCGCGTCGTGTACGATCAAGACGGCCGAGGCGCTGAAGGTTTCGCCGCAGTGGGTCGCCATCAAGGCGCTGGAGGGCGATCCGTTCATTCGCGAGAAGCTGGAGGCCTATCATGATATGGCGCCGGAGGTGGTGGACGGGGCGATCGCGCGCGTCACGAAGGTGCTCGCCGATCCGCCAGATATCGAGCTTGCCGAAGCGCGCTACGGCGTGATTGCGGGGCTCGTCAGGGATGTCGTCCGCGCTACGCGCCTTAAGATTCAGGTGAGCGAGGTGATCGACCGATTCGTCCTCAACCGCTTTTTGGGGCTGCCGCTCTTTCTCGCGGTGATGGCGGCGGTATTCGGGCTCGTGAGCTTCGCTGGTGGCGTGCCGACGGAGCTTTTTAGCAAGGCGGGTGAGTGGGCTTTCGAGTTCCTTCCGAATCTCCTGATGGTGGAGTTCTTTGGTTCAACGAGCTGGCTGACGGCCGTTGCCGGAGCCGTCGGCAGCGCGCTTTCGGTGCTGGTCTCGTTCGTGCCCGTCATCTTCTGCATGTTTTTCGCGCTGTCCATCTTGGAGGACTCGGGTTATATGGCGCGCGCGGCGTTTCTCGCCGACCGCCTGATGCGGTGGATGGGGCTTCCCGGCAAGAGCTTCGTGCCGATGCTCGTCGGGTTCGGCTGCTCGGTGCCGGCGATCCTCGCGACGCGCGCCTTGGAGTCGAAGCGCGACCGGTTTCTCACGATCTTCATGATTCCGTTCATGAGCTGCGGGGCGAAGCTGCCGGTGTATGCTGCGTTTGCCGTTGCGTTTTCGCCCCAGTCGCCGTGGCGGATGATGGTTACGCTCTATCTCGTTGGCATCGTGCTCGGGACGCTTTCGGGCCTCGCTCTCAAGAAGACGCTCTTTCGCGGCGAGCCGGCGCATTTCATCATGGAGCTGCCGCCGTATCACTTGCCGCGATTGAAACACATCTTGCTGCACACGTGGGAGCGACTCTGGGGCTTTCTCTGGCGCGCCGGCAAGTTCATCGTCCCGATGATGTTTCTGCTCGGGCTGCTCAACACTTTTTGCGTTGATGGGTGGTGGGCAGAGAGCACCAAAGACCGGACCATCCTTGCTCGGGTCGGGCGGACGCTGACGCCAGTCTTCGAGCCAATCGGAGTTGAACGGGATAACTGGCCGGCTTCCGTAGCCGTTCTGACGGGACTTTTCGCGAAAGAGTCGGTGATCGGTACGATGACCGGCCTTTACTCGCAGGAGGCGGGGCTCGCGTCCGGAAGTGATTTCCAGGAGGGAGGGGTATCCGAACTCAGGCGGCATTTCCCGAAGGGCTTTCACCAGGCGTTCGCCTATCTTCTCTTCATTCTCCTCTATGTGCCGTGTCTCGGGGCGACGGCGGTCGTTTTCAAGGAAATTGGCAAGTTCTACGGCGCGGTGTTCGTTGCGTATCTTACGGTGCTCGGCTGGTCCGTCGCGACGATCTATCACGCGGTGATGGTTTCGCACAACGTTCTTTGGGGTGGGGTTGGCGCATCGCTGATTGCGGCGATGTTCGGCGCTTTCTGGCTTTACGGGTGCAGACACCGCGTGGAGATGGTATAATGTCCGCAATGCCAACGATTGACATCATCAGCGTCCAGCCGCAGATGTTCGCGGGGTTCCTCACGGAATCCATCGTCGCGCGCGCGGTGAGGGCTGGTGCGGTCAGGGTGAATCTCGTCGATCTGCGTCAGTTCGGCGAAGGCCGCTGGCGCAAAGTGGACGACAAGCCCTATGGCGGCGGTCCGGGGATGCTGATGAAGTGCGCGCCGTGGTTTGCCGCGCTTGAGCATTGCCTCGGCGGCACGACGACAGCGCCTGAGGGGACACGCGTAATTATGACTTCGCCCGCCGGGAAGCGCTTTACCCAGAAGGACGCCGAGAGGTTCGCCGCGCTCGCCACCTCCGCCTCGTCTCTCCACCTCATTTTCCTGTGCGGCCATTACGAGGGTTTTGACGCGCGGGTGGAGACCTTGGCGACCGATGCCTTTTCGGTGGGCGATTTCGTGATGACCGGCGGTGAGCTTGCGGCGGCGGCGATGGCCGACGCGGTGGTGCGGCTTCTTCCCGGTGTCCTCGGTGGCGGCCCTGCGGCGACGGCTTCGGAGAGTTTCGGCGCGGACGGGCTTCTGGAGCCGCCGCAATACACCCATCCGCCTTGTTTTCGCGGAATGAAGGTGCCGGAGGTGCTGCTTTCGGGTGACCACCGCAAGATTGAAGCGTGGCGGCGCGCGGCGGCGTATGAGCGTACGGTCCGGTTGCGGCCGGATCTCGTCGCCGGCAAGGAGGTGCGGCGATGATCCATTCCCTGTTGCTGGCGGTGGCGGTGGTCGCGCACGAACCCGGGTATGTCACCTCGCTTGCCAATCACCTCTCCCGCTGGCTGAAGAGCGAGGCGGTGCCGGCGAAGGTGGTGCCGGCGGCGGAGATGGCCGAGGCGCTTGATAACGAGAAGATCGCCTTTCTGCTCGGTTTCAACGAGCCGACGGCGGCGGAGCTGACGACCTTGCGCGCCTTCCGCGCGCGCGGCGGCAAGCTTGTCGTCTTTCATTCCGCCTCGCCGGCGCTCGCCGAACTGATGGGCGTGAAGCCCATCGGTTACAGGACCGCGTCGTTGCCGGGGAACTGGAGTTCGATGAAGTTCGTCGCCAACCGCCCCGAGGGGTTTCCGGCGGAAATCCTCCAGACCTCCACCGTCTTGCAGCGCGCGATGCCGGTGACGGGGCGTTCGCGAGTGGTCGCCGAATGGTTCGACCGCAGCGGGCGGCCGACCGGCGAAGCGGCGTGGCTGGCCTCGCCTGCGGGCTTCTGGATGACGCACGTCCTGCTTGCGGACGGCGACGAGCATCTGAAGGCGCGGCTGGTGGCGGCGATGTGCCGTGCGGCGGATGCGTCGCTCTGGAGCCCCGCGGCGGCGGATGCGCGGGAGAAGGATTTTCACGACCGCACGAAGAAGTTTGCGCTGGCGCAGGTGCCGCGGAAGGGGGAGATTCACGCCGTCTGGGATCATTCGGGTTGCGGGCTCTATCCCGGGAACTGGGCGAAGACCATCCGGCTGCTGCGGGAATCGCGGGTGACCGACTTGTTCGTCAATGTGGCGGGTGCCGGGTTCGCGCATTACGCTTCGGAGGTTTTGCCGCGCTCGAAGACCTTTCAGGACGAGGGCGACCAGTTGGCCGCCTGCCTTGCCGCGGCGCGTGATTCCGGCATCCGGGTCCATGCGTGGATACTCTGCTTTACGGGAACTCGCTCCACTCCCGATCGGCTCAAGGATTTCGCTGCGCGTGGCTGGCGCGTCAAGAACCGCGCGGGGACGCTGACGGAATATCTCGATCCCGCCAATATGGAGCTGCAGCGGCGGTTGTGGACGGCTATCGATGAACTGCAAGCGAATTATCCTGCGCTCTCCGGCATTCATCTCGACTTTGTCCGCTTCTACGAGGGGGCGGCGGAAAAGCCGATTAACGCGGCGGAGATCATCACGGGTTTCATCACCGAGGCGCGGCGGCGGGTGAAGGCGCCGCGGTGGCTGACGACGGCGGTGCTGGGGAAGTATCCCGCTTCAATCGCCTCCGTAGGACAGGATTGGGAGGAGTGGGTGAAGGCAAAGCTGGTGGACTACGTGGTGCCGATGGACTATACGGACAATCTGGAGCGCTTCAAGGCGCTGGTGGCCGAGCCCGGGAAAAGCCGGGCGCTTGCCGGCAGGACGATTGCGGGGATTGGGGTTACTGCCAATGAGTCGCGCCTTGATGCGCGGCAGGTGATGGAGGAGATCCTCATCGCCCGCAAGTACCGCCTCGCCGGGGTTGCGCTGTTCGACCTCGACGTTCTTCTGCAGAAGCGTATCTTCCCGTATCTTACGCTGGGAATCTGGTAAGGCAACCGGTTAGTTTTGCGAGGGACGAGCAAAACTAACCGATTGCGGTAAGGCGTTCGGATTCGAGTGCATCGAGATCGAAAGTTTTGCTATAATACAATTCATCTTTCAACATCATAAGGGAGAACATCATGGTCAATCGCATCATTCTCAACGAAACCTCGTATCACGGCGCGGGTGCCGTCCAGTCAATCGTCGCGGAGCTCGCGGCGAAGGGTCTCAAGCGGCCGATCGTCTTCTCCGATCCCGATCTCATCAAGTTCGGCGTCACGGCGAAGGTGACGAAGATTCTCGACAAGGCGAAGATCAAGTACGCCGTCTATTCCGAAATCAAGCCGAACCCGACGATTGCGAACGTGAAGAACGGGGTGAAGGCCGCGCGCGCGGCGAAGGCCGATTCGATCATCGCCATCGGCGGCGGCAGCTCGATGGATACGGCGAAGGCCGTCGGCATCATCATCACCAACCCGAAGTTCGCTGACGTCCGTTCGCTCGAAGGCGTGGCGCCCACGAAGAAGCCGTGCCTCCCCATCCTCGCCGTCCCCACGACGGCGGGTACGGCGGCGGAAGTGACGATCAACTACGTCATCACCGATGTCGAGCGGAAGCGTAAGTTCGTCTGCGTCGATCCGCACGACATCCCGGTCGTCGCCTTTGTCGATCCCGAGATGATGAGTTCGATGCCGCCCCGGCTCACCGCCGCGACGGGCATGGACGCGCTCACTCACGCGATCGAGGGCTACATCACCAAGGCGGCGTGCCCGATGACCGACATGATGCACCTGGAGGCGATCCGCCTCATTTCCGCGAACCTTCGCGGCGCGTGCAAGAACACGGCCGAGGGCCGTGCGGGAATGGCGCTCGGGCAGTATATCGCCGGCATGGGCTTTTCGAACGTCGGCCTCGGCGTCGATCACTCGATGGCGCACGGGCTTTCGGCGCTCTACAATACGCCGCACGGCGTTGCCTGCGCGATCCTCCTCCCGACGGCGATGAAGTTCAATGCGCCGAAGACAGGCAGGCGGTATGTTGAAATCGCGAAGGCGATGGGCGTCAAGGGCGTCGAGAAGATGCCGCTCGCCAAGGCCCGCAAGGCCGCGATCGCCGCGGTCGAGCAGCTCTCCAAGGACGTGGGGATTCCGCAGGACCTCAAGGGCATTCTCAAGAAGGAGGATGTCGATTTCCTCTCCGAGAGCGCCTATAAGGACGCGTGTCGCCCTGGCAATCCGCGCGATTGCTCGGTGCAGGACATCAAGAAGCTCTATCTCTCGCTCATCTGATGCGCGAGGGACGACACAAGGGTCCGCGCGAGCTGGTGACCGGCGGCGAGTGGCTCTACGGGCGCAATCCCGTAGAAGAAGCGCTGGCCGCAGGTCGCCGCACGGCGACGGAGATCGTCCTGCCGCCGGCGGACGAGCATGAGGACGAGCAACTCCAGCGCATCCGCGACGAGGCGGTGCGGCGGCGGCTCGTCATTCGCAAGATGGAGCGCGATCAGCTCGATCGGCTGACGCGCTTCGGCCACCATCAGGGTGTGGCACTCAAGACGACGGGCTATCCGTATGTCGGCTTCGAGGAGATTCTCCGCGCGGCGGAGGAGGACGAGAACGCGCTCGTGGTGGTGCTCGACCATCTCGAAGACCCGCAGAACGTGGGCTCTATTCTCCGCACCGCCTGTGCGGTGGGGGCGCTGGGGGTGGTGATCCCCGAGGATCGTGCCTGCGGGATCACGCCCGCGGCGGTTCGGGCTTCGGCGGGCGGCGCCGAGCATCTCAAGGTGGCGCACGTGGTCAATCTCGTTCGCGCGATTCAGGAGCTCAAGGATGCGGGCGTCTGGATGACGGGTCTCGACTGGGGCGAAGACGCTCGGGTTTATACGAAGATCGACTTCAAGGGGCGAGTGGGGCTCGTGGTGGGCGCGGAGGGCGCGGGCATCTCCCGGCTCGTCCGCGAGAACTGCGATTTCATCGCCGAGCTGCCGATGCCGGGCGGCTTCGAGTCGCTTAATGCGGGCGTAGCGGCGGCGGTGACAATGTACGAAATTTTGCGTCAGCGTGGCTGCTGACGGCGGCGCGCGAAACGGAAATGGCTTGGACCGTTCAAGGAAAGGAAAGAGGAAGCATGAAGAAACTGTGGTTGATGGCATCGGCGATGCTGGCGATGTTCGCGGCGGCGGGTGAGCGCGTGCCGCTCTGGCCCGAGGGAAAGATTCCTTTTTTCCAGGGGCATCAGATTGCCGCGATGACCGATGAGGCGGGCTGGCCGGGGAACTGGAAGCAGGGTTTCGACCCGAAGGCGCATCAGATGCCCTATCTCGAATGGTGCGCGGCGCCGGCGGCGGAGCAGCGGCTCGGCGTCTGCATGATCCTTATCTCGGGCGGCGGTTACGACTCGTGCTGTGACGTGGGGTTGGTGAACGACTGGGAGAAACGGCTGACCGCGCTCGGGATCACCTGCGTGAAGCTCGTTTATCGCACGCCCCGTCCGGTGGGCCTCAAGTACCATGTCTCCGCCTGGGCCGACGGCCAGCGCGCGGTGCGGCTCGTTCGCGCCGAGGCCGCGAAACGCGGTTTCGATCCCGAGAAGGTCGGCACCATTTCGATGTCGGCGGGTTCGCATCTCGCGACGCTGCTCGCCACCAGTTCCAAGACGCCTGCCTATGGCAAGGTGGATGCGCTTGACGACACGCCCTGTCACCTCAACTGGGCCTGCACCTTCGCCATCGCCTACGGCCTTACCGACGGTCTCGGCGGTCCCAACGCGCGGATGGGCGAAGGGCCGGACGTGAAGCTCGACAGCATCTTCAAGTTCGATGCGAAGACCTGTCCGATGTGGATGAGCCACGGTGGCGTCGATCCTTATTGCCCCGGCGCCTCGACGCAGGTCTATCGCGAGCTGCGCCGGCGCAACATCCCCGCCGAGCTGCATCTCTATGCTGATATGCCGCACGGGGCGTTTGGCTTCGAGCGCGCGGTGGAGTTCATGCGGCAGATGGGCTTTCTGGGGTCTGTCCCCGCGGAAGAGGAGCTGGAGCAGCGTTTTCCGAAGGACGAGGGGATTCTTCCCGTGGTCAAGGAAGAGGTCTGGGGGCGGACGCCGCCGAACCTTCAGGAGAATCAGGGTACGCCGTATATCGAATGGTTCATCCCCTCGAATCTCACCACCAAGGCGATTCAGATCATCTACTCCGGCGGCGCCTACGACTGGAACAGCCCCGACTGCTTCGAGGTCCGTCCCGCTCAGCGCTACCTGAACGCGAAGGGTATGGCGGTGGTCACGATGCGCTATCGCGTGCCGCGCCATCAGGCGCTGGCCAAGCATACGGCGCCGTGGCAGGATCTGCAGCGCGCCATCAAGCTCGTCCGTTCCAAGGCGGCGGAGAAGGGGCTCGATCCGAACCGCATCGGCATCATGGGCTCTTCGGCGGGCGGGCACTTGACGATGATGGGGATCACGAGCTCGATGCACCCCGCCTATCGGCCGTTTGACGCGGTGGATAAGCTTGCTTGCAACGTTCAGTGGGGTATCGCCATCTATCCCGCCTATCTCCTGACCGACGGGCTGGATGGCGAGAACGTCCGTTGGGGCAATGATGATTCGGCGGTCCTCGCCCCAGAATTCACCTTCGATCCGCTCACTTGTCCGACCTTGTTCATTCACGGCGACACCGACGGCTATTCCGCCATGGGCTCGGTGAAGGCGTGGGAGAAGATGCGGCTTATGGGCGTTCAGAGCGAGCTCCATACCCTGGCGACGCGCAAGCATTGTTTCCAGGCGAAGGCCGCACCCGGCACGGGCAGCTACACCTGGCTTGACCGCATCTGGGAGTTTCTCAGCGCCAAGCGGTTCAATCGCTGATTTGCGTTCTCGGTTAAAACACCCCTATTTCGATATGAAAAAAATAATCCTGCTCGCTTCGCTCGCGGCGCTGGTGGCGCACGCGGAATCCTTTAACTTCGTGGTGCAGACCGATCCGGCGGATGCGGTCGCCAAGGTCGGGGAGCGCGTCACCTACACCGTGACCGCCTACACCGCCGACTGGCAGCTCGCGACGAAGGGTTCCTATCCCGTCGTCCTCGACAATTTTGGCGCGCTCACTAATCTTGCGAAGACCATCGAGGTCGCGAAGGAGAACCCCGCCGTCATCACGGGCGCGCTCGACCGGCCTGGCTTCCTGCGTCTCCGCATCACCGAAAAGGCGGCACTCAATCCGACTTACGCCGATGAGTTCGTCTGGGGGGTCGCGGTTTCGCCCGAAGAGATCGTGCAGACGCCGGCGGAGCCCGCCGACTTCTTCGCCTTCTGGCAGGCGGGGATGGCGCGGCTCGAAAAGGAAGTGCCGCTGGATCCGCAGGTCAGGAAGGACGAGCAGCGCAGCGCCTCCGACGGGCTTTTTGACTGGTTTGAGGTGAGCTTCGCCACCTTCGGCAAGCGCGTTTACGGCTGGCTTTCGGCGCCGAAGGGTGCGCTTACCTCGGGCAAGAAGTATCCCGTGCGCGTGCAGGTGCCGGGCGCGGGCTTCGGCCATTATTCGCAGGACGGGAAGTGCGTGGACGGCGCGATCTCGCTCTTCCTCACCGTCTTTCCCTTCCCGCCGTCCACGGATATCGAAAAGAACCGTCCGCTTTACGACGCCTTCCTGAAGGATCTCGGCACTGGCAATTACGCTCATGCGGGCATTACGGGCGAGCGCGAAGACCATTTCTATTATGCGGTGCTCTTGGGCATCAATCGCGCCGTCAACTGGCTCGCCGCCCAGCCGTATGCGGAACTTAAGGACTTCACCTACGACGGTACCTCGCAGGGCGGCGGCTCGGGACTTGCGCTTCTCGCGCTTAACCGCCACTTCACCCGCGGAGTCGTCTTCGTGCCGGCGATGACTGGCCATGGCGCGCATTTCGACGGCCACCAGGACGGCTGGCCGCGCTATCTCGACGGCTTCACGGATGCGGCATCGCGCGCGAAGGTTGAGGCGAATGCGCCTTATTTCGACGGCGTCAACTTCGCGCGGCACATCACCTCGCCGATTCGCTTCGCAGTGGGCTTTTCCGACTGCACCTGCGCTCCGCACGCCGTCTATGCCGCCTACAACGCCTGCGCGGCCAAGGATAAGGCGATCGAGCACGGGCTCGGGATGGGCCACGGCGTTTACGGGCGCATTTACCGCAAGCTCGAGGCGTGGGAAGCGGGGAAGCGCGCGAAGCACAAGTTTACCTTCATCTCCCCCGCGGCGAATTCGCCGCGCTCTTGGCAGCTCCCGGCGGCGTTCGCGAAGACGGTGAAGAATTCAGGCGAAGTTAAGAAGGCGACGATCACCGTGACTTCGCTCGGCGCCTTCGAGCTTTTTGTCGCCGATCAGCTCGTCACCAAGATGGATGGCGATAACCGCCTTGACTTCCTCCGTCCCGGCTACACCGATGCCGCGAGGCGCCGTAATTCCTACGAGTACGACCTCACTTCCCTCTGGCAGACGGCGGCGGGCGCGGAGAACATCGTTTCGGCCTTCGTCGCGCCGAGCTGGTATGCGGATGATATCATTGGCGGCTTCCGCGATGTGAAGGTAGCGCTCGCCGTGCAGTTGCGTCTCGATTACGCGGACGGCAAGCACGAGATGATCGTCACCGATCCGAGCTGGAACGCCTCCTATGAGACGCCGTTCTTCGGTGCCGACATCTACTGGGGCGAGCAGTACGATGCGCGCAAGGCGGCAAGCGCGGCGGCGTGCGCGCTCGGCGGCAAGGCGGAGGCGAACGACTGGTTCTGGGGCGAGGTAACTTCAGTCAAGGGAGCTGCGGTGTCGCTCCGGCGCGATCTCACGCTTCCGGTCCATACGGCCTATGTTTATTGCGAGGCCGAGGGCGCGCAGGGGACGAATGTCTTCGGGCGCGTCAAGAAGCTGCGCGAATATGCCGCGGGCGAGGAGATGACGCTCGAAAAGGGCGAGACGCTGGTTGTCGATTTCGCTCAGAACGCCGCGGCGATCCCCGAATTCGTCTTCACGGCAGCGGCGGGCACCGAGCTCGTCTTCCGCGGCGGCGAGATGCTCAATGATGCGAACGGCGAGTTGAGCCGCGGCAATGACGGGCCGGCGGGTTCGGTCTATCGCGCGAACTTCCGCTCGCTCAAGGATAACGGCGCGCTCGCGCGGTATGTCTTCGCGGGACAGGGCGAGGAAAAGTACACGCCATCCTTCACCTTCTTCGGCTACCGCTATGCGGCCATCACCGCGACGGGGAAGGTGACGATCCGTTCGCTCGTCTCGATTCCGGTCACCTCCGTCGCGAAGTCGTTGGAGCGCGGGACGTTGGAGACGGGGGTCGAGGAGGTGAATCAGCTTATCAGCAACATCCGTTGGGGGCAGTATTCGAACTACGTCAACATTCCGACCGATTGTCCGCAGCGCGACGAGCGGCTTGGCTGGATGGCCGACACCCAGGTCTTCACGGCCGCGGCGTTCCGCAATGCCGATGTGCGGGACTTCTTCCGCAAGTGGATGGATGATGTGCGTGACACCCAGGCGTTTGACGGGGCCTATTCGTCGGTCTCGCCCAATTCGAAGTGGGGCGGGTGCGGGTTCAATCGGCTCGGCTGGTCGGACGCGGGGGTGATCGTGCCCTACACCGTCTTCAGGATGACGGGGGATAAGCGCATCATTCAGGAGAACTTCGCTTCGATGAAGAAGTTCGTCGATCTGCAGGCGAGCGACAAGTACGCGACGCGCGACAACTTCCAGTACGCCGACTGGCTTTCCTATGAGGAGCTGACGGAAGACGGCGTATGGGAGAAGGGTCACAAGTGGGACAGCCGCTATGTCTCGGCGGACGGGCGGCGGTTCTGGAACTACCTCGCGCGCGCGTACTGGGCGGAAAACGCACGGATGATGGCCGAGATGGCTAAGGCCGTCGGCAATCGCGCCGAGGAGCAGCATTTCGCGGCGATGCGCGAGGAGGCGCTGGCGAACCTCCGCGGCGAATTTCTGGAGGCGGACGGGGGGATCCTTAAGATCTTCCGCCATATGCAGACGCCGGCTCTCTTTGCGCTCAAGCTCGGCATCGTCACCAATGCGGCGGCGAAGACGGAGATGATCGCCGCGCTCGAAAAGAACTTCGACGATCACGGCGGCTCGTTGCAGACGGGATTCCTCGGCACCTCTATTTTGATGGACGCCGTCACCGAGGGGGCGGGAAAGCCCGAGCGGGCGTATTCGCTGCTCCTTAACCGGAAGAACCCGAGCTGGCTTTATTCGGTCGATCAGGGGGCGACGACCATCTGGGAACGCTGGAACAGCTACACCAAGGAAAATGGCTTTGGCGATGTGGGGATGAACAGCTTCAACCACTATGCCTACGGGGCGGTACTGGACTGGCTCTACGGGACGGCGGCGGGCATTCGCCCGGGACCGAACGGCGGGTTCGAGCAGGAGATCATCCTAAAGCCCGTCACGGACGCGCGGCTTAAATCGCTCAAGGCGTCGTATGTGACCGCGCGTGGCGTGATCCGTAGCGAGTGGGCGTATGACGAAAAGGGCGTCTGCCGCTGGCGCTTCTCGATTCCGGCCGGGACGCGGGCGACGGTGATCGCGAACGGGAAGAAGGTTCAATACAATGGCGGCGACTATGCGCTTATCCTCGGGCCGGAGGCGCAGCCGCTCGCGGTGACGCCGGTCGATCGCGGCGGCGAGATCAACTGGCAGGATCGCAAGATCCTCGCGGAGGGGAAGAAGATCGAGAAGAACTTCTGGAAGCGGTATTTGGACGAGCTTGATCGCGAGGAGGACGAGTGGCGGCAGGCGGGAGCGGTTGACCGCGTTCTCTTGGGCGATTCGATCACGCAGCTCTGGCGCAACGGCGGCGCGGAGGAGCTGAAGGCGATGAAGCAGGAAATGACGGTGCAGAACATCGGCATTTCCGGCGACCGCACCGAGAATATTCTTTGGCGGCTTAAAGAGACGCGCGAGCTTTCTGGGTACAAGGCGAAGGAGGTGGTGATCTTAGCGGGCACCAACAATTTCGGGATTGATCCGGCGGAGGAGGCGACGGTCGAGAACGTGGCGCTCGGGGTTGAGGCGATCGTGCGGGCGGTGCGGGCGAAACAGCCGGAGGCGAAGATTGTCCTCATGGCCATCTTCCCGCGCGGCTGGAAGGCGGAAGATCCGGTGAGGGCGAAGATTGCCGCGACCAATGCGCTCTTGAAGGATTTTGCCGCCAAGGAGCAAGGGGTGGAATTTCTCGATATTGGCGAAAAGCTGCTCGAACCGGATGGCTCCATTTCGAAGGAGATGTTCGGCGACGCGCTCCATCCGACGGCCAAGGGCTATCAGATCTGGCGCGAGGCGCTTGGGAAGCGGTAGAGAGGGAGAAGTGGGAGAATTTTTCGATTCGTCGATTCTTCGATTGATCGATTATCGAGAAAGGCGTGCGGACGCTGTTGAGTCTGGCCGATCGGATCGACACTGTTCGCATGAAGCCACCGGTCTTCAAGATGGTGCTCACGGCAACAGGCGAGTTTGCCTACCGGCGCAAGGACGGCGTGATTGTCTGTCCACTCTCGTCCCTGCGTTCGTAGGATTTAGGTTGAAAGGAAAACGAAAGTGAAGAAGCTGATGCTTGGACTGATGATGGCTTTCGCGGTGACGGTCGACGGCGGCGTGGTGACGCTCGGCGGACTTTGCATCATCGCCGGGGTTGCGATTGCGAACTGGAGGTGGAAACGGCGGAGTGCGAATGCCGAGGGACTTGCCGTGCTGGTCCTCGTCCTGGCACAATTTCACGCTTATCCCTGATTTTTCATAGCCGCTGAAAAGCGCGATTTTCTGCACTGGAAGAGTGGCTTGCCGCCCCGTCCGCCCGAGCCCTCCGGGCTGAAACACGAAAGTTCGCGCCCGACGGCGCGGGGAGTGCCTGGAAATGTTCTTCGCGCAAAAGGTCTGGCAAATGAGCGAAGAAAGCACTGTTGTATTGCAAAAGCGATGGAAAATAATGGTATAATACCACTATCTGAATTGAGGACTGAAATGTCAAAGATATTCGACAACATTGAGACGAAGTTTGAAGAGGGGCTGCATGCAATCCTGACGAATGTCGGGGTCGAGCGTGCGGACTTCTGCGTGGGGTATTTCAGCTTGCGCAAGGCAACGGGAGGGAAGGTGGCGTAAAAGACATGGCGATTCGACCGAAGTCTATCGTGCCGATCATCGGCGAGCCGGATATTGACGAATCGTACATTCGCCAGCAGGATGGCGGTTCTCTTCATTTCGCCGTTTGAGTTCAAGACGTTGGAGGATGAGAAATGAAAAAGAAACAATTTGCAAGACCAAAGGAGAACGGAGAGTCGTCGCATGTCTCGGCGCGTTCATATCGCAATTGGATACTTGATTTGCGTAAGCGCTATAAGGCAATGCAATGTAAGGCGGCGGTTGCTGTTAATTCCGCCATGTTGGAGTTCTACTGGGGGCTTGGCAGGGACATTAGCGAGAAGTATCCGGGCAAGCGCCGAAATGTTGCGTTCTTTGCCAAATTGAGCCGGGATCTTGTGATGGACATTGGTAATGCCAAAGGGCTTTCCGAGCGGAACTTACATTATGCTTTGTCCTTTTATGACCTTTACGCGCCTTATCTGCCGCAAGTTGCGGCAGATAAACCAGCACAAGGTTATCTGCCACAAGTTGCGGCAGATAAGGATGTTGAAATTGTTCAACAGCTTGTTGAACAATTAGTCCGAGTTCCTTGGGGGCACCATCGAACGATCATTGACAAGTGCAAAGGCAATAGGGATAAAGCGTTGTTTTATGTGCGCCGGACAATCCAGAACGGCTGGAGTCGCAATTCTCTCCTGAACTGGCTTTCGACCGATCTTTACGAACGAGAGGGCAAGGGGCAGACGAACTTTGCGCTGACGATGCCGTCCAATGACTGCGATCTCGCGCAGCAGCTTGTGAAGGATCCGCAGGTCTTTGAAGTGTTCGGACTGAAAGAGCAGTACAACGAGACCGAACTTAAGGCGGCGATTGTGGCCAACATTGAGAGAACGCTTCTTTCGCTTGGAAAGGGCGTGGCGTTCCTCGGACGTGAATATCCGGTCGAGATCGGCGGTGAGACGAAGAACATCGACTTGCTGTTCTACATCGTGCCGCTTCATCGTTATCTCGTGATGGAGGTGAAGACGGGCAAATACGAGCCCGCCGATCTCGGCCAGCTCAGCGGTTATTTGGTTTTGGCCGAGCGGGTCTTGAATCGTGCCGGGGACAATCCGCCAGTCGGCGTCCTAATCTGCAAGGAGCATAATCGCGTCCTTGCGAAGTTCCATCTTGAAAAGCTCGGGCTGCCGATGGGCATCACCGACTATGAGCTCAAGAAGGTCCTGCCGACCCAAGCCCAGCTTGCGAAGTGCTACGCCGACGCCGAGGCGCAATTCGCCGCGACTGCGCCCAAGACGAAGAAAAGGGAGGCGACGAAATGACGGACTATCCTTACATCGCCCCGTGTTCGTATTTTCTCATCTACGTGTATGAGATTCCCGGATCGGTCGATCGCGCGGGGCTCCTGAAGGTCGGAGGCACGGCCATTAAGTCGCCGAAAAAGCCGTCCGAACTGACGGTGAATTGCGCGATAGTCAAATCTCAATTGGGATAGTTGCGATCTGCTCGGATAACTCGCCCATTTGCTATAATATCCGCTATCAAAGACAACGACGGAGATACTGGATATGGCTCGACAAAAGAAAGAGACTTCCGCGGCGGTGCTGGGGTTTGAGGACAAGCTTTGGCAGGCGGCCGTGCTCATGCGCGGGAAACTGCCGGCGACGCAGTACCGGCAGGTGCTGATGGGGCTCTTGTTTTTGCGGTATGTCTCGGATGCATTCGAGAAGCGGTTCGGGGAGCTGAAAGCCGAGGGATATGGGGACGAGGAGGATCGCGACGCGTATCTTGAGAAGAACATCTTCTTCGTGCCGAAGGAGGCGCGGTGGGAGAAAATCGCCGCGGTTGCGCACAAGCCGGAGAACGGACAGACCATTGACGCGGCGATGCGGGCGATTGAGAAGGAGAACGATTCGCTGAAGGGCGTCTTGCCGAAGTTCTACTCCTCGACGGACATCAACAAGGACATGCTCGGCAACGTGATCGACCTCTTCACGAACGAGCTGAGCCTGAGCGA
>JAZUHK010000090.1:0-47063 GCA_045641645.1 Kiritimatiellia bacterium
GTCCACGGCGCGACGGGCCGCGGCAACGACCAGGTGCGCTTCGAGCGCTATACGAACGTCTTCGATCCGAAGTTCGGCGTCTATGCGCCGTGGCGCGATGCGGAGCTTCTGAAGCTTTTCCCGGGCCGCACGCAGATGGTCGAGTTCCTCGCGAAGCGCGGCATCGTCGCCTTCGTGGGCACTAAGAAGAAGTATTCGACCGACGCGAACCTCGCGGGCTTAAGCCACGAGGCGGAGGAGCTTGAGAAGATGGAGACCTCGATGCGCATCGTGAAGCCCACGATGGGCGTGTGGCCGGCGGAGGCGCCGAACAAGGTCGAGAAGATCACCCTGAAGTTCGAGCGGGGCCGCTGCGTGGCGGTGAACGGCAAGAAGCTCTCGCCGCTCGCGGTGATGCTGCTCGTCAACAAGATCGGCGGCCGCAACGGCATCGGCATGAAGCACGCGCTCGAGAACCGCATCATCGGCACCAAGAGCCGCGGCGTTTACGAGGCCCCGGGTATGGAGGTCCTTTCCTGGGGGCTCAAGTACATTTACGAGGGCATCATGGATCGCCGTTCGACGAAGCTCTTTCAGGAGCTTTCGAAGTTCGTCGCCGACCAGACCTACGACGGCCGCTGGTTCGATCCCGCGACGCAGGCCGCGCGCGCGGCGATTCAGGTCTGGGCCGACAAGGCCACGGCCGAAGTGACGCTCGGGCTCTACAAGGGCAATATCTTCTTCGAGTCCCTGAAGGGTCTCAAGGCGACGATCTACAACGAGGCCGATTCCTCGATGGAGGCCTCCGACGGCCTTAATCCGCATTCCTCGCAGGGCTTCGCGGAGGTTCAGTCGGTCGAGGCGAAAATGCTCGCGAAGGCGGGGCAGATTCGCGCCTGAGCGGCGCGAATCTGTTTGTTCGATTGTTCGATTGTTTGATTGAAGAGAAGGATAAGGCGTGTTCAAGAAGGAAGAAGAGAAGCAGAAGGTTGAGGAGACCGAAAAGCCGACAGGGTCAGATAAGACTTCGGAAAAAAACGAGGCAAAGGAGTCGTTTGCAGCTGAAAATCCTGCGGAAAAACAGGTTGAGAAACCTGCGGACGGGTCCGCAATCGAACAATCCGAACAATCGAACAATCCTCCCAAGACCGAACCGGATTGGAAGAACCTCTACGCCGTCACTCTCGCGGACTTCGACAACTTCAAGAAGCGCTCGGCGCGCGACCGCGAGGATGTCTATCGCTACGCGGAATCGGATATCCTCAAGGACGTTCTGCCGACGGTGGACAACCTGGCGCTGGCGCTCGCCAACGCGAAGGACGGGGATAACGAGTTCGTGAAGGGCGTGCAGATGGTTTATGACGGGCTTCTGAAGGCGCTTGCCGACCACGGCGCGAAGCCGATGGCCGATCTCGTCGGCAAGGAGCTCGATCCGAATTTCCACGAGGCGATCGCCACCTTGCCGAGCGCCGAGGTCGAGGAGGGGAAGATCTCCAATGTGGCGAAGACCGGCTGGCTGCTCAACGACAAACTGCTCCGTGCCGCGCAAGTGGTGGTGAGCGCAGGCAAGCCGGCGTGATCTGGAATTGCTGTAAAGACGTTTGACCATGGCTGAGAAAAGAGATTATTACGAGGTGCTGGGAGTCGCCAAGGACGCGACGGCCGATCAGATCAAGTCGGCCTATCGCAAGCTCGCGATGAAGTATCATCCCGACCGCAATCCCGATAACGCCGAAGCGAAGGAGAAGTTCACCGAGGTTTCCGAGGCCTATGAGGTCTTGTCAAACCCCGAAAAGCGCCAGCGCTACGACCAGTTCGGCCATCAAGGGGTGAACTTCGGTCCCGGCGGCTTCGATTTCGGCCGCGATTTCTCCGGCTTCCAGGATGTCGATCTTTCCGACATCTTCTCGAATCTCTTCGGCGGCGGCGGCGGTTTCTCCTCGTTCTTCGGCGGCGGCGGACGGCGTGCGCGGCGGGCCGATCCGAATGCGCCGCGGGACGGTGACGATATGACCTTCCGCCTCGACATCGACTTCGACGAGGCGCTCTTCGGCAGCGAGCGGACAATCGACCTTACCATTCCCGGCTCCTGCCCCGAGTGCGGCGGCACCGGTGCGGCGGCGGGTTCGAAGCGCGTTACCTGCAAGACCTGCGGCGGCGCGGGCGCGGTCATCGGCGGCGGCGGCTTTTTCCAGGTGCGTCAGACGTGTCCCACTTGCGGCGGCGAGGGTTCGATCATCGAGAAACCCTGCAGGAAGTGCCGCGGGCAGGGACTGGTGCCCACGCCCCGGCACATTCAGCTTAAGATTCCCGCGGGGGTGGACAACGGTTCGCGGCTGCGTCTTTCGGGAAAGGGTGCGGGGGGCTTGCGCGGCGGTGCGCCCGGCGATCTCTATGTCCTTTTGGGGGTCCGGGAAAGCGAGCTTTTCGTGCGCGACGGACTGGATCTCGGGGTGGACGTGCCGGTCTCGCCCGTGCTTGCGGCGCTCGGCGGCGAGGTTTCCGTGCCCACGCCCCAGGGCGAGGCGCGGCTTCGGATTCCGGCCGGGACGCCGAACGGCAAGGTGTTTCGCTTGCGCGGCAAGGGCGTTCCCGACTTGCGCGGCGGAGCGCCGGGCGACCTTGATGCACGGCTGGTCTTTGAGGTGCCGGCGAACTTGAATCGCAAGCAGCGCGAGGCGCTGGAGGTGTTTCAGCAGTTGTCCTCCGCCGACACCTTCCCGCAGGCGCAGACCTTTTCGAATCGTTCCCGCGTGTTTTTCTCCCACAAGGAGAAACTCGGGAAGTGAGGTTCTTTCGCGCTCGTGGTGAAATGGCAGACACGCGGGATTTAGGTTCCCGTGCCGCAAGGCGTGTGGGTTCAAGTCCCACCGGGCGCACCCGTTTTCGAAAAAGGAGTTCGCGAATTGGACAAAGAGCGTTTTTTACGGTCGGCGGCGCTATTGGGGGCGGAGCGGATGGCGCGGCTCAAGGCCGCGCGAGTGGCCGTCATTGGGGTTGGCGGCGTGGGCGGCTGGTGCGCCGAAGCCCTCGTCCGCACCGGCGTGGGGCGGCTGGTGCTGGTGGATGACGATGTCGTTCAGCCCAGCAACCTCAACCGTCAGGATGCGGCGCTCGTTTCGACGCTCGGGGCGAAGAAGGTGGAGGCACTAAAGTCGCGGCTGGCGGCCGTCAATCCCGAGGCGGAGATTGCGGCTCTCGATTTCCGCTTCCGGACTGCGGCGGACCTGGTGCGGCTCGGACGGGTGGATTGCATCGTGGATGCGATTGATTCGGTGGCGGAGAAGGCGGAGCTGATTCTTGCGGCTACGGAAGCGGGGATTCCGCTGGTGAGTTCCATGGGGGCGGCGCTCAGGACGGATCCGACAGCGGTGCGGATGCTGCCGTTCAAGCAGGTGGCCGGCGACGGCCTTGCGCGGGCCTTGCGGGCGCGGTTCAAGCGCTTGAAGCGTTTTCCGGCCGCGGATTTCAAGGTGGCTGCGTCCGACGAGCCGCCGCTGGCCGCCGAGGTCCGCGGCAGCATCATGCCGGTGGTGGCCGCCTTCGGTTGCGCGCTTGCCGCCGAAACGCTTGGTATTGTCGGCTGATTGGGGCTGCGGCTTCGCTGGAGGTGAAGGGGTGATGACGAAGAAGGTGGGTGCAATTCTTATCGGCGCATGCGTCACGGCTTTGGAAATGCCGGTGGCGCAAGGCGAGACGAATGGCGTCGTGGATCTGGGCGTCGTCCTCGTGGAGGGGACGGCGCTTTCCGCTTATCGCCCCGAGAAGGTGACGGGCGGCACCTTCACCGCCGAGGCGCCAGAGCGCCTGCCGTGCGTCGTCGATACGCTGACCGAGGATTTCATCCGCGAGAAGAACCCGACCGACCTCAACGACCTCCTCAGGTGGGTGCCGGGCATCGAGACGGGCGGCACTTCGCTCCTGGTGCGCCAGCCGGGGCTCTTTTCGATTCGCGGCATGGGCGGCACCGAGCCCGCCTTCGACGGCGTCATTCCCGTCGGCCGCGGCGCGGGGCTTTTCATGGATCCAGCCCTGATGGAGCGCGTCGAGGTGGTCAAGGGGCCAATCGCCTCGCTTGCGGGCGGCGCGGGTGCCCAGCAGAACAACAACGGGGCGGGCGGCTCCGTCAACCTGCATTTGAAAGGCGCGCACTTCGGCAACTCCGAGCGGAACCTTCAGGAGCAGACATCCGTCGGACGCAACACCTGGCGTCAGCGCGGGACGATTGACGCAAACGAGGTGCTGGCGGAGGACCGCTTCGCGCTTCGCTTCGTCGGCGCCTTCGATCTCTATTCGCCCGTTTACGCGAATCACGGCTCCCAGCGCGGGGCGCGTCCCCGCGAGCAGTATTCGCTTGCGCCCTCCTTCGTCTGGGCGCCGCGCGAGAACCTGACCGTGGGGCTCAAGACGATGTTCGTTTCCTCCGATGCGCCGAGCTACATCGGACTTCCCGTCTGGCGCGGCCGGCCCGGCGGCGGCTACGGCTGGTACGAGTCGTCGTGCCGCGAGTCCGACCGCTCCACCTACAGGGGGATGATGGTCAACCCCTATGTCGATTGGCAGGTGACGGACGACTGGCTGCTCAAGTTCGGCGGCGCGTTCATGTATTCGCATCTGGAGCAGAATACGCGCGAGCCCTACACGGAATCGGGTGCGGGCCTCGACCATTACTTCGCGACGGGGCATTGGCTTGACGAGTCGCAGAAGTACCAGACCACCAACTTCTCCGAGAGCCGCAGCTTCAGCCGCAGCTTCAACCTCTATGCGCGTTCGGTGTGGACGAAGGAGGAACTGCCCGGCGGCTTCCGCAATACGCTCCTCGCCCAGCCGGACTTCTACTACCGCGATTCCTCCGGGGGCTTCGGCACTCCCACTTCGCGCTATGGCGTGACGTTGCAGGATTCGGTCGGCTGGGGCTGGGTCACGCTCCTCGCCGCTCTCCGCTACGATTACTTCGTCGAGAACCCGACGGACGTGACGACGACGGCGCGCAACGGCTCGAAGACGACGACGCATTACGACGAGGCGCGGGAATTCGCGTTTTCGCCGCGCGCGGGGCTTACGGTCCAGCCGCTGGACTGGCTCGTCTTCTTCGGCAACGTTTCCGAGACGCGCACGCCCACCCTGGGGTATGTGGATACCGACGGCAATCGCCCCACCGAGCCGTGGACGGCACGGCAGTTCGAGGGCGGAGTGCGCCTCCGTCCGCTCGAAAAGCTGTGGTTCAGCGCCTCGTACTATCATCTCGACCAGGAGAACACCCCGGTCGCCGAGACCGTCGGCAATCAGACCACCTATTACTTCGAGGGGGCGAACCGTTCGCGCGGCGTGGAGCTGTCGCTCTCGGGCGACATTACGGAGAACTGGACGGTGATGGCGATGTACGCCTATAACCTCTTTACCGACCGCAATGCCGACCGCGACGATCCCGGACGCGATTTCGAGCGCACGCCGCGTCATGCGTTCACCCTCAACACCTCCTACCGCCTGCACGGGTGCGATCTTCTGGAGGACGTGGTGGTGGGGGCGGGTTGTCGCTTCCGCTCGAAGAGCTACGCGACGATGCGCGGACAGTATGTGGACGAGAACCTCTTCTTCGCTCCCTCGCATGTCTTCGACGTGAATGTCACCGTACCCCTGAAGAAGTTCGGCTTCGCGCTTGACGATTGGTACTTCACCTTCGGCATCCGCAACCTCTTCGGCGAAAAGTACTTCGAGACCTCGCGGCATTACTACGAGGCGTTCGTGGGCGAGCCGCGCACTTTCGAGCTGGCGATACGCGGCAAGTTCTAAGCGGTTTTTGCTATAATATCCCTTTCTCACGAAAGGAACCACGGTTATGCTGACATGGATGGATTCGCTTAAGGGCCGCTCGATGATGCGTCTCGCCTCGTTCACCGACGAGGAGATGCTGAACCTCATCGATCTCGCCGCGCAACTGAAGGCGCGGCGGGCGGCGGGTGTCCGCGGCGATCTGCTCAAGCGCAAGAACATCGCGCTCATCTTCGAGAAGTCCTCCACGAGGACGCGCAACTCGACGCTCATCGCCGTGCGCGACGAAGGCGGCAACGGCGAGTATCTGACGCGGCCCGACATTCACTTCGGGAAGAAGGAGTCGGTCAAGGACACCGCGCGCGTCCTCGGCCGCATCTACGACGGCATCCTCTTCCGCGGCTTCAGGCAGGCGGACTGCGAGGAACTCGCGAAGTATTCGGGCGTACCCGTGTGGAACGGACTCACCGACGACTATCATCCCACGCAGATCTTCGCCGATCTCCTCACTGTGCGCGAGACCTTCGGTTCGCTCGACGGGGTGACGGTCGCGTACGTCGGGGACGGGCGCAACAACGTCGCCAATTCGCTGATGATGGGCTGCGCGAAGTGCCGCGTCAATTACGTCTGCTGCTGTCCGAAGGAACTGGAGCCCGATGCGGCGGTACTCGCCGAGGCGATGGCAGTCGCCAAGCGCAACGGAGTCGCCATCCGGGTCTTCAACGACCCGAAGGAAGGGGTGAAGGGCGCGAACGTCCTCTATACCGACGTGTGGGTGTCGATGGGCGAAGAGGCGAAGACGGCCGAGCGCATCAAGCTGCTCAGGCCCTATCAGATCAACATGGAGCTGATGCGTGCGACGGGCAATCTCGACGGGAAGCTCATGTTCCTGCATTGCCTGCCGGCGTTCCACGATTTCAATACCGAAGTCACCAAGGAGTCGGGGGCGCTGGAGGTGACCGACGAGGTCTTCGAGTCGAAGTACTCCAAGGTCTTCGACGAGTCCGAGAACCGGATGCACACCATCAAGGCGCTTCTGGTCTCCGCGCTTTGCGACCGTAAGGGGCTGATGTGTTAGGGGAGGCGCTGGTGATGGGGGCGATGCTGTTTCCCGATTGGGCGGCGTTCACGCCGGAGCGGGCCGCGGCGGAACTGCCGCGACTCCTGCAGGCGGCGGAAAAGGAAGTGGCGGCGGTGGAAGTCGCCGATCCTAAGACCTTTGAGGAACTTAATTGGCGGCTCAATGACGCGACGCGGCCGCTCTGGGACGCCTGGGGGATGGTTTCGCACCTTTCGTCGGTGATGAATTCCGACGCCTGGCGCAAGGTCGAGGAGGATTTTCAGCCGCAGATCGTCACTTTTTCGCTGCGGGTGGCGCAGTCGAAACGGCTCTACGAGCAGGCGAAAAAGGTGCTCGCCTCGCTTAAGGTCCGCTCGAACCTCACTCCGGAACTCGCTACCCGCATCCGCATCCTCGAACACGCGGTGCGCGGAGCGGAACTCGCCGGCGTCGCGCTTGAAGGTGCAAAGAAGGAACGCTTCAATGCGATTCAGCAGCGTCTCGCCAAGCTCTCGATGGATTTTTCGAATGCCGTCATCGACGCGACCAAGGCCTTTAAGTTCGAGAAGGACGGCAAGACCTACACGATCGACGATGCGAATTATCCCGAAACGATGAAGCATTGTGCGGATCGCGAGGTACGCGAAAAGCTCTTCCGCGCCCGCGCGATCCGGGCGCCGGAAAACGCCGCGCGCATCACCGAGATCTTGAAGCTCCGCGCCGAGCTCGCCGGCATCCTCGGTTTTTCGCGTTATGCCGATTTGTCGCTCGCCACCAAATGCGCGCCTTCTTTCGCGGCGGTGATGAAGATGATCGGCGAATTAGACGCCGCCACCGTGGAGCTATCCGCGAAGGAGGAAGCGGAACTGGGGAAGGGCCTCGCGCCGTGGGATCGCGCCTACGCCGCTGAGCGCCTGCGGGAGCGCACCTACGATTATTCCGAGGAGGAGCTTAAGCGCCACTTCGAGGTGGAGGAGGTGATTCGCGGGCTCTTCCGGATGACGAGTTTCCTCTTCGGGGTGGAGATCGAGGAGGTGGTTGGCGCGGCGAAGCCGTCCGTCTGGCATCCCGAGGTTCGTTTCTTCGCGGTCAAGGAGCGAGGCGAGACGATCGCGCACTTCTACTTCGACCCCTATGTGCGCAACGGCCTCAAGCGTGGTGGTGCGTGGATGAACGAGTTCAGGAATAGGTGTAGGAGGAGAGGTGTAGGTGGAGGTGGAGAGAGGATTGAAGATCCTTTGGCGGTGATTGTCACCAACTTTCCGGAGAAAGACGAAAACGGCAAGGCGTATCTGCCGTTCCGCGAGGTGGAGACCCTGTTTCACGAGTTCGGTCACGCCACGCAGTGTATGCTCACGCGGGTTAACGAGGAGGATGCGGCGGGCATCAACCTGGTCGAATGGGATGCCGTGGAGGTGGCGAGCCAGTTCCTGGAGAACTGGTGCCTCGACGACCGCACGGGCATTCGCGTACCCGAGGAGCTCAAACGGAAGGTGCGCGCGGCGAAGCGCTTTCGCGCAGCTTCGGCCTGCCGCCGCCAGCTCGCCTTCGCGAAGGTCGATATGCTCCTTCATGACGCCGGCGGGGAGAAGGGCGATCCCGATGCGCTCAAGCGCGAGGTCTTTGCGCACTTCGGCGTGGCGACGGTGCCGGAGGACCGCTTCCTCTGCGCGTTCTCCCATATCTTCGCGGGCGGTTACGCCGCAGGTTACTACGGCTACAAGTGGGCGGAGGTGATGAGCGCCGACTGCTACGGCGCTTTCGAGGAGGCGGGTCTTGCCGATGACGCGGCGGTGCAGGCGGTGGGGAAGCGCTATCGCGAGACGGTGCTGGCGCTCGGGGGCTCCAAGTCGGCGTTCGAGGTCTTCCGCGCCTTCCGTTCCCGCGATCCCGAGATCGCCGCGCTGCTCCGCCAGATGACGGGTAATTGACAAGCGCCATCGGCTTGGTGTATCATATCCCGATAATAAGTGGGAGTTGAGAGGAATCATGGCTGAAAAGAAGAAATTGCTGATTGTGGAGTCGCCTGCGAAGGCGAAGACCATTTCCAAATATCTTGGCCCCGGGTTCGTGGTGAAGAGCTCGGTAGGGCACGTTCGCGATCTGCCGCGCGGCAACGGGGCCATCCGCATTGCGGAGAAGGGCTCGAACGAATGGGCGTTTACGCCTACATACGAGGTCTCCGACGGCAAGGAGAAGGTGGTCTCCGAATTAAAGGCGGCCGTCAAGTCGTGTGACGAGATCTATCTGGCGAGCGACCCCGATCGCGAGGGAGAGGCCATCGCATGGCATCTGAGGGAAGTGCTTTCGCCGGCTGCCGGGGAGAAGCCCTTTCGTCGCGTCACCTACAATGAAATCACCAAGAGCGCCGTCCTCGCCGCCGTCGCTCAGCCGCGCGAGATCGATCTGCCGCTCGTGGACGCCCAGCAGGCGCGGCGTATTCTCGACCGGCTCGTCGGCTACAAGGTTTCGCCGCTCTTGTGGAAGTCGATCTCCTGCGCCAATAACCGCACGCTGAGCGCGGGGCGCGTGCAGTCGGTGGCGTTGCGGCTGCTCGTGGAACGGCAGCGTGAGATCGACGCCTTCACGCCCGAGACCTATTATCTCCTCGGCGTCGAGGCGAAGGACGGGGCGTCGCAGCTTTCCTTCGTCGCCAAGCTCGCGCGCTTCGACGGCGAAAAGCCCGTTATCCGCAACCGGCAGGCGGCGGACAACATTCTCCTCGACCTGGTGGACGCCACCCTTGAAGTGGCGGACGTGAAGCGACAGCCCAAGACCCGCCACGCCCTGCCTCCGTTCACCACTTCCACCCTGCAGCAGGCGGCCTCGTCGGTGCTCGGATTTTCGCCGGGGACGACGATGAAGCTCGCCCAGTTGCTCTACGAGCAGGGGCGCATCACCTACATGCGAACGGATTCTGTGAACGTCTCCGAGCAGGCGCGCGCCGCGGCGAAGGATTTCATCGTGACGAACTACGGCACGGAGTTCTATCCCGAGAAGCCCAACTTCTTCAAGTCGAAGGAATCCTCTCAGGGTGCGCACGAGGCGATTCGTCCCACCGACGTGCAGCTGACCCCGGCCGCGGCCAAGGCGATGGACGCGAAGGAGCTCAAGCTTTACGACCTCATCTGGCGGCGCTTCCTCGCAAGCCAGATGGCCGATGCGAAGACCACGCTCACCACGGTGTCGATCGAGCCGGTGAAGCCGCTCCTGGCGCACAAATACCTCTTTACGGCGAGCGCCACCGAAATCGACTTCGAGGGCTTTCTCAAGGTGATGAAGCTTGCGCTCAAGAAGAAGGCGAAGGACGATGACGAAGCGGAGGATACCGACGAGGTGGCGAAACTTCCGGAACTCGCCAAGGGCGACGAGCTCCTGGTCGTGCGCTGGCTCGCGGACGAGAAGCAGACGAAGGGGCCGGTCCATTATTCCGAGGCGGCGCTGATCAAGGCGCTGGAGGAGAACGGGGTGGGGCGTCCTTCCACCTATGCGGCGACGATCGAGACGCTGAAGGCCCGCGATTACGCGAAGACCGAGAAGCGCAAGCTGGTGCCGCTCGAACGCGGCATCCTGGTCTGCGATTGGCTCGTCAAGAAGCTGGACTCGCTCTTCAGCGTGGGCTATACCGCCGAAATGGAGTCGCAGCTCGACGGCGTCGAAGGGGGCAAGGTGTCGATGAACGCGATGCTCTCCGCCTTCTATGCGAAGTTCGTCGCCGCGCTCGCCCAGTGCGTGGAGCAGGCGCCCGACCGTGCGCTCTTCGACGCCGTTTTCGCGATGCTTGCGGAGGTGAAGGCATGGAAGGAGCCGAAGCAGGTCGGCAAGCGGGTGTATGACGACCGGGCGTTCGTGGAGAGCGTGCGCGAGCAGGCGGAGAAGGGCGAGCGGGAGCTGAGCGCCCGCCAGCTCGAGTATCTCGTCAGGATGGTCCTGCTCTATGCTGATCAGATCTACAACGCCGAAAAGCGTTTGAAGGACCTGGGGCTTGCCGGCAGTTCCGTGAAACGCGGCGAGAAGGCCGATCCGGCGGTGGTCAACTGGTGCTTTGAGGTGATGGACCGAATCGGCGGAATGGAGCGCAATCCCTTCATCAAGAGTCTGCGCGAGCAGGTGGAGCATGGGCGCGGGCTTTCGCCGAAGCAGCTGACGATTCTCGCGCGCGCCGTCGGGGAAAACGCGGGAGCGCTTCCGGATTTTGCCGAGGTGCGGGAGAAGCTCTTGCCGTATGTGCCGAGCGGCTTTGATTCGACGCCGCCGGATCGCACGATCCCGATCATCCTCGATCTTCTCCAGAAGGGCGTGAAGGAATGGCGCAAGGCGTCCAAGCGGGGGCGGAAGATCTATGACGACAGGCTGTTTGTCGATTCCCTTGCCAATCAATACCTCCGTCGGCATTCGCTTTCGCCGCGGCAGGCCGTGGCCCTGCGTCGTCTTTCGCGGGCGTATCTTGAGCAGATTCCGGAATTGAACGCGCGGAAAAAGGAGCTGGGTCTGGAGAATGTGCCGGAGACGGACGCGGAGGAGCTGCCGGCGTCATGAAGGTGGTGCGGGAGGCGGCTGCGGATCCGTTCTTAGGACGTTTCAGGGAGCACCTCCTCGGGGAGCGCAACGTCTCGCCGAACACGCTTTCCGGCTATCTGCTGGACATCTCCCAGTTCGTCGGCTTCCGCTGGCCGAACGAAAAGCCGCCCTACGGCTGGGGCGGGGTGCTCGATCAGGAAGCGCGGCGTTTTCTCTCGGCGCTGAGCGCCGGCGGAGCGAGCGCGACGACGGTGCGGCGCAAGCTTGCGGCGATGCGCGCTTTCTATCGTTTCCTGCAGCGCGAATCGCTGGTGCTGGACAATCCCTTTTCGCTCTTGCGCGGGCCGAAGCTCGCCAGGCGGCTTCCCAAGGTGATTGACGCCGCCGACATCGACCGCCTGCTCGCGCGTCCGGCCGTTGACTTCAAGGAGCGGACCTTGGGCGAATATCCCGCCTTGCGGGATGCGGCGCTGTTCGAGGCGCTTTACTCCACGGGGTGTCGTATCGGCGAGATGATCGCGCTTACCTGGGGGGAGGTGTCCGATCCGGCGGGGAGGGTGATTGTGACGGGCAAGGGTTCAAAGGATCGGCTGGTCGTCCTGGGTCCGAAAGCGCTGAAGGCGATGAAGGAGCTGAGGGCGTTTCTTCTTCGCGGGCGGCCTGAGTTGGCGGCGGATGCGGTGGCGGTGTTCTTGAGCGATCGGCTGGGGAGGATCTCGGCGCGGTTCGTCGAGCGGCGGATGAAGCGCTATCTCGCCGAAGCGAACCTGCCGACGGACCTTTCGCCGCACAAGCTGCGCCACAGTTTCGCGACGCACCTTCTGGATGCGGGGGCGGATTTGCGCAGCGTGCAGGAGATGTTGGGCCATTCGTCGCTTTCGACGACGCAGATCTACACGCACGTGTCGGTGGATCGGCTGAAGGAGCAGTTCTTCGAGGCACATCCGCGCGCATAGCCCCAGGGTGCGCGCGAGTGGTCGGTAATTTGGTATAATAGGCGTGTTTTGCAGTTGAAAGGGTTTTCCTTATGAAGAGGATCGGAATCATCGGAGCGGGGCGTTTCGGGATGTCGCTTGCGGAATCGCTCACCAACGCAGGGGCGGAGGTGGTGCTCATCGACCGCAATCGTCCTGCCATGCAGAGTGCAAGCGAGTTCGCGACAGCCCTTCAGGGTGACGCCACGCAGCCCCATGTTCTCGAAGAGGCCGGCTTCGGCGAGTGCGATGTGGTGGTGGTTGCCATCGGCTCCAATATGGAGGCGTCGATTATGGCCACCGCCAACTGCAAGGAACTGGGGGTTCCCAATGTCGTCGCCAAGGCGACGAGCGAACTCCACGGCAAGATTCTGCGCAAGGTGGGTGCCGATTCCGTGGTCTATCCCGACCGCGACAGCGCCCATCGGCTCGCGCGGGCGATCGCCAATCATTCCGTCGTCGATTTCCTGGAGGTCTCCGAGGGCTATTCGATTGCCGAGATCCCCGTGCCCGACGGGGTGCGCGGCAAGACGCTCGCCGAGGCGGATCTCCGTAAGCGCACGGGGGTGACGGTGCTGTGCATTCGCCGTGCCGATCCCGATCCGCAGAAGCCGCGCAGGGTGGTCATTCCGCTCGCGAGCGACATCATCGAAAGTGACGACAAGCTAATCGTCTTCGGCGAGACCCGCCGCCTCGACGAGCTTGCCTGATAGTGCGCGATGAGCCACTTCGTCATCCAGGGGCGCCGTACGATCGCGGGGACGCATCGCGTCTCCGGCAACAAGAACGCCGCGCTGCCGATGATCGCCGCGGCGCTTTTGACGCCTGAGAGCGTGACGCTGGAGAATCTCCCCGACATTACCGACGTCGCGCTGATGCTGGAGGTGGCGAAGAGCTTCGGCGTGAAGGTGCAGCGTGATCACAAGGCGGGATCGGCGGTGCTCACGGCGGCAAAAGTGCGTTCGGCGAAAATTCGGGGGGAGCTTGCGCGGAAGATTCGCACGAGCTTCCTCTTCGCGGGGCCGCTCCTCTCGCGGCTCGGGCGCGTTTCCCTGCCGCCGCCCGGCGGCGATCAGATCGGCCACCGGCGGCTGGATACGCACTTCGCCGGTTTCCGTGCGCTGGGAGCGAAGGGCAAGGCGGGCAAGAAGTCGCTGTCCTTCCGCGGCGAGCTCAGGGGCGCGCGGATACTTCTCGACGAAGCGTCGGTGACGGCGACGGAAAACATCCTCATGGCTTCGGTGCTCGCTGCCGGCCGCACGGTCATTTACAACGCCGCCTGCGAGCCGCATATCGTGGATCTCGCGAAGATGCTCACGGCGATGGGCGCGAAGATCGAGGGGGCGGGGACGAATCGGCTGGTGATCGAGGGGGTGGAGCGGCTTCACGGGACGGTGGCGCGGGTCGGGTGCGATTACATCGAGGCGGGCAGCTACATCACGGCGGCGGCGGTGACGGGCGGGGAATTGACGCTCACGAACATCGAGCCGGAGCCGTTCGAGGTGTTGGAAGGGGTGTTTCAGCGCTTCGGCGTCACCTGGACGGTGGATCGCGCGAAGGGGGAGCTGCGCTACGTGCCGAAGAAGCGGCTCAAGATGAAGTACGATCTCGGCGATGCGATTCCCTCGGTGGCTGACGGCACCTGGCCGGCCTTTCCGTCGGATCTCCTCTCGCTCCTGATCGTCCTTGCCACCCAGACGCGCGGCACCTGTCTTTTCTTCGAGAAGATGTTCGAGAGCCGGCTTTATTTCGTCGATTCGTTGCGGCAGATGGGGGCGAAGGTGGTGCAGTGCGATCCGCACCGGGTGGTGGTGACGGGCCCGTCGCCGCTGGTCGCCTCCGAGGTCGATTCGCCGGATATCCGTGCGGGCATTGCGCTGGTCATCGCTGCGCTTGCCGCAAAGGGCGAGTCGCGCATCGGCGGGGTGGAGCGGATCGACCGGGGCTATGTGGCGGTGGAGGAGAATCTCGCCCGTCTCGGCGCGAGCATCGTTCGGGTTTGAGGGTACTCGCCCGCCTCAAAGACCATCGCAACCGGTTTGTCAGTGCTGTCGGCAAAATATGCTATAATATTCACCTATGCGTGGAGTCGTCTTTATATTTACTTTGCTTGCCGGCTGGAGTGCCTTGGCCGAGCGGTTGCCGCTGGAGCGCTACCAGTCGATTATCGACCGGCAGATGTTCGGCGAACCGCCGCCGGGGTTCGATCCCACCCGTCCGCCCAGCGAAGTCACCAAGGCCGAACAGCGCGAGCTTTCCAAGGAGCAGGAGAAACTGCAGAGCTCCATCAGCTTTTCCGTTATCAACGTGACTCCGCAGGGCGATACGATGGTGGGGTTTTCCGATAATTCCGAAAAGCCGCCGAAGCACTATTACCTCAAAGTCGGCGAAGAGAACGGCGGGTGGCTCGTCAAGGAGGCGGATCCAGTCGGCGGCACGATGACGATTCAAAAGGACAACATCGAGGTTTCGCTGACTATCGGCGGCAATTCCGCCAATGATCCCAATGCCAATTCTCGGGTGGCAGCGACGGCACATGCGCCGACATCGACGGCGAATCGACCCTTCGGCGGGGCGAATGCAGCGCGGTCCGCGGGCTGGTCGCCGTCCGGGAGTCTGCGTCAGCGCCGGATGTTTAGGCAGCAGCAGGCCGCAGAGGATGCCGAACGTCGGCGGCAGGAGGCGGCGGATGCGGCCGCCCGCCAGCAGGAGGAGGCCGCACGGCAGGAGGAGGAAAACGCCAAGCGCGCCGCCGAGCGCGAGGAAATGCGCGCGAACCTCCTGCAGGTGCAGGAGCAGCTGAAGAAGGTGCGGGAGGCCAAGGAGGCGGAGAAGGCGGAAGCGGCCGCAGAGGAAAATGCCGAGGAGGAGTGACGGCGGATACGGATTATGAAGGCACTGGAGAACAGGACGACGCTGGCGGAGTTTCAGTCCGCGCTTAAGGAGGAGGGGTGCTACCGCTCCAATCCCGCGCATGTCGCTCCTGTCCGTCGTGCGCCAGGGGCGTGGCCGACCTTCCTCTTCTCGCTGGCGGTCTCGCGGGTCTTCCCGTTTTGCGCCGTCGCCGAGGCGTTTCGCCGGCTCGACACGCACCGTTGGGCGGAGTTCTGCTTTTCCACGGTCACGATCGCCGAGCGCTTCGGCATGAATGTCTCGGTCGAGGGCTTTGCCGCGCGGCGCGATTATCGCGGCCCCGTCATGTATCTGGCGAACCATCTCTCGACTTACGAGACGATTGCGCTGCCGCCGATTCTCCTGTCCTTCGGCCCTTTTAGTTTCGTCGCCAAGCAGTCGCTTGCGCATCTGCCTGCGTTGGCGCGCGCCGCCGAGCATATGGGGATGGTCGGCATCGGGCGCAAGAATCCCAAGGCGGACCTCCTGAAGCTCTATGACGTGGGGCTCAAGCGCATTCAGCGTGGCGACAGCTTCCTCATCTTCCCGCAGGGGACGCGGCAAGAGGTGTTTTCGCAACGGCACTTCTCCTCGATCGGCGCGAAGCTGGCCGAGAAGGCGGGGATTCCGATCGTGCCGATTGCCGTCGATACGCGCTGCATGCCTACGCGCAAGGCGGGGCTCTTCAAGGGGATTTTCAAGGACTTCGGCCCCGTGGACACCTCGAAGGACGTGCGCATCGCCGCAGGCCCGCTCATTCCCGCCGGGAAGGCGCGCGAGATGCACGAGGCGAGTTTCGGCTGGATCGCCGACAAGTTGGAGTCGTGGGGTATCCCCGTGGAACGAAAGGAAAACTGAAAATGGAAATCATGCTGGCAGTGGTGGCGTTGGTCGTGATGATTGCGCTTTTCGGCGTGGCGGTCTTCAGGTCGCGGCGCGATCTCCGCGTGACGGCCGACGAGCATCGGCGCATCTATCGCGACTGCTTCCTGCGCGGGCTTTCTGGCGTGCTCGCCAAGATGGCGGCGGCGGACGGATGCGTTTCGCTTGACGAGCAGCAGGTGGCCGAGAAGCTTTTCCGCGACATGGGGCTCACGGATGCGGATCGCGCGCTTTGCATCGACACCTTCAAGGAGGCCAGGTCGAACTGCCTGCCCGGGTCCTATTACGCTTCGATCTTCGTGCCTTATTCCTCCGAGTCCTCGCGGCTGCTGGTTTATGAGATCCTCTGGGATATCGCCGCAGCGGATGCGGAGCTGGCGGCGGGCGAAGAGAAGTTCCTGCGCGAGCTCCAGTCGTGGCTGGAGCTGAAGCCCGGGGTCTTCGAGGAGAATCTCCGCACCCACGCACGCAAGTTCAGCCACATCGACGACGCCGCCTGCGCGGGGGCGAAACGGCTCGCCGCGACTTTCAAGTGAATTTCAATCGAGGTTTTACAAACCCCATTCGTAAACAAAACAAAGGAACAACAGAAAATGGCACGTGCCTATAACTTTTCCGCGGGTCCCGCGGTTCTCCCCCTCGAAGTCCTTCAGGACGCCCAGCAGAACCTTGTCGATTACAAGGGATGCGGGATGTCGGTGATGGAGATGTCTCACCGCGGCAAGGATTATGATGCGATTCACCAGGAGGCGATCGCCACTTTCAAGGAACTCTGCGGCCTCAATGACGACTGGGCCGTCACCTTCATCCAGGGCGGCGCTTCGATGCAGTTTGCGATGATTCCGATGAACTTCCTCGGGCAGGGCAAGAACGCCGATTACGCCAAGCAGGGTAGGTGGTCGGGGAAGGCGCTCAAGGAGGGCCAGAAGGTCGCGGAGCTGCGCGGGGTGAAGTGCAATGTATCCGCCGACTGCGCGAAGGACATTCCCACGCGCATGCCGACGGCCGACGAGTGGAAGTGGACGGAGGACGCGGCCTACTATCACCTCTGCTCGAACGAGACGATCGCCGGCGCGGAGCTCAAGGTCTTCCCGAAGGTGAACGGGCCGCTCATCTGCGACATGTCCTCGGACATTCTCAGCTGCGAGCGCGATTACAACCAGTTCGACATGTTCTACGCGGGAGCGCAGAAGAACCTCGGCCCTTCGGGCATGGCGGTCGTTGCGATCAGGAAGGAACTCGCGGAGAAGGGGTGCCCGAAGATCCCGACGATGCTCCAGTACCGCACGTATGTCGATGAGAACTCGCTTTACAATACGCCGCCGACCTGGGGCATCTACATCTTCGGCGAGACCATGAAGTGGGTCAAGAAGATGGGCAAGGAGAACCTCTTCAAACTCAACGCCGAGAAGGCGCAGAAGATCTACGACGTCATCGATTCGAGCGACTTCTGGACCGGGACGGCCGTCAAGGAGTTCCGCTCCAACATGAACGTCACCTGGCGCATCAAGAACGGCGACGAGGCGCTTGAGAAGCTCTTCCTCGACGAGGCCAAGAAGCTTGGCATGAGCTCCCTCAAGGGCCATCGTTCGGTGGGCGGACTCCGCGCTTCGATCTACAACGCCTTCCCGATGGCCGGCGTTGACGCGCTCGTCGCGTTCATGAAGGACTTCGAAAAGAAGAACGGCTAAATGACGCTTAAAGGCACCATTACCGCGCTCGTCACCCCGTTCGGCAAGGACGGGGCGGTCGATTACGGCGCGCTCAAGGCGCTGGTCGCGGCGCAGACCGCGGCGGGCATCGAGGGCATCTGCTCCGTGGGGACGAGCGGCGAATCGCCGACTCTCTCCCACGCGGAGCACCATGAGGTGATCGCGAAGACGATTGAGTTCGCGCAGGGGAAGGCGAAGATCATCGCCGGTACCGGCGCGAATTCGACCGCCGAGGCGGGTTCGCTCACCAAGGCGGCGATCACGATGGGCGGGGCGGGTGCCTCGCTTCAGGTCACGCCCTATTACAACAAGCCGAATGCCGAAGGGCTTTACCGCCATTTCATGACGATTGCGGACCTGGGGCTTCCCGTGATCCTCTACAATGTGCCGGGCCGCTCTGGCCGGGAGATTCCGCTCGATGTCGTCGTCCGGCTCGCGAAGCACCCGAACATCGTCGCCATCAAGGAGGCGGCGGGGTCGGTGGAGCGGGTGAGCGCCATCAAGAACCTGTTGCCGGACTTCACCGTCCTTTCGGGCGACGATTCGCTCGCGCTTCCGATGATGGCGGTAGGCGCTGAGGGGGTAATCTCGGTCGCCTCGAACGTGATCCCGCAGGAGATGGGCGATATGGTGCGTCTCGCGCTCGCGGGCGACTTCGTCAAGGCGCGCGCGTACCACGCGAAGTACTACCGGCTCTTCCACGATCTCTTCATCGACGTGAATCCGGTGATGGTCAAGGAAGCGCTCGCCCTGATGGGCAAGTGCGAGCGCGTCTTCCGCCTGCCGCTCTGCGAGACGGATGACGCGAAGCTTGCGCAGATGAAGAAGACCTTGTCGGCACTTGGCCTTGTTTGACTTCTCACCCTCTCAACTTTTCAACCTCTCAACTTCTCAACTTCCCGATGAACGTCTTCAATTCGCTGACCCGTCGTAACGAGGAGCTGACGCCGCTTGCCGACAACACGATTCGGCTCTATACCTGCGGCCCGACGGTCTATAACTTCGCGCATATCGGAAACTTCCGCGCCTACACCTTCGAGGACATTCTCCGCCGCGTCATCCAGTTTAACGGGATGAAGGTGAAGCAGGTGATGAACCTGACCGATGTCGATGACAAGACGATCCGGGGTGCGAATGCCGCGGGGGTGAAGCTCACCGACTATACGAAGACCTACAAGGATGCGTTCTTCGCCGACCTCGGGAAGCTCAATATTCAGCCGGCCGAGGTCTATCCGGCGGCGACCGACCACATCCCCGAGATGATCGCGCTCGTTCAGAAGCTGATGGAGAAGGGGGTTGCGTACCAGAGCGAGGACAAGTCGGTCTATTTCAAGGTGCGCGAGTTCCCGGGCTATGGCAAACTCGCCCACATCGACTTCGACCATCAGCGCACGGGGCTCCGTTGCGCGGATGACGAATACGACAAGGAGAACGTCGGCGACTTCGCGCTCTGGAAGGCATGGGAGCCGAGCGACGGTCCTGTCGGCTGGGATTCGCCGTGGGGCAAGGGCCGCCCCGGCTGGCACATCGAGTGCTCGGCGATGTCGATGAAGTACTTAGGCGAGACCTTCGATCTCCATACGGGCGGCATCGACAACCTCTTTCCGCATCACGAAAACGAAATCGCCCAGGCCGAGGCGGCGACGGGCAAGGAGTTCGTTAAGACGTGGATGCATTGCGCGCACCTCAGGGTGAACGGTGAGAAGATGTCGAAGTCGCTAGGCAACTTCTTTACGCTCAGGGACCTTCTGGAGAAGGGCTATACGGGGCGCGAGATCAGATACGTCCTCATCAACGCGCATTACCGTAGCGGACTCAACTTCGCTTTCAGTGCGCTGGAAGACGCCCGCAAGTCGCTGGAGAAGATCGACCGCTGCGTGGAGAAGGCGACGGACGGAACGGTGCCGGACTGGGCGCAGAAGCATCTTGATGACTTCGCGGCGGCAGTCAACGACGACCTCAACGTCCCGAAGGCATTTGCCGCGCTTTTCGAGCTTGTCCGCGAGACGAACGGCAAGGGCGGCACTGGCGTTCTGCCGGTCTTCCGCAAGATGGACGAGGTGTTGGGCGTCATCTTCTTCGGGAACGAGAAGAAGGCCGTCGAGATTCCGGCCGTGATTCAGGCGCTCCTCGACCAGCGCGCGGAGGCGCGTACGGCGAAGAACTGGGCGGAGTCGGATCGTCTTCGCGATGAGCTCGCGGCGAAGGGGTGGCTCGTCAAGGACTCCAAGGACGGACAAAGCGTAACCAAAAAGGACTAAGGTCAATGAAGAAGGTTCTGATTACCGGCATCGGGATGCTGTGTGCGAACGGCAACGGCAAGGACGCGGCGTGGGCGAGCATTAAGGCGGGGACGCCGGGTATCGGGCGCATCACCAAGTTCGATCCGTCGCGCTGCACCTGTCAGGTGGCGGGCGAGGTGAAGGGTTTCGAGGAGTATGCCATCGGCGGCGGGCTCGTCGATAAGAAGGCGGCGCGGCATATGGCGCTTTTCGCGCAGTATGCGGTAGCCGCTTCGGTGGAGGCCTGGCGGGATGCCGGCTATACCGACGAGAACCGTCCCGATATGGATCGCGTGGGTGTCCTCTTCGGTAACGGCATCGGCGGCTTGGATGTGACCGGCGACGCCTACAAGACGCTCTTCGACCGCGGGCCCGACCGGATTTCGCCGCTTGCGGTTCCGGAGCTGATTTCTAATGAGGCGGCAGGCAATGTATCCATCGCGCTTGGGGCGAAGGGCCCGACACAGGTGGTGGTGACGGCGTGCGCCTCCTCTACGGACGCGCTCGGCTTCGCGCTCGACATGATCCGCGCGGGTCGTGCGGACGTGGTGGTCGCGGGCGGTTCGGAGGCGGTGATCCTCGAGTTCACCGTGGGCGGGTTCATGAAGATGAAGGCTCTTTCCACGCATTTCAACGACACCCCCGAGAAGGCATCGCGGCCGTTCAATGCCGATCGCGACGGTTTCGTGATGGGCGAAGGCGCGGCGGCGCTTATTCTCGAAAGCGAGGAGCACGCGAAAGCGCGCGGGGCGCGCGTCTATGCGGAGCTTGCCGGCTATGGTGCCACTTCCGACGCCTATCATATCACCGCTCCCGATCCGTCGGGAGCCGGCGCGGTGAAGGCGATCGAGCTTGCGCTTCAGGACGCTGGCGTCGCTGACAAGTCCACGGTCGATTACATCAACGCCCACGGCACCTCGACCCACCTCAACGACCAGATGGAGACCAAGGCCTTCAAGCAGGTCTTCGGCGAGGAGGGGGCGAAGAAGATCAACATCTCCTCCACCAAGTCGATGCACGGGCATCTTCTCGGCGGTACCGGCGCGCTGGAGGCGGCGATTACGGCGCTTGCCATCCACGAGGGCTTCGTGCCGCCGACGATCAACTACGAGAAGCCCGATTTGGAGGTGAACGTCGAGGCGGGTGAGGTGCCGCTCGATCTCAACTACACGCCGAATGTCGGGGTGAGCCGCGTGCTCCGCGTGGCGCTTTCAAGTTCGCTCGGTTTCGGCGGGCATAACGGCGTCCTCGCCTTCCGCAGGTTCGAGGGGTGAGGGCTTGGGCGAACTGCTCGATATCCTGTGCATCGCGCTGAGCGTCGTCTTCTTCTGGTCGACGTTCGTGGTGCTCGCGGGTCTGCTCCGGCCGGCGAAGGTCTTCCAGTCCTGCGGGCCGAAGCTCCGTTTCGCCGTGCTCGTCTGCGCGCGCAACGAGGAGCGGGTGATCCGGCTGCCGGTGAAGAGCATCCTCATGGGGAACTACCCCGTTGCGCTTCGGGAGATCATCGTCCTGGCCGACAACTGCACCGATGAAACGGTTGCCCGGGCGCGGGCGGCGGGGGCGACGGTCTGGGAGAAGACCACGCCGTCAGCCGGGAAGGGCGAGGTGCTCGCCTGGGGGGTCGAGCGCGTGCGGGCGGAGGGGCGGTTTGACG
This sequence comes from Kiritimatiellia bacterium, assembly GCA_045641645.1. Taxonomy (GTDB): domain Bacteria; phylum Verrucomicrobiota; class Kiritimatiellia; order RFP12; family UBA1067; genus UBA1067. Next base: position 21,729 of record JAZUHK010000090.1, read on the forward strand.
CGGTGGCCGTTTTCGACGCGGACAATGCCGCCGCCGACAACTGGCTCGAAGCGGCGAACGCGGCGCTGCTGGGCGGCGAGAGCGTGGTTACCGGGTGCCGCCACGCCTCCAATGCGCGGGCGAATACGATCGCCGGATGGTATGCGATCTACTGGGATATCATGAACGAGCTTTCCAACCGCGTGCGGACGAACCTCGGGCTCTCGGGGAAACTGACGGGCACCGGCTTTGCGTTCCTCCTTTCCGCGCTCGGACCCGAGGGCTGGAAGACCTCGACCTTCGTGGAGGACGTGGAGTTCACCGTCCAGCGCAACCTCGCGGGAACGCGCGTGGCGTATCTGCCTGCGGCCGACTATGCCGACGAGCAGCCCGTCACGGTATCCGCGATGTGGCGGCAGCTGCGGCGGTGGTCCACTGGCGGCTGGCAGGTGGTGTACCGTTATTTCCGGCCCTGGCTCGGAACGCTCTGGCGGCGGCCTTCCCTGCGGCTTTTCGACTGCTTTTTCGCGATTCTGACCGGCATGTCGGTGGCGTTCATCCATGGCTTCAACATCGTTGCCTTCGTCGTCAAGGCCGTGCGCGGCGAGAGTCTTGCGGCGGCCGGAGTGTTCTTCCTTTCAGTTTTCGGATTCGTGTTCGTGATGGGGTGGGTGACGGCGTTCGCGGGAGTGGCGCTTTCGCAGAAGAAGCGTCGTCCGGACATGGGCGCCGTGCTTACCTTTCCGCTTTTTTCGCTGATACTTTCGGCTTCCGTCATCGGGACCTTGTTCTTCCCGACCAAGTGCTGGAAGCCCATCACACACACGGGGGAGTAATATGGATCTGCCGACGTTCAAGAACACCTATGACCGACCGGGAATCGAGCTGCTGCCGCATCGGCCGCCGTTTCTCTTCGTCGATAAGCTCATGGCTGCCGATGAGACGGGGGCGGTGGGCGAATATCTCTTCACGGTCGAGAAAAACGATTTCTTCCGAGGGCACTTCCCCGATTTTCCCGTAGTCCCCGGGGTCATCCTCATTGAGGCGATGGCGCAGGTGGCGGGTGCGGCGGTAGTGGCGCGCGGCATCCTGGGCGAGCAGGTGGCGTTCGCGCTTGCCGCCGTTGACGGCGTGCGCTTCCGGCGGCCGGTCCGCCCCGGCGATACGCTTACCACCGTAATCAAGATCGAGCGCGAGCGTCCGCCGCTGGGGGTCTATGCGGCCAAGGGCTATGTCGGCGACGAACTGGCGGCGGAGTGTACGGTGAAGTGCATGATGGGCGGTAAGATAGTGGAGAAGAAACTATGATCAAGATCGTCAGGGCCGGTTCGCCGGTTATCGAAAAGTTCAATGCGCGTCCAGCGTTTCCCGAGGAGGCGGAAAAGGCGGCGGCGGCGGCGCCCGCCGCCATCCGCGCGCAGGGCGACCGGGCGGTTCTCGGACTGGTGCGGAAGTTCGAGGGCTTCAAGGCGTCGGACGCATCCGCACTCAGGGTCGATCTCGCGAAGGTCACGGCGGCGGGCATCTCCCCGCAGCTCCTGAAGGCAGTCCGCGATGCGCATCGGCGCGTGCTCAGGTTCTCGAAGGCGTCGCTGAGGCGCGACTGGTCGATGAAGACGCCGCGGGGCGGCAAGGCGGGCGAGTTCTATACGCCGATGGACCGCGTCGGGGTCTATGTGCCGGGCGGGACGGCGCCGCTCGCCTCCACTTCGATCATGACGGTGACGTTGGCGAAGGCGGCGGGCGTGAAGGAGATCGTCGCCTGCACGCCGGCGGGCAGGACGGGCGAGGTGAACCCCGTCCTCCTCTATGCGCTCAAGCTCGCGGGGGCGACGGAGATCTACCGCGTCGGTGGCATTCAGGCGATCGGGATGATGGCGTTCGGAACGGCGACTTGTCGCAAGGTGCAGAAGATCGCCGGTCCCGGCAATGCCTTTGTCACGGCGGCGAAGCGTCAGGTCTTCGGTTATGTGGCCATCGACCAGGTGGCGGGGCCGAGCGAGATCGCGGTCCTGACGGACGGGTCGGTGGACGTCCGCTGGATCGCCGCCGATCTCCTTTCGCAGGCCGAGCACGGCTCCGGCTACGAGAAGTCGCTTTGCGTCTGCACTTCGGAGAAGCTCGCCCAGCGCCTCCGCGCCGAGGTCCTCGCCCAGACGAAGACCCTCTCGCGGCGCGCGCTCGTCGAGCGGGTGATCGATCGCGGCGGCATGCTGATCGTCGTGGCGAAGTCGCTCGCGGAGGGACTGGAGGTCGTCAACCGCTTTGCGCCCGAACACTTCGAGATCATGACCAAGGACGCCCTCAAGGTGATGAAGGGCGTGAGGAGCGCGGGTGCCGTCTTCGCGGGGCCATGGACGCCGGAATCGGCGGGCGATTTCGTCGCCGGCCCGAGCCATGTGCTGCCGACGGGCGGCGCGGCGAACATGTTCAACGGGCTTACGCCCGACGATTTCCGGCGGCGGCACAGTTTCGTCGCCTTTACGGAGCGCGATCTCGCCGAGACCCGCGCCACCATCGAGGCCTTCGCGCAGGTCGAGGGGTTGGACGGCCACGGCCGTGCGGCGACGATTCGCTTTGAGTGAGGGACGATGGACGGTTCGTTGAGTTTCGGTCAGCGACATGCCTACGGCTGGGGGTGCGCCCTCGGCTCATTCCTCTGGCCTTTTCTCGTCAAGCGGCGGAAAACCGCCGTTGAGAACCTGTTGCGCGCCGGCATTGCGGCGGACGAGCTTTCGGCGCGGCGGCTCGCGAAGCGTTCGTTCGGTCATTTCCTCGGTCACATCTTCGAGGCGCTCTGCGTCCCCGGGGTGGTGACGGCGGCGAATTGGCGCGAACATCTCGACTTTTCGGAGGCGGATCCCGAGACGGTGAAGCTTCTGCTGGATACGCCCGAAAAACCCATTCTGCTCGTCTCTTCGCATCACGGCGTCTGGGAGGCGGCGACGAATGTCCTTTCTTTTGCGCGCCCGATGTACGCCGTTTCCCGCAAGCTCGACAACCGCTTTCTTGCGAACTGGATCGAAAAGCACCATTTCCGCGGGCCGGTGACGATTGTCGATAAGAACCGCGGCTTTACCCCCGAGGTGATCCGCGGGTGGCTCGCCTCGTGCGCGGCGATGACCATTCTTTCCGACCAGTACTGTCACAAGGGGGCGCATCTCCGTTTCTTCGGCCGGCCGGCGCGCACATTCACCTCGGCGACGCGCCTTGCGATGCGTACGGGGGCGCCTGTCGTTGTCGGTTCGTTTGTGCGCATCGCCCCCTATCGCTACCGTCTCGTGGGTGACAAGCCCCTCGTCTTTCCGAAGGACGGCGATCGCGACGGGCTTACGCAGCTTTTGAACGACCGCATGGAAGCGGCCATACGCCGATACCCCGAGCAGTATCTCTGGGTGCACAGGAGGTGGAGAGATGACTAAATTCAAATTGTCCGATCCGTTCGGTTCGGCGCCGTCACGGCCGCCGTTCGCCGAATCCGTCTCGACGGGGACGCCGTGGCACAACCTGCCAATCACCCGCGAATACACCTTGGGGCAGCTTCTCGACCAGACCATCGCCCGGTGCGGGGAAAACGACGCCGTCGTCTATGCCGACCGCGACTATCGGCTTTCCTGGTATCAGTTCGGCGAAGAGGTGGATCTTGTCGCCAAGGGGCTGATGGCGCTCGGCGTCAAGCGCGGCGAAAAGGTGGCGCTCTGGGCGACGAACGTCCCCCATTGGGTGGTGCTGATGTTCGCTACCGCCAAGATCGGCGCGGTGCTGCTGCCGCTCAATATCAACTACAAGGAACACGAGATCGATTTCGCGCTCTCGCAGTCCGACGCGGAGAACCTCTTCGTCATCAACGGCTATCGCGATTGCGACTACGTGGAGGTGATCAACAAGCTCATCCCCGAACTGAAGGAGTGCCCGCGCGGGGAGCTCAGGAGCGCGAAGTATCCGCACCTGAAGCGCGTCTTCTTCCTCGGCGGCGAAAAGTACCGCGGGATGTTCTCGCTTAACGAGCTCAAGTCGCTCGCGTGCGAAGTGCCGCAGGCGGATTATGAGCGTCGGCAGGCCGAGGTGGACGTGAACGATGTCGTCAACATGCAGTACACGAGCGGCACCACGGGCTTTCCGAAGGGCGTGCAGCTCACGCACCGCAACATCGCCAACGACGGCTTCTGGATCGGCGCGTGCCAGAACCTCTCCGCGCGCGACCGCGTCTGCATTCCCGTGCCGCTCTTCCACTGCTTCGGGTGCGTCCTCGGGGTGATGAGCTGCGTCAACCACGGCGCGACGATGGTCTTCCTCGAGAAGTTTGATCCCGTGCAGGTGATGACCTCGATCGAGCGCGAGAAGTGTACGGCCACCTACGGCGTCCCGACGATGTACATCGCGATGCTCGACCATCCGCTCTTCAGTCACTTCGACTTCCGTTCGCTCAGGACCGGCATTATGTCGGGGTCGGCGTGTCCTGTCCATCGCATGGAACAGGCGCAGTCGAAGATGTTCATGCGGGAGATCTGCAACCCCTACGGGCTTACCGAGGCGGGGCCGGTGATGACGATGACGCGCTATTTCGAGACCTCCGTCGCCCGGAAATGTCAGACCATCGGGCAGGCGCTGCCGGGCATCGAGGTGGCGATTATCGACCCGGAGACGCATGAGCTCGCGCCGCTCGGCACCGACGGCGAGACCTGCTGCCGCGGCTTCAATACGATGAAGGGCTACTACAATATGCCCGTCGAGACGGCAAAGTGCATCGACGCGAACGGGTGGCTTCATTCCGGCGACATCGGCAAGATGGACGAGGACGGCTACTTCTACATTACCGGGCGGCTTAAGGACCTCATCATCCGCGGCGGCGAGAACATCAGCCCCAAGGAGGTGGAGGATTTCCTCGGCACGATGCCGGGCGTCCGGGACGTGGCGGTGGTCGGTTGCCCTTCGAAGAAGTACGGCGAGCAACCCGCGGCGTTCATCATTCCGCAGGACGGGGTGATGCTGAACGACGAGGATGTGGCGGCGTTCTGCAAGAACAAGATCAGCTGGTTCAAGATTCCGAAGTACGTTTATTTCTTGCGGGAATTCCCGATGACGGCCTCGCAGAAGATCCAGAAGTACAAGCTGCGCGAGAAGGCCCATGAGCTCTGGCCGGACGCCTGAGGACTATCGGCGGCTCTTCGCCGAGGTGCTTTCCGAGCTTGACGCGCATCCGCGGCGGACGGGGGTCAGGGTCTGGGGGGCGGGGCTTACGGTGGACTTCGAGGACGGGAATCCGGTCTTCAGGATGGCGGGCGAAAAAAGCGTGAAGGGCGATTTCCGCCGCCGCTGGCTGCCGGAGCATTCCGTGCCGCTTGTCTTCCGGACGAACGGCCCTACCGTCATTCGCCTCGTGCCTACCACGGGGAACCGCGTCAAGTTCCGCGCATAGCGTCGCGCGTTTTGATATAATCTACTTCACACACCTACGGTCTTAAGGAGGAAAATCATGAATTACGCTGAAGCCGAAAAACTGTTGAAGAGCTGCGCGCAGGAGCACGTGCTCGCCTATTGGAAGAAACTCTCGTCGAAGGAGCGTGCGGCGCTCCTCGACCAGATCGCGAAGATCGACGCGAAGGACGTGAAGTCCTGCCGGGCGGCGCTCAAGGCCGGCGGAGATCTTTTCGACAGCTCCAAGGGCAAGGCGCCGAAGGTGGCGGTCCTGAAGGGCAAGGCGCTCAAGGACGCCGTCGCGGCGGGCGAGAAGGAACTTAAGGCGGGGCGCGTCGCGGCGCTGCTCGTCGCCGGCGGCCAGGGCTCGCGGCTCGGCTACGACGGCCCTAAGGGGTGCTATTCGATCGGGCCGATTACCGGCGCCCCGCTCTTCTACTTCCACGCGCGCAAGATCCTTGCGCGCACCATCCGCTACGGCGCGGCGATTCCCTTCTACGTGATGACGAGCGAGGCCAATAACGCCGCCACCCAGCGTTGCTTCGAGGAGAACGACTTCTTCGGCCTTAATCCGAAGGACGTCTTCTTCTTCACCCAGGGCATGTGGCCGGGGATGACGAAGGAGGGGAAGATCATCCTCGACCAGCCGGGGCATGTCTTCATGTCGCCCGACGGTCACGGCGGGCTACTGGCGGCGCTGAAGCGCTCGGGGGCGCTCGCGGACATGAAGAAGCGCGGCATCAAGTCGGTCTTCTTCTTCCAGGTTGACAATCCCCTCGTGGAGATCGCCGATCCCGCGTTCATCGGCTATCATGTGGCGATGAAGTCGGAGTATTCGCTCAAGCTCTGCGCGAAGCGCGATCCCTACGAGAAGGTGGGGATGCCGATGAAGTTCGGCGACCGCTACCGCATGATCGAATACACCGAGATGACCGACGAGCAGTGCAACCGCAAGGACAAGGCGGGGAAGCTTTACTTCCTCTACGGCTCGCCCGCAATCCATGTCTTCGACCGCGCGTTCCTCGAACGCGAGGCGTCCAAGCGGATGCCGCTCCACCTCGCGTTCAAGAAGATTCCGTTCGTCGATGCGAAGGGCAAGGTGGTGAAGCCCGCCGAGCCGAACGGCTACAAGTTCGAGAAGTTCATCTTCGACATCCTCCCCAATGCGCGGCGCGCGGCGTTCCTCGCCTTCGAGCAGCAGGAGGAGTTCTCGCCCGTCAAGAACGCCGAGGGGAAGGACAGCCCCGCCACCTGCAAGGCCGACATGATGGCCAAGTGGCGCCGCTGGTTCGCCGCCGCTGGCGTCGAGGTGAAGAATCCCGCGCTGCCGATCGAAATCGACCCCGCCTATGCGGTGGATGCCGAGGACCTCAAGTCCATCGGTCTCGCCCTCGGCGCGGAGTGAGCTAAAAAAGGCACTTGCATATTTTTCAGATTTATGCGATAATGTCCTCATCAACAACCAAGTAAAGGTTACTCACAAAAATGAACAAGTCAAATAAAGGTTTTACGCTCGTCGAGCTGCTCGTTGTCATCGGCATTCTCGGCATTCTGATGGGTGCGCTGTTCCCGGCAATCTCCTCCGCAATGCTCTCTGCCAATGCGTCGTCCATGTCGATGCGCGGTCGTAAGTTGTTCGAAGGTATTACGCAGTGCAACATCGAGCGTGAAGGCAAGGGTCTTCCTTCCATGTGGCCTGTGAGTGCCGATCAGCAGTCCGATGACGGCGAGGATATCGCCGGCATGCCGTTCAGCGATGCCACGACCTACTTCAAGGAGGTCTTCGACATCGATAACTACGGCACCGCCGAGTGGGATCCGTATGTCCGCAGCTGCGATATCAGCGTCCTCTCCGGTTCGGGCGTGCCGAGCATGTCGGGCAAGGACCTCCAGCAGCAGAACGTCGCGTGGATCGTCTGCAAGGGTGTCACTTCCGAAATGGAAGATATCATCCCCGTGCTCGTTTCGCGCAATGCCGACTCGGCCATCGATCAGTTCGCGGTCTCGGGCGAGTACATCTCCTCCGATAAGACCGACAAGCTGAAACTCGGCGAGGGTCAGTATTCGACGCCGTTCGGCAACAAGGCCTGCGTCATCGTCCACAAGGGCGGTTCCGCCGAGGTCTTCAAGGCCAAGGACGCGAAGTACAACATCGTTTACAACCGTCAGAGCATTTCGTTCCCCTCGACGGTTCAGCTCGAGTATCTGCTCCCCTAATTGCGGATGCTCGTCAAGGTCGCTATCGACCTATCGCTCGACCGGCTGTTTACCTACGAGGTTCCGGAAGGGCTAAGAAAGAAGCTGGCCATCGGCCAGCTTCTTTCCGTTCCGTTCGGGCACCGCGAGGCGCGGGGCTTTGCGATGGAGGTGGAGGGGGAAGGTGGAGGTGGAGGTGGAGTGGAAGGGGAAGGTGGGGGATATCGCCTTCGGCCCATTACGGCGATTGTGGATGAAACGCCGTTTTTCTCGACCGCGCTCTTGACGCTGATCCGGAAGCTTTCCACCTATACGGCCGCGCCGCTCGAATCGATGCTTAAGGCGGCGCTCCCCGCTTCGGTTCTCAAGAAGAACGTGCGTCCGCGCGAACTCCTCTACGTGGAGCCGATGTTGTCAATCGGCGGAATCAAGCTCACCGAGCGTCAGCAATGGCTCTACGACCAGATCGTGCGGCTCGGAGGCGGGTATCTCGCTTCCCTCTGCGAAGAGCTGAAGACCACTCCCGCTACGCTTCGCCAGTTGGGGCAGCGCGGTCTCATTGCGCTCAAGGTGCGCGCGCGGCGGCGCGATCCGCTGGGTTCGAAGCGCATTCTCCCCACGCATCCGCTTAAAGTCAATGACGAGCAGGCGGCGGCTCTGCGGGCGATTGGCGCGGCGGAAAAGCCGCTCTTGCTCCACGGGGTGACGGGTTCGGGGAAGACCGAGGTCTATTTGCAGGCAATCGCTGCGGAGCTCGCGGCCGGGCGCGGGGCGATCGTGATGGTGCCCGAAATCGCCCTTACGCCGCAGACGGTGCAGCGCTTCGCCTCGCGCTTCGGGAACCAGGTGGCAGTCCTCCACTCGGCGCTCTCCGACGGTGAGCGCTATGACGAATGGCACCGCATCCGCGCGGGCGAGGCGCGGGTCGTGGTGGGGCCGCGGAGCGCCGTCTTCGCGCCGGTGCGGAACCTGGGGCTGGTCGTCGTGGACGAGGAACACGAGCCGAGCTACAAGCAAGAGGACAATCCCCGCTATCACGCGCGCGACGCCGCGGTGCTGCGCGGGATGATCGAAGGGGCGAAGGTGGTGCTCGGTTCGGCGACGCCTTCGCTCGAAACCTGGCTCAACGTGGAGCGCGGCAAATACGCGCAAGTGGCGATGGCGTGCCGCGCGGGGGCGGGGAAGCTGCCGGCGATCCACCTCGTTGACCGTTCGGCGGAGGGAGCGCCGGGGACGCTCGCGCAGGGCGCCATCTTCTCGCCCGTGCTCTTGGAGGCGATGCGCCTTCGGCTCGACCGCGGCGAACAGACGATTCTCTTCCTGAACCGCCGCGGCTATGCTCGGCAGTTCGCCTGCGCCGCCTGCGGTTTCGTGGCCGAGTGTCCCGCGTGTTCGCTGCCCTATACCTACCACCGCGTCGACCGGTGTCTCAGGTGCCATGTCTGCGGCGGGTGGGCGGAACTTCCCAAGGCGTGCCCGAAATGCGGTTCGACGGCGTTCTCCTTTCAGGGGATCGGCACCCAGCGGGTGGAGGCGGCGCTCGCGAAGTGTTTTCCGCGCGCGGCCATCATCCGCATGGACGCCGATTCGGTGAGCCGCCGTCATTCGCACGACGAGCTTCTGTCGGCGTTTCGGCGCGGCGAGGCCGACATTCTCCTCGGCACCCAGATGATCGCCAAAGGGCTTGATTTTCCGAATGTCACTCTGGTAGGCGTTCTCAATGCCGACAGTTCCCTTAACCGTCCTGACTTTCGGGCGAACGAACGGACCTTTCAGCTGCTCGCGCAGGTGGCGGGGCGCGCGGGGCGCGCGGAGCTGCCGGGCGAGGTGTTCATTCAGAGCTACGACCCGAAGGCGCCGGTGCTCGGCGAGGCCGCGCGCGGCGATTTCGCCGCGTTCGCTCGGCGCGAGCTTCGCGATCGCGAGGAGGGCTTCTATCCGCCCTACTGTCATCTGGCGATGGTTAACTTCAGGTCGAAGGATTTGCGGTTCGTGGCCGATTGGGCGGAGATGTATGCCAAGGGGCTTAAGAATTTCGCTCGGCAAGAGCCGGGGCTCGTGGTCGGCGAGGCGCTGCCTTCGTCGATAGAAAAAGCCGACGGTTGGTATCGCTGGCAGGTTATGCTCCGTTCGGTGAAGGCGGCGTCGATCTTGAAGGCATGGCGTTGGATTTCGTCGGCGCGGCCGCCGAAAAAAGATTTAAAAGTCGCCCTTGACATGGATGCGCTCAATTTAGTATAATTACGATAGTTATTTGGTAGGAGAAGCAAAATGAGCATGCTAAAACTTTTAAAATGTTTCGTTTTTGCCTTCGTGGCTGCGGCTTCTGTTGGTGTTTTTGCAGATGCCAATAATGTTCTTATTGGGTTTTCCACGTCTGGTCCCGATAAGTATGCCGATGGGGCAACGGTGGTTGACGGCGAGTGGTTCGCGCTCGTGTGGACGAAAAACGCCGCGTTTGGCGGGCTTACGCTCGCGGGCGAGCCGAAGGTCGAGGGCGATAAGGTCATTTATTTTGCGAAACTCGCCAAGGGTGGTCGCTGCCCCTACACCGTGTTCCAGATCGACTGGAAGGAGGCGCCGACGGACGGCAAATATTCGGTGGTGATGCTTGATACGCGCGATGCCAGCAAGACGGCGGTGGCGGCGGCGGATGCGAAGGGGTTGCCGCAGGTCGTGAACGGCGAGACCTCGGCTCCGGAGCAGGCAGTTTGCGAAGTGGCAGGTGGCACGGCGGCGATTGCGGTCTCGGCGGGCGTAGATTGGCAGCCGTCGGAAGTCAAGGGTTTCAAGCCGCCGCGCTTCAAGTCGTTCCGCGTGGTCGATGCGGCGCGCGTCGAGTTCGAGGTCGGGGATCTGATGCCCGGCGTCAAGTACAATGTGGTGATGGGCGAAACGCCCAGCAAGCTCACATCCTATGCGCTTGAGGTTCCGGCCACGGTGTCCGGCGAGAAGACGGATGCCACTTTCGTTATCGATAGCGGCGATGCGCGCTTCTTCAGCGTGGTGCGTGAGCCGCTTGTGAAGGAAGCGGCGGAGTAAAGGAGGGAATGAACATGAAGAAAGTGATTTCGCTCTTTGCGGTTTTGATGGTGGCGGCGGTTTGGGCCGAAGACGCGGCACCTACGGAACAACCTGTGGCCGAGTGTTCCAACACTTATGGCATCATGAAGATCGCCAGCACCTCCAAGAAGACGATCGTCGCGGTGCCGTGGTGTGCGTGCAATGCTAAGGACAATCAGCCGATTGCCGTTTCCAATATCATCCACACTGCGAATTTGATGGAGGGGGATACGATTCATGTCCTTAACAAGGATACACAGTTCTTTAACACCTGGGAACTCCGGGAGGGTGCGGGTGGAGTTCTTTATTGGCAGACGGTCAATCAGGTAACTGCAAGCGGCGGAGTTACCGAGTCGCCGACTCCCGATACGGCAGGCATTGCGCGCGGCGATGCGCTGGTGGTGATTCGCCAGAGTTTTGCGAATCCGTTTTATGTGGTCGGGCAGGTCGGTACCGGCGATGTCGTGCGGGTGATTACGCAAGGCACGAGCGATGCGCCTTGCTACAACCTTGTTTCCTCGCCGGCTGATCATTCGGTGGATATATTAGCAGCTCTAAAGAATGCTGGTTCAGGTGATCAGTTGCAGATTTATAATCTGGCAGGTCAATGGATGACTTATACTTATAATGGTTTAGCATGGACGCGCATATCAAAGAACAAGGTCATTACCGCTAATACGATTGATACATTCCCAGGAATTGGTTTTTGGTACATCAGTAAGTCTGGTAACGCGGTGTCGTTTGATTGGTGAGGAGGAAACTTCAATGGATTATTTGGTAAATTTTAAGAAGATGCTTACAGTGGCCGTGGGGCTATTGTTTGCTTCTTGTGCGGATGCCGAATATCTTTATTGGCAAGTGTCGAATAAAGATACTGATAGCAATGTGATAGATTTTAGTTTTAATGGGGCTTATATTTTGGCTGAAAATGGAAGCGGGGAGTCTCAACGTTTTGAACTGTACTCAATGGGTGATTGGGATTATGAGTCATTGGGTGATGCTCCTGCTGCTTATCTTGATATGGGGGGCGGAATTGAGTCAACTGGTGAAGTTTATGCTAATTTGGATGATTTAGGTGAGGGGTATTCTTATTTTATCGAATTAGTTAATTATGATGAAAGTAGTGGTACTTCAACTCAGGTTGCTAAGTCCCAAGGGGTATCTTATTCCGATCTTTCTAACTATTTAACTGGTAATTTAGGTGAAGTTCCTGGTGCGGCGGTACCTTGGCACGGTACTGGTTTCTCGGGGGCGGTGCCAGAGCCGACGAGCGGGGCGCTCCTGTTGCTGGGGGCGGGACTGGCGGCTTTCAAGAAGCGTCGTAACCTTAAAGATTTGCTGAAGAGAAAGGCATAAGATGGCATTGACGACTGAAGCGGAAACAGTCAGTCCCGAAATCGCTCAGACCGAAAGGATCGGACTGGGCGATTTGGTTATTGCGGGAGTACTGGCGGCACTTACTTGGTTTTTCCTCTCGTTCTGGGAGTTTCCCGGGCTCTATCCCGGCGTGTGGGACGATGCGGTGGTCGCCACCGGCGTTCGCCCCGCCACTTCGGTCCTGCCCGGCTACTGGCGTTTTGCCGCGTCGATCATCTATTCGCTCTGCGGCATTACGGGCGGCAATTTCGCGCTTAAGTTCGCGGGGCACTTCTCCCTCGCGCTGGTGGCCATCATCGTCTATGCGGTACTGCGCGAGATGCTCGCCTTTATCATGCGCGCGCGCCCTCAGTTTTCTAAGCGCCGGACCATCGTCATGCAGATCGCCAGCGCCGTCGGTTCCGCGGCGTTTCTTTGCGCCGATCCCGTCTGGACGGCGGGACAGTGCTTTTCCGAAACCACGATTCTCATCGTGCTTACGCTGGCGGCGATTGAATTCTTCTTCGTTTTTCTTCGGAAGGGGGCAATCAAGTACGCCTATCTTTGCGCCGTCACCCTCGGGCTCTTGGCGGCCGAAAGCCCGATGGGCTTCCTGCTCGTTGCCGGTTTCGTGGGCGTCAATACCTTCGTCCTCCGGGTAATGCCGGTTCTGGAGTCGCCGTTCTTCAACCCCGCGCTCATCGCGGTGGGAAAGTGGTACATGACCTTCCTTTTCGTGGCGGCGCTCATCTTCGGCATCGCCCTCAATTCGCTTACCTTCATCGCTCACGAGGGTTTGAGTGCGGTCGCCAATCCGCTCGGGTCCTTGCCGCTCGCCTATCTCGTCGCCTATTGGGGGCGGATCGCGGGCGCGGCGGACGTGATGGGCTGGATCCTCCTCCTCGGAGTCGCGGTGTTGCCGTTTATCGTCACCATCTTCCGCTTCCCCGTGGGGGCCGATGAAGAAATGTTCCTCCCCTATTCGACGGGTATGGTGTTTCTTATCTGCGGCGTGGCGGCGGTGGCGCAGAGCGCGTCCTTGCCCGCGCTTTGGTTCTGGACCTACGGCAGCGTCGGCTCTTCCTATCTCCTCTCGATTGCGCTCCTGCTCTCGGCGACGACGCTCGCCGGCGCAATGACGATCCTCGGCGTGGATGCGCTTTGCCGCAACCATGCGCGTCTGGCGCGGCAGGTCTTCGGCAACGAGGATGCGGACGGCGCCCCCGATGATGCCGTCGAGTCCGAGGGGGACGATGGCGGCTTCGGCCGTTCTCGGGCGACCGATTTCCTGCGTCGTGCGGGGCTGGTGGTGATTCCGCTCTTCGTGATTCTGCTGATGTTGCCCGAGCGTTGCAAATCTTCGACGCGCGCGATTCTCGCGCTTATCCGCGATGCCGTCTATGAGACCGTGAGCGAAGCCGGGGCGGCGGAGTACCTTTTCACCGACGGTAAGCTCGATACGGCGGTGGAACTCGAAAGCGCTCGTCGCGGCGGTAAGCTCAAGTGCCTGTCGCTGATGGGCGGCAACGACGCGATGGCGGCGCATCTGCGCACGCGCGGGATGGCGAACGATCCCGAGGACATGCTTTCGTTTACGCACGATTGCGGCATGGGGCTCCGCACCTGGTTGCGCGATAAGCCCGCGCGGCTTCAGGAGGCCGCCGTGCAGGTGGGGTTCGATCTCTGGAAGCGTGACGGGAAGATGATTCCTCCGATGGGCGGCATGCTTTCGCACCCGGCGGGCTGGCCGGACGAGCAGTCCCGTGAGCGGGGGGTCGAGACGGCGCGTGGTCTGGCGCGGCGGCTCTTGGCGCTTTACCGTCAGGGGGCCTACCGCAAGTGCACCGACAAGGCGGTTCAGGATGCGCTCATTGCCGTCCAGTGGCGGCTCGCGCGGATGTGTCTCTATCGCGGCGAAGGTTACGATCTCGCCGGCGTCGCCGACAAGGCGGTGGAGGAAGTGGAGCTCTCGAAAAAGCTTAACGAGGAGAACGCCGTCTATAAGCGGCTGATGGAGGCCTTGACCAAGAACAACGACCTCCTCTTGAAGCGGCTCACGCCCCGCGAGGGATTGCAGCTGGCGCTGGTGCGGGCCGACTTCACGATGGGCAAGCTCTATGCCGAAACGATTCTCGGCGCCGATCCCGAACATCCCGATGCGAATTTCGCGATGGGCATGTACTACCTCAAGGAGCGGCAGTATTCGCGTAGCGAGGCGTGTCTGAAGCGTTGCCTCATCCGCAATCCGAGGGAGCCCGCCGTCTATAACAACCTCGCGCTCGTCCAGATGGAGCTCGGGAAGTTTGACGCGGCGGTCATTAATGTCGAAAAGGCCCTGGAGATCCTGCCGCAGTCGGCCCAGGTCCTGGACACGAAGAAAACGATTCTCAAGAAGCGCGATGAACGGAACGCGCCTTCGCAGAAGCGATAATCCGAAAGGGAGGAAAGTCAATGGCAAGTTGCTGCGTGTTTGCCGGTCAGGGGGCGCAGGTTCCCGGGATGGGGAAGGATTTCGCCGAGGCGGATGCTGAGGTGATGGCGCTCTTCGAGCGGGCGAATGCGGCTTTGGGGTTCGACTTGAAGCGGCTTTGCTTCGAGGGTCCGGCGGAGGAGCTGACTAAGTCCAATGTCTGCCAGCCGGCGATTTTCGTGACGAGCTATGCGGCGTATCTGGCGTTTCAGAAAAAGCGTCCCACGGCCTTCGACTGTGCGGCGGGGCTTTCGCTCGGCGAGTGGGGGGCCTTGTGCGCGGCCGGGGTGCTCGACTTCGAGTCCACGCTCAAGGTGCTGGAGGCGCGCGGGCGCTTCATGCAGGAGGCGTGTGCGGCGACGCCGTCGGGGATGATCGCCATCGTGGGGGCGACGAGTGAGCAGCTGGCATCGCTGTGCGAGGCGACGGGGTGTACGGTAGCGAATGTCAATTCTGCCGCGCAGCAGGTGCTTTCGGGGTCGAAGGAGGCGGTTCAGGCGGCGGCGGCGAAGGCGAAGGAGCTTGGGATCAAGCGGGCGCTTCCGCTGAGTGTCGCGGGTGCGTTTCATTCGCCGTTCATGGCGAGCGCGCGGGAAAAGCTCGCGCCGGTCCTGGATGCGATCGCCTTCGGCGTACCGAAGTTCCCGGTGCTTTCCAATGTGACGGGCAAGCCCCATGCGAGCGATCCGGGGGCGATCAAGGCGCTGATGCTCGAACAGGTGACGGGCACGACCAACTGGGCGGCGGATGTCGCCTGTGCGCGGGAGCTCTGTTGCACCGCTTTCGTCGAGTTCGGGCCGGGCAAGGTGCTTTCGGGGCTGATCAAGAAGATCGATGCCTCGCTCACGACGGCGAACGTTTCCGATCTCGCCTCGCTGGAGGCGGCGGTCGCCGCGCTGGGTTGATGGCGGAATCATCTTTTGAACGGATATTCAAGGAATAAAATAAACGATGAACATGCTGAAAGACAAAGTGGCTCTCGTAACGGGGGCGGCGCGCGGCATCGGAGCTGCGATTGCAAAGCAACTGGCGGCGGAAGGCGCGGCGGTGGCCGTTTGCGACCTGAAGGCCGAATGGTGCGAGGAGACGGTTGCGGTGCTGTCGTCGCTGGGCGTGAAGGCGAAGGGCTATGGCGTCAACGTTGCCGTTTCCGCCGAAGTGGACGCGTGCGTGAAGGCGGTGCTCGCCGATTTCGGCCGTCTCGACGTTCTCGTCAACAACGCGGGCATCACCAAGGACGGCCTGTTGATGCGCATGAGCGACGAGGACTGGGATGCCGTCCTCGATGTGAACCTGAAGGCCACCTTCCTCTTCACGCGCGCGGTCAGTCGCCCGATGATGAAGAACAAACATGCCGAAGGCAATCAGCTGGGCGGCACGATCATCAACATCGCCTCGGTTGTCGGGATCATGGGCAATGCGGGGCAGGCGAACTACACCGCTTCGAAGGGCGGCGTCATTGCGCTTACCAAGACGACGGCCAAGGAACTGGGGTCCCGCAATGTCCGCTGCAATGCGGTCGCGCCCGGCTTCATCGTCTCGAAGATGACTGATGTCCTCCCGGAAGAGGTCAAAAAGGCCTATCTGGAAACGATCCCCTTAAGGCGTTTCGGTACGGCCGAGGATATCGCCAAGGCCGTGGCGTGGCTCGCCGGCGACGAGTCGTCCTATGTGACGGGGCAGGTCATTTCCGTCAACGGCGGGATGATCGGTTGAGGGATGCCGGGGAAGGAAACGCGCCGATTATGAAGAAGCCGAACGCTCATTATCATGTCTTTACCTCGGAATCGGTTTCCGAGGGTCATCCCGACAAGGTTGCCGACCAGATCTCCGATGCCGTCCTCGATGCGTGCCTGCGGCGCGACCCGTCCGCACACGTCGCCTGCGAGACGATGGTCGGGCCTGATGTCGTCGTCACGATGGGCGAGATCACCTGCCGTGGTTTTGACCAGGTCGATTCGGAGGCGATCGCCCGGCGCGTGGTGGAGCAGATCGGCTATACCGTTCCGGGCGAGCATTTCAGCCACGACACCTTCGCCTACTACACGCATCTGCACGGGCAGTCCCCCGATATCGCGCGCGGCGTCAACCGCAAGACGCGCGAGAAGCAGGGGGCCGGCGACCAGGGGATGATGTTCGGCTATGCGACGAACGAGACGGAGTCGTATATGCCGGCGGCCATCGTCTATTCGCATGAGCTCCTGAAGCTGTTTGCCGCGCTGCGCAAGAGCGGCAAGTGTGCCTGGCTCCGTCCCGATGCGAAGTGCCAGCTTTCGGTGGCCTATGAAGACGGGCGGCCGGTGCGACTGGAGACGGTGGTCATCTCCCACCAGACCACGGCGAAAGGCGCGACCAAGAAGAACTACGCGCAGATCGAGCAGCTCGCGAAGGGCTTTCTCGCCCAGACGGGGCTCTTGACGCCGAAGACCAGGTTCTACGTGAATCCCACCGGCAAGTTCGTTGTGGGCGGGCCTTGCGGCGACTCGGGGCTCACGGGGCGGAAGATCATCGTCGATACCTACGGCGGCATGGCGGCGCACGGCGGCGGCGCGTTTTCGGGCAAGGATCCCTCGAAGGTCGATCGCTCGGCCGCCTATTATGCGCGCTATGCGGCGAAGAACATCGTCGCCGCAGGGCTCGCCGATCGTTGTCAGATTCAGGTTGCCTACGCGATTGGCGTCGATAAGCCCGTTAGCTTCTGCGTCAAGACCTTCGGCACCGCCCGCGAGGGGGTTTCGAACGCGGCGTTGGAGAAGATGCTGGCCGCGGGAAAGATCTTCGATTTCCGCCCTTATGCGCTCATTCAAGATTTGGGGCTGTTGAAACCGCGGGGGTGGAGTTATGAGGAGACGGCGGCCTATGGTCATTTCGGGCGCGCGTCGTTCCCGTGGGAGAAGCTCGACAAAGTCGCGAAACTGAAGCGCTACTTTGCCTGAGCATCTATATGTCCATTTTCCCTTCTGTCGCAGGAAGTGTACTTACTGCGCGCTGCTTTCGCGCGCCGGGGTTTCGGAGACCGCCCGGGCGGATTACGTCCGCCGCCTGTCGTCGGCTTTTTTGTCCGTTCGTCCCGCGTTCCGCACCATCTACTTCGGCGGCGGCTCACCGGCGCTCTGCGACTTAAGGCCGCTATTTGAGGCGCTGGCGCCGTGCATCGGCTCCGAAACGGAGTTTACGGTGGAACTGCATCCGCTGGATGTGACGGAGGAGCTTTTGCAGACCTTGAAGGCGGGTGGGGTGAACCGCATTTCGATGGGCGTACAGTCGCTGGACGATGCGATTCTCGCCGACATGGGGCGCGGGTATGCCTTGATGGAGGCCGAGCGCTCCTTCCAGCTCGTCAAGCGGTATTTTGACAATGCCGGCATCGACCTTATCGTCGGCTATCCCGGAGAGACCGCGGCGCTTTTGCCGCGGCATGCGCGGCTTGCGAAGTGGGGGCTTAGGCATTGTTCGGTGTATTCGCTGATCGTGGAAGAGAAGTCGATTCTCGCGCATCGGCTGAAAAACGCCTCGGCGGGGACGATGGCGCGCCCAGATGACGAGACGACGATGAATCGGCTGGCGGTCGTCTCGCGCTTTCTCGCCGGGCTCGGGCTTGAGCGGTATGAGATTTCCAACTATGCCGTCCCCGGTTACGAGTGCCGGCACAATCTCGCCGTGTGGCGCGGGGAGGACTATCTCGGTCTCGGGGAAGGGGCGTGCGGGCGCGTGGGGCTTCGGCGGACACGCGATGCGATGACGCTCGTGCCGACCGATGCTGACGAGGTGCTCTCGCCCGCTCGGGACCGGGTGGAGCGCGCGATTTTTCGATTGCGGACGCGCGAGGGGATTGAAACGGCCGCTTTCCCGAAGTGGCGCGGTGTCTTGGACAGGTTTGTACGAGAGGGTTTGCTTACTGGGGAGGGGACGGTCTATCGACTCACCGAACGCGGCGGCGAGGTTTGCGATTCGATCTTGGCGGAGCTCGTGGAATAAGGACCGCGAATATGGTATAATCTCCATCGTATTTTTTCAGGAAACCTTCAGATGAAACAACTAGTTCTGTTTTCGTTAGTTGCGGCGTTCGCCTTGAGTGGATGTTCGACTGTGCTTATCTCCAGTCCGGGTTCGCTCTCGGGCGTGGATGTGAAAGGGGCCAAAGGCGTGGCCGATCGCGCCATTATGGTCGCCAACGAGGGCTATTACTTCTTCCAGGCCTGGCCGATCGTCTCGGGGAGCGCCAGTTGGAATCCTGAAACCAAGGAGATCTTCAACGACATCGAGTTCTTTTCGGAACAGCTCGACGGCACGCAGATGATCAACATCATGAGCCGCTACGCCGACAGCCGCAATTGCGATCTCGTGGATGTGGTGATCAACAACCGCAGCCAGTACAATATCGGCCTTTTCGGGGTCATGGACTGGTTCAATACGGTCATCGGCTATCAGGCCGTCACTTATTCGGGCGTACTGCGCCCGCGGCAGTAAGTTTCGAGGAGGGAGGCGAAGATGTGGCGGAAGGTGTCAGCTTTACTGGTTGCGGCCGTAGCGGCCGGTTGTTCTTCCTATACCGATATCGGGCGCGTGGAGGTGCCGTTCAAGACCGATGACGGCGAAACGCCGATTGCGACCATCACCGTCGCCAATGTCTCCTACTCGCTTTTCGGGCTGTTGCCGATCGAGTCGGGAACCACCTGGAAGGAGGGCCCGTATGTGGAGCGTCCGGGGTGGAATGGCGTGTGGTTCGAGGATCGTTGCACCATTGACGAGAACCTCGCCTCGGTCAAGGCGGCGCTGGGGGAAATCGGTTCCAATCGCGTGATGAACCTCGTCACCGATTCCGACAGCTGGCGTTTCTGGAGCTTGTTCCTCATCAAGCGTACGGTCATCAAGAGCTCTTGCACGGTGCTTAAGTGATATGGCAGAATCCTCTTCTCTCGCCGAGCTGATCCTCCGCTCTTCCGCGCTCTATACGGATGAGCAGCTTCAGCGCGTTCTCGTTTCTCGCGCGGCGAATCCCGGCATGGGCCTTGCCGAGGCGGCAGTGAAGTTCGGCGGGGCGAAGGAATCCGCCTTTCTGGAGGCGGTCGGCAAGGTCTTGGGGTTGGAGGTCGTGGATCTCGAACATCGCCAGCCGCATCCCGAGGCACTCACGAAATTGCCGGCCTCGGCCGTTTATCAGTTTAATGTTCTGCCTTTTGCGTCGGACGGCGATTCGCTCACGGTGGTCACGCCCGATCCGTTCGACACCACGGCCGCCGACGGGCTGCGGCTTATCGCGGGCTGTCGCGTGAAGACGGCGCTGGCGCCGCGCGAGGCGGTGGAGAAGGCGGTCAAGAAGTACTACGGCGTCGGCGCCGACGCGATCGAGAAGATGATCGAAGACGGCCGCTATTCGGTCGATGACGACATCGGCGCGATGACCAAGATCGACGTTGACGAGATGGGCGAGGAGGCGTCGATCGTCAAGTTCGTCAACCAGATCATCGCCGAGGCCGACCGTCAGGGCGCGACCGATATCCACATCGAGCCGCAGGAGACGGAACTCCGGATCCGCTACCGCATCGACGGGATGCTTCACAAGGTGGATGTGCCGCCGCAATTGAACCGGCTCAAGTCGGCGATCATTTCGCGTATCAAGGTGATGGCCAACCTCGACATCGCCGAGAAGCGCCTGCCGATGGACGGGCGCATCGGCATCCGCATCGCCGGGCAGGATATCGACATCCGCGTCTCCACCATGCCGGCGGCGTACGGCGAGTCGATTTCGCTGCGCCTTCTCGCGAAGAGCGGAAGTTTCGTGAAGATGAACGACCTCGGCTTCAACGCGCGCGATTTCGAGGTGGTCTCGCGCATCATCCACCGGCCGAACGGCATCTTCCTCGTCACCGGGCCTACGGGTTCGGGCAAATCGACTTCGCTCTATTCGTTCCTTTCCGAGGTGAACAAGATCGATGTCCGCATCATGACGGCCGAGGACCCGATCGAATACCACATGGCGGGCATCAATCAGGTCCAGATGCAGTCCGAGATCGGCATGACCTTCGCGCGCGCCCTGCGCGCCTTCCTTCGTCAGGATCCCGATATCATCATGGTGGGCGAAATCCGCGACCGCGAAACGGCGGAAATTGCCATTAACGCCTCGCTCACCGGCCACATGGTGTTTTCCACTCTGCATACCAACGATGCAGCCGGCGCTTTCCCGCGGCTTATCGATATGGGCGTGGAGCCGTTCCTCATCGCTTCGGCGGTGGCGGGGGTGATGGGGCAGCGGCTCTGCCGCCGGCTCTGTCAGAAGTGCATGCGCGAGGTGCCGCTCGACCTGAAGTACTATACGCTCGACGAGCCGCCGAAAGCCCAGACGGTGTTCGAGCCCGCGGGGTGCGATGCGTGTACGCGCACTGGCTACAAGGGGCGGCGCGCGCTTTTCGAGGTGCTGGAGGTCGATGAGGACATCGAAGGGGCGATTGTCCGCCGCGAGAACGCCACGCAGATCCGCAACCTGTCGCTCTCGAAGGGGATGCGCACGCTGCGGCAGGACGGATGGGACAAGGCCTTCAAGGGGGTCACTTCGGTGAAGGAGATCATGCGGGTCACCGAGGATTCGTAAGTGGGGGATCGAGGAAGATGAGTGACTTGAAGACGCCGCCTAACAACAGCGAAGCCGAGCGCGCGGTTCTCGGTTCGATTCTCCTTGGGGCGACGGGGCGCAACGACGACCGGATCCTCGACCTTTGCAATTCGAGCGGGCTCGTGTCCGATTCCTTCTACGATCCGCGCAATCGCACGATTTTCGCCGCGATGCGCGAGATGAGCTTCGGTTCCCAGCCGGTCGATTCGCTCACTCTCATGGAGAAGCTCCGTACCGAGGGCAAGCTGGAGGCGGTCGGGGGCGTCGGCTATATCCAGTCGCTGGTGGATGGTACGCCTACCACGGCGCACGCCGAGTACTACATCAACCTCGTCCTGGACAAGCATCTCCGGCGGATGATGATCGACCGCGCCACGAAGACGATCGACAAATGCTACGACGAGGCGGGTTATGCCGATCCGCGGGCCGTCCTCGGCGATGCGGAGAAGGCGTTCCTGGAGATCGGCTCGGGGGGCGGCACCACGATGCCGTGGAGCGATGCGGTGCAGCAGAGCTTCCTCAGGATCGACCGGATGTTCGAGTCGAACGGGCGGAATCTCGAAGGGCTTTCGACGGGGCTTAAGTATCTTGACGAGAAACTGCAGGGGCTGAAGCCCGCGGAGATGATCGTCATTGCCGCGCGTCCGTCGGTGGGGAAGACGTCGCTCGCCATGAACATCGCCGAGTCGGTGGCGCTCGGGCGCGACATGAACGACCAGGTGGTTGCCTACGACAAGGGCACGCGGCATCCGGTGCTGGTCTTTTCGCTGGAAATGCCGGTGGAGGCGCTGTCGAAGCGCATGATCGCGGGGCGTGCGCATGTCAACATGTGGCAGCTCAACCGCGGCCAGCTCCGCGCCCAGCGCCAGATGATGGCCAACAACCTCGCCATCGCCGCCGATCAGCTCAAAGGGGCGCCGATCTTCGTGGACGACACGGCCTCGCTCGACGTGATGGATCTCCGCGCCCGCGCGCGCCGAATGAAGAAGCAGCACAATATCGAGCTTGTCGTGATTGACTATCTGCAGCTCTGCCGCTGTACGGAATACGCGCGGCAGGGGCGGCAGATCGAGGTTTCGCAGATCTCCCAGCAGATCAAGGCGATGGCGAAGGAGCTGCGCATCCCGGTGATCGTCCTTTCGCAGCTCTCGCGTGCCAACGAGCAGCGCGGTGACAAGTACGAGCGGCCGAAGCTTTCGGACCTGCGCGATTCGGGCGCGATCGAGCAGGATGCCGACGTCGTCTTCCTGTTGCGCCGTCCCTCGCGCAATCCGAACGATCCGCAGTCCGGCGACGAGACGCTGGCTTATATCGATGTCGCCAAGAACCGCAATGGCGAGACGGGCGATGTGGCGGTGAACTTCTTCCGCGAGTTCACGCGCTTCGGCGATCGGGCGCCGGAAGGCACGGCGGCCGCCCGGCTGGAGGACGAGGCGCCGGCGGCGAGGCAGGACGAATTCGGACCTGATACGATGATGTAATCTTTGGCGTCTCCCTCTTGCGCGGCGAGGCGAATTTTGGTATATTATCTCACCAATTTGGGATCGGGGGCGAACCGGTTCCGCGGTGAGGGCAAATGGTGCCCCGCCGTTTGTCGCGGACAAAACCCCGGGTAAAGGGCACAAATCCGCAAGCAAAGTAAGGAAAAGAAGATGCAAAAGAGCTATCGTGCTCCGAATCCGGGCGACAATCGTCCGTGGTTCATCGTGGACGCGAAGGATCAGCCCGTCGGGCGCCTCGCCGTCGTTATCGCCAACAAGCTCCGTGCGAAGGATCTCCCCACGTTCGATCCTTCCGTTGACGCGGGTGCCTTCGTGATCGTCACGAACGCCGCGCTCGTCAAGCTCACGGGCAAGAAGGAAGAGCAGAAGGAATACCAGCGCTACAGCGGCTGGCGTGACGGTCTCAAGCGCTTCACCGCGGCCGAGATGCGTGCTTCGCATCCCGATCGCATGATCAAGGAAGCCGTCTGGGGCATGCTCCCGAAGAACAACATCGCGCGCAAGATGATGACGCGCCTGAAAGTCTTCGCCGGTGCCGAACACACTCACGCCGCGCAGAAGCCGGTCGAGATCAAGCTCTAAGGGGGGAGGATAGAAAATGGCTACGAAGAAAGCGATTTCCGCTGGTACCGGTCGTCGTAAAACCGCCACCGCGCGTGTCAATCTGGTCGAAGGCAAGGGTAACTGGACCGTCAACGGCGTGAAGCTCGAGGAGTATATCCCGAGCGAGGCGCTCCGCGACTACCTGAAGCAGCCCGTCGCCATCGCCGGCTACGACATGGAGAAGGTCGATGTCGAGGCGTCCGCCAAGGGCGGCGGCATCTCCGGTCAGGCCGGGGCGATCCGTCATGGTCTCGCCCGGGCGCTCGTCGAGGCCGACGAGACCACGCGCGCGGCCCTCAAGAAGGCCGGTTGCATGACGCGCGACAGCCGCATGAAGGAACGTAAGAAACCCGGTCAGCCGGGTGCTCGTAAGCGCTTCCAGTTCTCGAAGCGTTAATTCGAATCATGGCATTCGGATTTCTCAAGAAAATTGCCGCCGCCTTCACCGGCGGCGGCAAGAAGCCGACCTCACAGAAGCAGGGGGGCGGCAGGCGCCGTCGCCGTGGCGGCAAAGGCCGTGGCAAGGGCGGGAATCCGCCTTCGCAGGGCTCCGGCGCGACAGGCGGTCAGCAAAAGAACGGTCAGCAGGGCGCGAAGGGTCGCGGCGACAGGAATGTCGCCGCCTCGGCCGGGAAGCCGCGCAAGGAGCGCAACGACCGCGACCGCAGGGGCGGCCGCAGCGACCGCGGGCGCAGGGGCCCGGCTCCCGTCAACACCGCTGCGGGCGAAATGCGTCCCGGCGGCGAGATTTCGGACCAGGAACTGCAGGCGCGCCGGCAGGCGCATGCGGCGTGGGATCCGGCGACGTTCGTCGTGGAGCCGATGGAGGGCAAGCGGCGTTTTCACGACTTCGACCTTCCTTCGGAGGTGATGCACGGCATCGCCGACCTCGGTTTCAAGTACACGACGGAAATCCAGGCGCTTTCGCTGGAGCAGGCGCTGGCGGGGAAGAACATCGCCGGCAAGGCGCAGACGGGTTCGGGCAAGACCGCGGCGTTTCTGGTCGCGATCCTCACGCGCTATCTCCGTACGCCCGAGAACCGGGCGAAGGAAGGCGGTTGCCCGCGGGCGCTTGTCATCGCGCCGACGCGTGAACTCGTCATTCAGATCTGCAAGGATGCGGATGCGATCGGCAAGTACACGGGTTTGAGGTCGCTTGCGGTCTATGGCGGCATGGATTACGACCGTCAGCGCAAGGAAGTGCTCTCGGCGCCGGTCGATCTTCTCGTCGCGACGCCGGGGCGGCTCCTCGACTTCGTCAAGAGCCGGGTGATCGATCTTTCCAAGGTCGATACGCTCGTCATCGACGAGGCCGACCGGATGCTCGACATGGGCTTCATTCCCGACGTCCGCCGCATCATGAGCTATCTGCCGCCGAAGGGGAAGCGCACGACGATGCTCTATTCGGCGACGCTGAACGATACGGTGATGCGGCTCGCGATGAACTGGATGGAGGAGCCCTACAAGGCCGAGGTCGAGTCGGAGACGAATGCGACCGATACGGTCAAGCAGGTCGTCTATGTCATTCAGGCGAAGGATAAGTTCACCGTCCTCTACAACCACATCGCGCTCCACCCGGAGTCGCGGGCGATCGTCTTCTGCAACCGCAAATCGACGACCGAGGACGTGTACGAGTCGCTGAAGATCCGCGGCGTTTCGGTGGAGATGCTCTCGGGCGACGTCAATCAGTCGAAGCGCCTCAAGGTGCTCGACCGGTTCCGCGACAACGAGGTGAAGATCGTGGTGGCCACGGATGTGGCCGGGCGCGGCATCGACATCAAGGGGCTCGAGTACGTCATCAACTTCGACTTCCCCTACGAGGCCGAGGATTACGTGCACCGCATCGGCCGCACGGGTCGCGCGGGCTCGACGGGTGTCGCGATCTCGTTCGCGGACGAGTTCGAGAGCTGTCAGATCCCCGATATCGAGAAATACATCAACGAGCCCCTCAAATGCACGGTGCTCGGTCCGGACGATCCGCTCATGAAGGCGGTCCCGGCCCGCGGTTCCCAGCTCGCGGCGGTTGATTCCGCGGCGCTCGCGGCGGGTGACGCGCGCGAGGCGGCGGGCGAGGAGGAGAAGGCCAAGTCGGAGGCCAAGCGGGCTTAGGAAGACAATACTAATGGCCAACTCCT
>JAZUHK010000091.1:0-8596 GCA_045641645.1 Kiritimatiellia bacterium
GCGAAGCTCGCCCGAATGGAGGAGCTTTCCCGTGCAATCATCTTCGGGACCATGCCGGACACCCGTCGTTCGAAACCGCCGACGAAAGCGACCCTCGGCCTCGGGAAACGGCCGAAATTGGCTTAAGTTAGCGGCATTCGGAGCTGACCCTTCTTTCCCGCAGATGATGCGGCGAGCCGCTAACCATGATTAACCATATTACCACTTGCTTGAGGCCCTCCAGGCGGCTGGGGTGAGGCCAAACGCCTTTTTAAAGGTACGCACCAAGAAGGGGGCGTGGCAGTAACCGCAACGCTGGGCGACTTCGGCGAGAGGGAGTTCGGTTGTTTGCAAGAGGAGCTTGGCTTTGGCTATCCGCCGGCGGGCGATTTCGGCGCCGACGCTGTGCCCGAGATGCGCGGCGAAAAGCCGGTCGAGCCGAATGCGCGGGAGGTTCAGCTCGGCGGCTAGCTGCGCCGCTCCGAACGGGCGGGCGAGGTTCTGCTCAATGGCCGTAATGGCGGGCTTGAGGAGCGGGTCGTTGATGGCGAAGGTGTGGGTTGATTGACGCTCGCGAATGCCCTTGGGCGGGATGTGCAAGGTGCGCCTCTGCGGCCGCCGTCCGTCCATCAGCTGTGCGAGCGCAGCGGCGGCTTCGTAGCCGATGCGCTCCAGGTCGTGGACGACGGATGAAAGCGGGACGCTTTGGTTTTCGCAGATCGTCTCGTTGTTGTCCACGCCGAGGATCGCCACATCTTCGGGCACGGCAAGGTTCATCCACCGGCAGAGGTTGAGCAGATGCGTAGCGTCATTGTCGTTCCAGGCGAGGATCGCCAGCGGCTTGGGGGCGGAGGCGAGCTTGTCGCCGAGCCAGGCCTCCAGCCGCCGCCAGTCGTCGGCGTGTCCGGCGGCGGCATCCGACCAGAACCATTCTTCGGCCCAGCCGTTCCATCGCTTCATGAGGCCCTCGGCGCGCCGTTCGCCGGCAGGGCTGCGGCGGAGTGCGAAGAAGGCGGCATTTTTGAAGTCGCGCTCCTGGAAGTGCTGTGCCGCCAGCTGCCCGATGCCGCGGTTATTGCCGGTCACGCGGGGAAGTGCGAGGCCTGATTCGTTCTCGACCATGTCCACCACCGGGATGTTGCGCTTCATGAGCTCCCGCGCAAAGGCGCGCAACTTAGGTGTGCCGTCCAGCGTGACGAGTGCGCCGTCGCCCTGCCAGCGGTGGGGCGGCATACTCAGGTCTTCGACGCGCAGCTGCCAGCCGTGTTCGCCGGCGAACCGCGCGATGCCGCGAAAGCGGCTGGGCTGGTCATGGTCGGCGAGAATTAGGATTTCCCGAATCTTCATGCTGAAAAGGATAGCATATTTGTCGCTGATTGAAAAGTGCAATTGTAATGAGTGAATTTTGCTATTGAAAAGACGGGTGGGGGTTGCTACAATTGTGCAAAAATCTTGAAGGAGGTTCGCAGAATGAAGGTTGCTCCCAAAATCTTGCTTGTCGCCGCGATGGTGTTGGCGTTGATGTATTGCACAGCTTATGCGGGACCTCGCGTCACCGTCATTGGCGACAGTTACTCGGCCTTTAGCACGACATCATCGGGATCGGGGGGCTTGCCGTATGACCACAAACGCTCCAGCCAGACCTTGCAATACTACTTTACGCCGTATTATTATTCGGGACAGGGCGGGGTGTCGACGGCTGGAGACATGTGGTGGGCTCAGGTCATCGCATCTTTGGACGGTCGGCTGGAAGTGTGCAATGCCATTTCAGGTTCGGCCGTCTCCCGGGGGTATAATGACAGCAGCGACCGTTATCCCATGATTCGGTCGGAGCGGCTGGAAGACGACATGCTTGGCGACCCCGACTTGATTTTGCTCTTCGGCGGCACGAACGATTCTTGGAACAATGTGGGATTGGGTGATACGGTGGATGCGTTTGCACCGGAAAATTGGACCGAGGCGAACCTGAAGACCTTTCGCCCGGCGTTTGCGTATCTTGTCAACTATTTAAAAGTGCATCGTCCGTCGGCGCAAATCATGGTGGTGATCAATACGGCGAGCGAAACGGGCACGCAGCCGAACATCAAGGCGAGCTTTGCTGCGGCGATGGAGGAGATTGCGGCGCATTACCAGGTGGGATCCGTTCGCCTGCACGATATCGACAAAAGCTCCAACCACCCGACAGCGGCGGGGATGACGAGCATTGCGGAACAGGTGGTGGCGGCTTACCGGGCGTATTATCCGGAGGCGGATGATGCGGGGCTGGAGATGACGCTGAATGGATCGACGCTTGCGGTGACCGTTGCCGCCGGCGCCGTGGCGGAGAGCTCGTCCCTGGTC
The DNA here is from genome assembly GCA_045641645.1 of Kiritimatiellia bacterium. Lineage (GTDB taxonomy): Bacteria > Verrucomicrobiota > Kiritimatiellia > RFP12 > UBA1067 > UBA1067. Next base: position 2,320 of record JAZUHK010000091.1, read on the forward strand.
CTGGCCTGGGGGAATGCAGATGGCGGACGGGAGATCAACGCCTGGGAGCATGTGGCGGTGCTGGCGTCGTCGGTGGGTGCTTCTGGCGGTCACTATGAAGTTGACGGCGACAGTTTGGGGATTCTGCCGAATATGCGCGTGCGTGCATTCTTGACGCCGCAATATGACTTGCTGGATTACCTTAAGACCTCCGTGGCGGCGAGCGACTGTCAGCGTTTTGTGTGGCCGCGGGAGTTCGGCGCAACGAGTGCGTTTGACATTGACTTTGAGATTGGCTCCACCGTGACCAGTGATGGGGTGATGCTGCTCGGCGGATCCTACTACTCTTGGAATTACAACATGCTCTTGGTTCACAATGCGTCGACGCTGGTCTATATTTCCAGTGCGTCTGTGGCTGTGCCGTCGGCGAATACGCGTTATCGCCTGGTCTCGAACTGTACGAGCTCCAAAACCTTTAGCTATGCCCTCGGCGGCGGAGTTGCGGCGACGGGGACGAGGTCGATGCAGAGCTCGTCCAGCCCGCTTTCGGCATTGGCCCTTCCATATGCGCAGGGCACTGCCGCCAGTCAGAATCGTTCGGCCTTGGGCTATAAGCTATACTCGCTGAAGATCAAGGATGGCATTGGCGATGCGGCAGAAACTACAATTGACTGCGTTCCGGCACGGCGGGCGGGCGGCACGGTCGGGCTGTTTGACCGGGCGGCTGGATCGTTCAAGTATCCGCTCGGTCAGGGTGCCTTGGAGCAAGGAACCGCGACGAACACGATGGCGCTCACCTCGGTGGTGCGCGCAGCGACCTCGTCATTGACCTATGCGGTTGCGGGTGATCGGGTCATTGCCACTGTTCAGGGGGTTTCGGCGCGGGCTGACGGGGAAGGATATTCGTGCTCGGTTGTCGTTGCTTATCCAGCCGATGGGTCGGCGGAAGTGGCGTGGGCTTGGCATGGCGAGTTAGAGGACTTTTCCCACCCCGAGCCGCAGGTTTTCACCGAAATCGGCGTCTACACGAATGCCGTTCGGGTGCAGTCCGGAGGGTTGACGCCGTTTTACGGGTTGGCGGAGGTGGTTCTTCATGGCATTGACCTGTCAGAGGAATGTTCCCTTGCGGAGGTTCCAAGCCAGACGGCGACGGGAGAGGTGATTCATCCTACGCCCGCCGTCACGCTGACGGCGACGGGGGAGGAGCTTTTGCCGGGCGTTGATTTTGAATATGTCTATTCCCCTGGTTGCAGCGACCCCGGCGTTTATACGGTAACCGCCCGGGCGATTGGTACGGCGGTGGGGGAGCTTTCAACTACTTTCACGCTATTGAGCTATGACGAGCACGATGAGGACACTTACTTTTTGACCGCTAGTGATACTACCAGGGGAACGAGTTCGTTGAATTGGCAGGGGCAAAACTGGCGGAATGGCACGGGCACGATAACCACGAAAGCCCCTGCGAATCCTGGATCGCTCCAGTTTGTAATACCTGCAGCATTATATGCGCGTTCGCCGGCGATTGCGGGGGATTTTACCTTTGAGGGGAAATCCTTGACGGTGTGTGGCAATGGTGTCTCGTCGGGGAGCACAAGCGGTGCGGTCTCCATTACGACGACGGGAACGGTGACCTTCCCGGATTTGCGTCTTCAGGGCGGCCAGTTGCGCTTGTCCACGACGGGTGCGCTTAAGGTCTCGGGCCGGATCTGTTTGGTCGCTGGCTATGAGAGCGGCATCTCCAAGGGAGCGAACGAGACGGATGCTCGTGCACTTGAATTTACATCCAACTCGGTTCTGTGTGGCGGGGGCACCTTGGCGGTTTATGCGCTCTTGAATGCCAATCAGGTGCTGACCTTTAGCGGGGATGATGCCGCTTTCTGCGGCGCTGCGCTCTTTACGCATGCAACGCCGGTGGTCTTTAACGGGGAGGACGCCTGGTTTGGGGATTGTGCGTCTTTTGATCAGAAGGGCTTTGAGATGAGTGACGGCGGGACGATTGCGTTTAACGAGTCGGTCAGCCGGCTGGCGCCGAATCGCGGGTTTACCTTCGGGGGTGCGACGACAATCACGATTGCGGACGGAAAGTCGGTGCGCTGGTCGGGGCCGATTGTTGCGGCTGCGGCTGTCAGCATGACGGGCGGCGGCGTTATCAGGATTGCAACGGAGGATTTTCTCAAGGCGGGGACCGATTTTGACTTTGGCACTGTCTCGGTCGTGCTTGAGGGGGATCGCATTGATGCGAAAGGCGTTTATTTTGCCACCGTGCCCAGTTCCTTGCCTGCGTTTGAGGTAGAATGGGAAGAGCGTTCATGGCGTCGTTCGTCGTTTCGGCGCAGTAAGGTTGTGCCGCTTTTGCGGTTCCCGCCGCAGACGGTGATTTCGGTGGACGATTTCGCCTTGACGATTAAAGTGAAGGGTGTGGATCGAACGAAAGACTTTGAGCCGGTGGTGACCACCAACGAACAAGGCGAGACTGTATTTGGGATTCGCAGATTACCGATTAAGGGCACGATTATTTTCTTTAAATAGTGACGCTGGCGGAGCTTTTGCGCCAGTTGGCTGACGGGAGATGGAAGAGGAGTCGGCATTTTTGATAGACTACGCACCATGCGGAAGACACAGTTAACTGGGCGGGGCAGATGCCGCCCTCTCATCGGCGGGGCGTTTCTTTTGGGGGTAGCGCTGGCCGCAGCGGCGGTGCAGGCGGAGGTGCGCTTTTCGGCTGCCGGCGATAAGCCGGTCACGGCGGCTTTGCAGGCGCGGCTTTCGGCTTTTGGCCTTGGATATGCGGACTTGGTCGATCCCTTTATCGGCACGGAATTCACCGCTCACACCACGCCCGCCGCGACCTGCCCCTTCGGCTTCGTGCAGGCGGGGCCCGACACGGGCGGCGCCTCGTGGGACCATTGCTCGGGCTATCGCAACACCGACACGAATTGCTACGGCTTTTCGCAGACCCACTTGAGCGGCACGGGCTCGACCGACCTCGGCGACTTTCTCGTCAAGCCCTTTGCCGGCGACGAGCTTTCGGCGACGAACTCTTCGCCGCTCGTCAAGGCGGGCGAGACGGCGCGCCCCGGATATTACGCGGTGACGCTCGCCGACTCGGGGGTGCGCGTCGAGATCGCCGCGACGCCCCACGGTGCGGTCTACCGCTTCACGGCGGGCGAGAAGCCGTTCCGGCTCCTCATCGACGGCGAGTGGCAGCTGACGGTGCCGTTCCACAAGTACCGCCATTGGCATGGCGAGATCGCCAAGGTCGGCGAGCGCTCGCTCACCGCGTGGCGCGAGACCTCGGGCTGGGCGCTCCGCGAGACGTATCTCTACGCCGAGTTCGACCGCCCCATCGCCTCGCTGAAGCGGCTCAAGGGCGACGACCCTGCGGCGGTCGTCGGACGCGCGGTTGCGGACTTCGGCTTGAAGGGCGGCGAGACGCTGGTGATGAAGCTATCGCTCTCCAAGACGGGCGCCGCGGGGGCGAAGAGGAACTTTGAAGCGGAGTTGCGCAACGTGGATTTCCAGGCGGCGGCGCGCGCGGCCGAGGCGAGCTGGAACGAGTTCCTCTCGCGCGTGGAGGCGAAGGGCACGCGCGAGGAGCTCGTCACCTTCTATACGGCGCTCTATCATCTGGCGTTCCAGCCCCACAACATCGCCGACGCTGGGGAGCGCCCATGCTATTCGACGCTCTCCCTGTGGGACACGTTCCGCGCGGCGCATCCGCTTTACACGCTCCTTTGCCCCGAGCGTATCGACGACCTCGTCGAGACGTGCGTCGCCCACCAGGAGAAGGACGGGTACCTGCCGATCTGGACGCTCTGGGGTTGGGAGACCCAGTGCATGATCGGCACCCACTCGGTCCCCGTCATCGTCGATGCGATCGAAAAGGGTCTCACGAAGGTCGATCCGAAGCGCGCCTACCGCGCCATCCGCGCGTCACTCCGGGAGAAGCACGAGAAGCGCTGGAAGGAGGAGTGGGATCTCCTCGATCGGTACGGCTATTACCCGAGCGACAAGTGCTGCGAGAGCGTGAGCCGCACGCTCGAGTGCGCCTACGACGACTGGTGTGCGGCGCAGCTGGCGCTCAAGGTCGGTGAAAAGGAAGAGGCCGCGTTCTTCGCGCGCCGCGCCGAGAGCTGGCGGAAGGTCTTCGATGCGAAGACGGGCTTTATGCGCGGACGCAAGGCCGACGGCAGCTGGGTGGAGCCGTTCGACCCGCGCTTCTTCAAGTGGGGCGTCGACTTTACCGAGGCGAACGCCTGGCAGTACACGTGGCATGTCCTTCACGACATCCCTGGGCTCATCGCGGCGATGGGCGGCAAGGAGCAGTTTGCTGCGAAGCTCGATCAGCTCTTTGCGGAGCCCTTTGTGCGGATGGGGGATAACATTGAGGACATCTCGGGCCTCATTGGACAGTATGCCCACGGCAACGAGCCGAGCCACCACGTCGCCTACCTCTATCAGTTCGTCGGCGCGGGCGAGAAGACGGCCGAGCGCGTGCGCGAGATCTGCGAGAAGTTCTACACTAGCGCGCGCGACGGGCTGTGCGGCAACGAGGACTGCGGGCAGATGTCGGCGTGGTACGTGATGAGCGTGATGGGGTTCTATCCCGTCAACCCCTGCGGCGGCGACTATGTGATCGGTGCGCCGCAGCTGAAGGAGCTCACGGTCAAGGTTGGCGAGCGGACGCTCCACATCGTTGCTAGGAACCTCTCGAAGGAGAACAAGTACGTGAAGTCGGTGACGTTCAACGGCCATCGCGTCGAGGGCTTCATCCTGCGCCACGCCGATCTCGCCCAAGGCGGTGAGCTCGTCTTTGAAATGCACAATGGTGAATTTTGCGGGGCCTGTCCCCAGAGTGATCATATTTATGGGCGCTAAATCTCGTAAAAATCACCACATTTAGTCAAAACCATTGATAGCGCATCGGCATTTTTGATAGACTACGCACTATGCGGAAGACACAGTTAACTGGGCAGGGCAGATGCCGCCCTCTCATCGGCGGGGCGTTTCTTTTGGGGGTGGCGCTGGCCGCAGCGGCGGTGCAGGCGGAGGTGCGCTTTTCGGCTGCCGGCTATAAGACGGTCACGGCGGCCTTGCAACAGGCGGTCGACGCGGCGAGCGCGCGGGGCGGCGACACAGTCGTGCTGGGCGCAGGCACCTACCTCTGCGGGCGGCTGGAGCTCAAGGACAATGTGACGCTCAAGCTCGAGGAGGGCGCCGTTCTCAAGGCGATTCCCAAGCGCGAGGGGATTATGCTGCCCGCCGGACGGCTCGTGGAGCTGCGCGTGAAACTCGGTGCCTCGGTTGAGGCGCTATGGGAGGTGAGCGCGTTCGTCTCGGCCTATGGCGCCACCAACGTCGCCATCGTCGGCAAGGGGACGATTGACGGGAGCGGCCGTGGCATCGAGGGGCAGGACGAGACGCCGCTTCGCTGGAAGGACCTCTACTTCTACCGCTGCCGCGATGTGCGGCTCGAGGGTGTGACGCTCAAAGACCCCGCGTCGTGGACCTGCTACTTCCGCGAATGCGACGGCGTCAAGGCGCTCGGCGTGACGATCCGCTCGCACGCCAATCACAACAACGACGGCTTTGACATCGAGGCGAAGAACGTCGTCATCGACGGGTGCGACATCGACGCGACCGACGACGGCATCTGCTTTAAAAGCGACAATCCCGATTTCGTCATCGAGAACTGCCTGGTGCGCCGCTCGCGCGTGTCGTCGGCCTGCAATTTCATCAAGGTCGGGACGCACACCTACGGGCGGTGCCGCAACCTGCGCATCGAGGACATGGAGCTTTCCGCCCGCGGCGTTTCGCCCATCTGGGACTGGCGTGAGCACATTCCGTGGGCGGGCGTCACGAACCGCGTCACAGGGCTCGCGGCGATTGCGCTCGAATGCGTGGACGGCGGAGTCCTCGAGGACGTGACGGTGCGGAACGTGCGGCTGCTGAGCGGCGTGCAGACGCCCGTTCTCATCCGCCTCGCGCGGCGGCATGCGCGCGCGGGCGAGACGGCGCTTCGGAATGTGCTCATCGAGAACCTGACGGGGGTTGCCGAAAGCCGCATCGCAAGTTCCATCACCGGCGTCGGGCCGTCGGCGCGCGGGGGCGTTTTGCGGCCGGAGAACATCGTCTTGCGCCATATCGACTTGCTCCCCCCGGGCGGCGGCACTGAAGCCGACGCGAAACCCGCGCAGGGGGTTCCGGAGGTGGAGGATTCCTATCCCGAGAACCGGATGTTCGGCCAGAACCTGCCCGCCTTTGGCTTTTACGTGCGCCACGCGAAGAATGTCGTCTT
>JAZUHK010000092.1:0-2427 GCA_045641645.1 Kiritimatiellia bacterium
CTCCGCACGCCGGAGGAGGAATCACGAAATGGATAGGACGAAGATTCTGATCGCGGACGACCACGCCGTCGTACGCATGGGCCTCGCGGCCCTTCTGGGAGCCGAGAAGGACTTCATCGTCGTCGGTCAGTCGCCGAACGGCGCGGCGGCGATCGCCGACGCCGACCGGCTCGAGCCGGATGTCCTCATCCAGGATCTCATGATGCCGAAGAGGGACGGCGTCGAGGCGACGGACGAGATCCTCCGCGCCCATCCCGAAACCAAGATCATCATCCTCACCACGTTCAGCACGTCGGACGGCATCGCCCGCGCCCTCGAAATCGGCGCGGCGGGAGCCCTGATGAAGACCTCAGAGGGGCCCGAGCTCGTCAAGGCCATTCGGGCCGTCCTTGCCGGACGACAGGTGATTTCAGAGGACATCCGCAAGCTCTTCGCGAGCGATCCGCCCGCCCAAGAGCTCACGCCCCGGCAGCTTGAAATCCTCACGGCCATGTCCCGTGGCTTCAGCAACCGGGAGATCGCCTCTCAGTTCGGCATTCGCGAAGACGTCGTGAAGCAGCACACCATCGCCATCTTTGCGAAGCTCGGCGCCGCCAACCGCGCCGAAGCCGTCGCCATCGCCATGCGCAAGCACCTGCTGAAGATGTGATATCCTCAGGGCGTTGCCGGCGAGGACAAAAAAACATCCGAAGCGGTCGCTTCGGAATTGGTGCTCGGGGCGGGACTCGAACCCGCAAGGATCTCTCCACATGCACCTCAAGCATGCGTGTCTGCCAATTTCACCACCCGAGCAGGGTTGGAAATTGGTGCGTAGTATAGCATATTCGCCGACACCGCGCAAGGGGGCATGGAAAGTTTAGCCGCTTAGATGTTTAGACGGTGATGGCGGCCGTAGAGGGCAAAGGCCAGGAACATCGAGGCAATGAGAGATGCGCCGACCGCGAACCAGAGAACGCTGTGCGAAACCGTCACCGCATGGTACATCGTCGCGACAGACCACCCGAGCGCCGTCAGGTAGGTGACGAAGACCGCCCCATAGAACTTGCCGATCTCCTTGAACACGACCGCCGTCGCCCCGACGCACGGCACGTAGAGGAGAATGAAGAGGAGATACGCGAACGCCTGATGGAATCCCTTCGGAAAATGCCGGCGCATCGCATCATTCTGCGAACCGCGCTCCTGATGCGCATAAAGCCCCTTCATCGTGCCGATCACGGACTCCTTTGCGAAGAGGCCCGTGAACGCCGCAACGGACGCCGGCCAGTTGTCCCGCTCCACCCCGATCGGCTCGAACGCCGGAGTCAGGTGTTTGCCGACGGACTCAAGCAAGGTCGCATGCCGCTCACCACCACGCTTGTCGAGCAGCGGACGTATCTCGCCCGTCACCTCGACCGTGTTGAGGATTCCGAGGACAAGCATCATCGGGACGATGAACTTGCCCGCGCGCCAGAGAAACCCCCAAAGCCGTTCCCACGTGTGCAGCAGGATGTGCTTCGAACGCGGCAAGTGGTACGGCGGCAGCTCCATGATGAAATGCGCCGGCTCGCCGCGGAAAAGCGTCCGCTTGAGCGCCAGCCCCGACAGCGTCCCCAGAAGGATGCCGACAAGATAGAGCGCCGTCATCATCTTCCAAGGCGCCTCCGGCGCGAACACCGCGGCAAACGCCGCGTACACGGGAAGCTTCGCGCCGCAGCTCATGAACGGAATCATGAAGACCGTGAGAAACCTGTCGCGCTTCGACTCAAGCGTCCGCGTCGCCAAGATCGCCGGCACGCTGCAGCCGAACCCGACCAGCATCGGAACGAAGCTCTTTCCGGGAAGACCCATCCAACGCATCAAACGGTCCGCCAGGAAAGCCGCACGCGCCATATAGCCCGAGTCCTCGAGAATCGAAAGGCACAGGAACATGAAGAAGATGACCGGCACGAACGAGAAAAGCACCGCGAGCGATCCGCCCACCGCGTTCGCAAGGAGCGAGGCAAGCCAATCCGGCGCATGGGCCATGCCCAGGAACAGGTAGGGGACGCTCATGAACGCGATCGAACCGGCCCGCTCGAACGCCGCTGTCAATCCGCCTCCCACGTACTCGACCAAAAAGAACACAAGTCCCATCACCGCGAGGAAAAGCGGAATGCCGAGAAAGCGGTTGAGGACGAACCGGTCGATGAGCTCGCTCACCTGGATCTTCATGCGCGTCACTCGGACGACATCCCTGACGAGTCCCGCGATGACTCCATACCGCGCCTCGGCGAGCTCGATGTCCGGCGGATCGGCAAGCACCTTCGTCACGCGCGCAATCGCCCCGTCCACCACCTCCGGCGCCATGTCGTGGTACGCCTCAAGTTTCCCGCGGATGAACGGATCCCCTTCCAACGCCTTGATCGCCACCCACTGCGGCGTAACTCCGAGGCCTTCCGCCGTCTTGAT
>JAZUHK010000093.1:0-13451 GCA_045641645.1 Kiritimatiellia bacterium
GCCGCATCGCGATGAGCTGGGTGACGATTTCGCTCGGCGCGGCGACGGTGATCGGCCTCGTCTTCCATCTTTACCTGAAGCAGCGGGGCCTGACGCTTGCGGACGTCGGGGACGTCCCGGAGAAGATGTTTATGGTGATGATCAACGGCATCTTCAACGGCGGATTCTTCGCGCGCGTCTTCGCGGGCATCCTCCTCTCCGCGATCATGGCGGCGATCATGTCCACGGCCGACAGTCAGCTCCTGGTCTCCGCCTCAAGCTTCTCGAATGACCTCTACAAGGTCGTCCTGCGCAAGCAGGCGTCCAACAAGGAGCTGATCGTCGTCTCGCGTCTCGCGGTCGGCGCGGTCGCGGCCGTGGCGCTCGGAATGGCGATGAACACTCAGAGCGAGTTCTTCAAGGTCGTGATGAAGATGGTGTCCTTCGCCTGGGCCGGTTTCGGTGCGGCGTTCGGCCCGCTCATCCTCCTGGCGCTTTTCTGGCGGCGCACGAACCTCGCTGGTGCGATTGCCGGCATGGTGGTCGGCGCGACGACCTGCTTCGTATGGAAGTTCGTGCTTGCCGATTACGCCGGCGTACATGAGATCTTCGGGCTCTACGAGCTCGCCCCCGGATTCCTCTTCGCCTTCGTCACTACGGTGGTGGTTTCGCTCGTTACGAAGGGGCCGTCGGCGGAGATGCTGGCGGAGTTTGATGCGGTCTGCGCCGACCGGTGATGATGGAGAGGTCGTTTCCAGCGGATGCGGCGGCGGCGTTCGGACGGCGGGAATTCATCCTGTCGGCGGCGGCGATGGCGCTTGCGGGGTGCCGGACTTCCTCGTTGGACAAGCTGGACGAGGCCGCGCAGTTCGATCTTGTCCAGTCCGAGGCGGAAGCGGTGTCGGCCGCCGATTTCCGTCGGTATCTCGGTTCTGACTGGCTTTTGACCTCGCGGCGCTTCGTGGCGCTTCGTCGGTTGGAGGAGTCCTTCGACAAGCTGCTGCGGGAAGTGCGCGAGACCCAGGTCGGCACGGGTGCGGCGGTTTGGCATGTCTATAACATGGGCATCGTGGTGAAGACGCCGTGTGCCTGCTTTGCGGTGGATCTCATGCACCGGCGCGCGGCGGAACTGGCGCCGCAACTGGATTTCGCGCTGATTACGCATAATCACGACGACCACTACACGCTGGCGTTCTATGACGCGATGAACAATGCCGGCAAGCCCGTCATCTCGAACTTTCTCGATAACTACGGCTGTACCGACCAGATGGTGCGCGGCTATGCGCCCGGGTGCCGTACCCTTAACCTCGCCGATGTCGCCATTCGGACGCAGCGGGTTGACCACAACGACTATCTCGTGGATTTCACCACGGCTTTCGAGATTGACGCCGCGGGCTATCGGATCCTTCATTCTGGCGATTGCAGCAGCTTGGCGAAGCTGAATCCTTCGGTGCCGCCGGATTTGTGGTGTGTGCATCCCTATTGCGGCATCGAGGTCGTTGACGGTTACGCCAAGATCCGTCCGCAGCTCATTGCCGTTCAGCACATCAACGAGCTCGGTCACGAGCTGGGGAACTGGCGTTGGAGCTGGCAGGACGGGCTGAACGCGCGGGATGCCGTCGTCAAGGCAGGCGGCAGGGCGGTGTTGCCGCATTGGGGCGAACGCATCTGCTGACTCGCGCAACCGGTTCGTTTTGCGAGGAACGAGCAAAACTAACCGATTGCCATTTGATCCTGAAATTTTGGTATAATTGTCCCCAATATGAAGGACAGGTTTTTTGACAGAATCGACTGGGCGGCGTTTTGGACGGCGACGGTCGCGACGGCGGCGGTTTATTTCTGCACCCTCGGGCCCTCCGTGGGGTTGGAGGATTCGGGCGAATTGGCGACGGCGGGCGCCCATCTCGGCGTGCCCCATCCTCCTGGGTATCCGTTCTGGACGCTCTGCAGCTGGATCTTCTGCAAGGTCTTTTCGTTCGTGACCTATATGGGGCACCCCACCCCCGCGTGGTGCATTTCGCTCTTCTCCGCAACTGCCGGCGCGTTTGCCGCGGGCTTTACGGCGATGCTCATCTGCCGCTCGGGCCGCGACTTCGTGGCCGAGGACGACGAGGTCTCCGCGCGGAACTCCGCTATCCTCGCCTTCGGCGCGGGTGTCGGCGGGGCGCTCACCTTTTCGCTGTCGCCGGTCGAATGGTCGCAATCGACGATTGTCGAGATCTATTCGCTCAACGCCTTCTTCCTGATGTGGGTGTTCCTCTTGTCCTACCGCTGGATGCGCAAGCCCTCCGACAAGATCCTCTGGGTGACGGCGTTCGTCTTCGGCCTCGGGCTCACCAACTATCAGGTGCTGCTCTTCGCCATCGTGCCGCTCGCGATCATCATCGCGATGAAGGATCTTGCGCTCTTTCGCGATGTGGCGCTTTATCTCATCCCGGTGGCGCTCACCTATCAGGTCCTGCAGGTGGGTCAGCTCTTCCGCGCCGACCGCACGATGCAGTCGGACGCAATCAACAAGCACCTGCCGCTTCAGAGTGCGCTGGCGCCCAACTCGACGATGCTGGTGCTTGCGCTCGTCCTGCTGGTCGCCGCCGTCGTCGCGGCCGTGCTCCTCAAACGGCGCGGCGAAGGCGAGCGCGCGGAGAAGGTGGCGCTCTTCGGCGGCGGCGCGGCGGCGGCGCTCATGTTCCTCGCCGCGCTCGTCTTTCGTTCGCGCGTAACCTGGGCGGGCATTACTGCGCCGGTGGCGCCGCTCGTGGAGCCGACGCGCTATGCGCTTATCGCGGCGTTCGCCGTCGCCTCAGTGGTGGCGGCCGTCCTTGCCGCGCTCTCCGACGAGGAGCGCTCGACGGGGCCGAAGACGCTTAGACGGTTGGGAATCGCCGCGGCGTTCGCCGTGGCGGCCATCGTCGCTGCGGCGATGGTGCCGCAGGCGGGCGACGGCGGCTATATGGGGGTGAAGTATCCGTGGGGCAAGTCCACCGCCGTATTCTGGGCGCTCGTCATCGTGCTTTTCGCGCTTGCCTCCACGGTTCGCAAGGGCCTTTGCTTCGCGATTCCCGTTGCGGGCATCCAGATCGCCGCGTTCACGCTGCTCGCGCACGGGGCGATGAACGGCCTCACTCATCCGTGTTCCTGGTGGTTTGGCTGGCCGATCGCCTGGAACTTCGTGCTGCTCGCGCTTTGCTGGACCACGCTTCCGCACGGGCGCTCGGTGGCGGGGGCGGCGTTCTTCGCGCAGCTCGGTGTCTCGTTCTACGCCTATATGCCGATCGTCTCGGATCTGCGCAATCCGCCGATGAACTGGGGGTATCCGCGCACTTGGGAGGGCTTCAAGCACGCGATTATGCGCGGACAGTACGAGGCCATCGGCTTCCAGCTGCCCACTTGGGAAGGCATCGAGAATTACTTCAAGGACGTGCTTGTCCAGTTCACCGACCTCCTCGCGCTCTTGGCGCTGGTGCCGTTTGCGGTCGGGCATTGGATCGTCCGGAAGACGAACCGCAAGGCGTTCTGGCAGTGGATGATTGCGGCGGCGAGCTGCTTTTTGATGATGTCGGTGCTGTTGATCGGGCTTGCGAACGTGAAGGGCGATGTGCAGGACGGCTTCATCCAGAAGGTGAAGTTCATCTCCTCGCACGCGATGATCGCGCTCTGGATCGGCTACGGGCTCTTTTTCGTCAGCACATTCGTGCTGGCGAAAAAGAATCTCAAATCTCAGATTTCAAATCTCAAATCCCAGACTTCAGGTTGCAGATTGGCGCTTGTTCTGGCGGCGACCATGATTCTCGTCGCGGGGGTGCTGCCGATTGTGCAGAACTACACCAACGACCGGCTCGTGTTCGAACTCGGCGGCAACGAGCAGAACGGGCACACCTTTGGCTGGCAGTTCGGCGCTTATCAGCTGGAGGGGGCGAACGCCATTCGCGAGCAGCTGGTCGCCGACGAGGAGCCCTTGCCGGATCCGGAATGGCCCGAGCCGATGGAGAAGGGCTCCATCTTCTTCGGCGGCACCGATCCGGGGCGTTTCGTCCCCACCTACATGATCTATTCGGCCAACTTCCGCCCCGATGTCTATCTCATTACCCAGAACGCGCTTGCCGATGACACTTATATGTCGGTTGAACGCGATCTCTACGGTGACGAGATCTGGATTCCGTCGAAGGAGGATTCCGGCGAGGCGTTCAACATCTACGTCGATGAGGTGCAGCGCGGTGTCCGGCAGGCGAACGGCGACCTCAAGATCGAGAACGGCCGCGTGCAGGTGACGGGTGCGCTCGGAGTGATGGAGATCAACGGCATTCTCACCAAGATGATGTTCGACCACGACCGTCTGCGCCATAGCTTCTACGTCGAGGAAAGCTACGTGATTCCGTGGATGTACGACTATCTCGCTCCCCACGGGCTCATCATGAAGATCAACGCCGAGAAGTCCGCCTATGACGCGAAGACGGCGGGGAAGGACGCCGACTTCTGGGACTGGTACGTGCGGCGGCTCTTGAAGGACCCGATGTACCGCCGTGATTTCGCGGGGCAGAAGTCGTTCTCGAAACTCCGTGCCGCGCTTGCGGGGCTCTATGCGAAGAAGGGCCGTTATGCGGAGGCGGCGCAGGCGTTCCGCGAGGCCGTCTTGCTCTATCCCGCCTCGCCCGAAGCGACCTTCCGCTATGCGCAGGAGATATTGCTGCCGCTTAGGCGCAACGCGATCGCCCTGGAGATGATGGACTATACCGACCTCATGGATCCGAACAACCGCCGCACCGCTTCGCTGCGCGACTATGTGACGCGCGTCGAGCGGGTGACGAGCGAGGTTGCGCGCATCGAGAAGCTGCGTCGCGACAAGAAGCCGATCAGCAAGGAGGACTACCTCTCGCTTGCGAACTGCTATGCCGACATGGGGCGCACCAAGGAGGCGGCGCAGATCGCTACGCCTTTGATCGACGAGTTTTCCGACCTCGAGCACATTAAGCTGATCCTCGCGATCCTGATCGAGGCAAAGGCCGATCCGGCCGCCGAGAAGGCGATGCAGAAGTATCTGAAGATGGTGCCCGACGGGGATGTGCTCATGTGGGGGGAACTTGCGAAGGTTCAGGCGCGGCTCGGCAAGGTGCGGGAGTCGCAGCAGAGCTTCGTGAGGGGATATAAGCTCAACGGGAAGTTGCTTTACGAACGGATGAAGAAGGACCGCGAACTCTATGAGCTGGCGGCACCGCTGTTCCAGGTGAAGAAATGACGATGACGGGCGAAAGGGGGATGAGGATGCAGGCGAATCGCAGGGATTTTCTCAAGGGCACCATGTGGATGGGGGCGGTGGCGGCGCTTTCCGGGTGCGTCACCAAGCTCGCTTCCCAGCCGGGGCGGATGAGCGGATTCGCCGCGAAGCCGGTCGGTAAGCTGCGCGTCGGGTTCGTCGGGCTGGGAATGCGCGGTCCGGCGGCCGTCCATCGCTATGCGGCGATTCCGGGAGCGGAAGTGGCGGCCTTGTGCGATCTCTTCCCGGAGCGCGTCGAAGCCCAGCAGGAATGGCTCAGGAAGAACGGCCACCCGGCCGCCCGCGCCTATTCCGGCGAGGAGGGGTGGAAGCGGCTTTGCGAGAGCGAACTCGATCTCGTCTATGTCGCCACGCCCTGGGCGCTCCATGCGGCAATGGGGCTTTACGCGATGGAGCACGGCAAGCACGTGGCGATCGAGGTGCCGGCGGCGATGACGCTGGAGGAGTGCTGGGCGCTCGTCGAGACCTCCGAGCGGACCGGGCGCCATTGCATGCAACTGGAGAACTGCGGCTACGGCGAGGCGGAGATGCTTTGCCTCAACCTGGTGAGGAACGGCTACTTCGGCGAGATCTACTACGGCGAGGGCGGCTATGTACACGATCTCCGCGAGCTCAATTTCCTCGATCCCAAGGCGGGTGGCTATCAGGGATACTGGCGGCTGAAGTGGAACGAGAGCCATCTCGGCAACCCCTATCCGACGCACGGGCTCGTGCCGGTCATGCAGGCGATGAACATCAACCGCGGCGACCGCATGGAGTATCTCACTTGCGTCCAGACCGATCCGCGTTCGCTCGACGAGTATGCCGCGGCGAAGTTCGGTCCTGAAAGCTGGCAGGCGAAGGTGAATCCGCGGTGCGGCGACCATTCGACTACCATGATCCGCACGGTGAAGGGGAAGATGATCGTGGTGCAGCACAACGTGGTGAACGCGCGTCCCTACAGCCGCATCAACAAGGTGTGCGGAATGCGGGGGATGTTCGAGGGCATCAACTTCCCGGAGAAGCCGGAGGATTACGTGTGGACGGGCGACGCCGTCCATTTCAGCCACGAGGAGGCGGTGGGGGCGGGCGCGCACTGCTACGACAACTTCGAGCGGCTGCAGAAGGTCCGCGAGGAGTACCGGCATCCGCTCTGGCGGGCGGCAGGAGAGCTCGCCCAGAAGATCGGCGGACACGGCGGCATGGACTTCCTGATGGATCTCCGGCTCGCCTACTGCCTGCAGAACGGCGAGCCGCTGGACATGGATGTTTACGACCTCGCTTCGAGCTGCTCGCTCTGCGAGCTTTCGGAGCGGTCGGTCCGCTTGCGCGGCCAGAGCGTCGAAGTGCCGGACTTCACCCGCGGCGGCTGGAAGACGGCGAAGCCGCTCGGCATCGTCTCGGTCGATGTGGAGAAGCTGGGGATCAAGGATGTGCAACGCGACGAGGCGCAGCTCAATGTTTAAGCTCCTGAAGCATATCCTCTCGCACGAGTGCGGGGCGTTCTGGCAGTTCGTCAAGTACGGCGTCATCGGAGTGATGGCGACGGTGGTGCAGGCGGGAGTGTTCTACCTTCTCGGCTCGACGGTCTTGAAGTGCCTGGCCGCCGACGATTGGGCGGTGAAGCTCTTCGGGCTCCCGGCGGCGGCGGTTTCCGACGGCGAGCGGGCGTGGCGGTTCGCGGTGGCGACGGCGGTCGGGTTCGTGTTGGCGAATTTCTTCTGCTGGCTCATGAACCGCGCTTTCGTCTTCAGACCCGGCAAGTTTCGCTGGTGGACGGAGCTGGGGCTCTTCTTCGGGGCTTCGACGCTGGCGACGGTGATCGCGCTCGTGCTTTCCTCGGCGCTCATCCGCTATGCGGGGCTGATGACGACGATTGCCGTCTTCATCGAGATCGTCTGCTCCTTCTTCGTCAATTTCTTCCTCCGCAAGTTCTTTATCTTCAAGGGATGATGCCGATGTTCAAGATCGCGATATCGTTGCTGCTGGCGGCGTGTGCGTTCGGCGCGTTCGCCGCGCCAGCGCAGGATGCAGCTTTGACGAATGCCGCACCGGCGAAGACGGCGGCATCGGCGTCGGCCGTTCCGACGGCCGCCGGCTGGCGCATTTCTACGCGCGTCTTTCACCTCAGTCACGCCAACGCCGCGGAGGTGGCGGCGAAGTTCAACGAGACCTGGGAGGGCGTCTTTGACTCGACCCGTCGTGTCGCGAAGATGGCGGTCGCGTTCCCCGAGTCGAATTCGGTGATGGTGACGGCGCCGGGGGCGATTCTGGAGGCGTGTGCGGCGGCTATCGTCGAGCTGGATGTAGAGCCCAGACAGGTCTATATCGAGGCGCGTTTCGTGGAACTCTCCAACCAGGCGTTCCGCAACCTCGGCATCGACTGGTCGATGCTGAACGGCATGAAGGGCACGGCCTCTTTCGGGGCCGGCATTGAGGGGCACCATCTCGGTTCGGGGGTCAACGAGTACCATAACTACTCTACGCCGCTGGCGACCGTGCCTTACGCCTCGTCCGGCTATTCGCTCGCGAAGGGCGACGGCGACGTCACCTTCTTCAACGGCACGCTCGATTTCTCCCAACTCTATCTCGTCCTCTATGCGCTTCAGGGGAACGAGGACGCGCGCGTCTTCTCGAACCCGAAGATTATCGTCTCCTCGGGCAAGAAGGCGATCGTCGATATGACGACCAAGTATCCGAACGTATCCATCGCCGCCAAGAAGACGATCAATAACAACAACGAATCGGTCGATCTCGACATGAAGATGAGCGAGATCCCCGGCGAGGACAAGTTCATGTTCGCGCGCGAGGCGTTCTTCAGCTGGGGCATTTCGCTCGAAGTGGTGCCGCGTATCGGCACCAATGGGCTCATCAATGTATCCATCGTCCCCACGATCAGCGACTGCGGCGGCTTTGTCTCGGCGGGTACGGATGCGGGCGGCGACTCGGCGGGCGCGGCCGAATATTCGAGCAAGTATCCGATCATCGAGGTCCAGCGCCTCATCACCGAGTTCTCGATGGCCAGCGGCTCGACGGCCGTGATCGGCGGGCTCTCCTGTACCAAGGAGGAGCAGGTGGACGACGGCATTCCGTGGCTTTCCTCGATTCCGTGGATCGGTGACAAGCTCTTCGGTGGCAAGCGTCGGCAGAAGGTGCAGAAGGAGATCATCGTCTTCGTGACGGTGGGGCTGGTGGATCCCGCGAATATGGCGAAGGACGCGGGGCTTCCCAAGAACGCGATTCTCGGGCGGCAATATACGCGCGGGGTCAAGCTGGAGCCGGGCGACCGGCCGGAGAGCAAGGTGGAGGGCTTGGGTACGCTGGACCTGCGCTCGCTTGAAGAGCAGGCCAAGGCGTCGCTGGCGAAGGAACAGGAATCATCGAATTCAAACCATGAAAGGAAAGTAAACGAAAATGAATAAACTCATCAAGACAACGCTCGTCGTCGCGCTCGGCGTGGCGGCGGGGGCGGCAAATGCGGACAAACTTTACCTCAAGTCGGGCTCGGTGCTCTCGGGCACCGTCGTCGGCACGGCGGACGGGAAGGTGAAGTTCACTTCCGACGATCTCGGCGACATCGCCGTCAATATCGGGGTGGTGAGCCGCGTGGAGACCCCGGCGAAGAAGAATCTCGCGCCGGCGGAAATCCCGCCCGTTCCGAAAGCGCCGGAGACCTGGCACGGCAGCGTCAATGCCGGCTTCCAGGCGGCGCGCGGCAATACCTACGAGAACTCGGGTTCGCTCGTCGCGAACCTGAACCGCCGCTGGGAGAAGGATCGCCTCAACCTCGACTTCGGCTACTATTACGCCGAGGACGCGGTCAACGGCGCCGAGAAGGAGAAGACGGAGGATCGCTGGATGGCGGAGGCGAAGCACGACCACTTCTGGGCGACCAAGGTCTATACCTACGAAGACCTCAAGTGGGAGCGCGACGAGATCCAGGACCTTGATTCGCGTTACCGCGTCGGCTTCGGTGCCGGCTACCAGTGGCTGGAGAATTCCGTGTTCGCGAGTACGGGCAAGTGGAGCTTCAACCAGGAATTCGGCCTCAACTGGGTCAAGGAAGAGTACGCCAATGGCGGTGACGCCGCGGCGGGCGGCTTCTGTGCGCTCCGCTACGGCCATCATCTCAACTATTTCCCGAAGTGGGTGGAGGGGCTGGAGTTCTTCCATACGCTCGAAGTGCTGCCGGATGTCGGCGACTGGGAGAAGTTCCTTGCGAACGCCGATGTCGGTTTCACCACCAAGCTCATCTGGAACTTCGACCTCATCGCGAAGATCGAGTGGGAGTATAACTCGATGCCCGCGAACAACCGCAGGAAGAACGATCACCGCTACATCGTCGGTCTCGGCTACAAGTGGTGATGAGAGTAGCGATCTGCTATCCGCCGTTTCGGTGCGAGAAGGGCGTCGCGCTCCTCACGCAGAACCGGCAGTTCCAGTGGTTCTCGCGCCCGACCTACATCTTCCCCGTCGTCCCCGCGACGGCGGCGACGATGCTGAAAAAGGCCGGGCACGAGGTTCTCTTCCTCGACGGCATCGCTTCCGAGCTTACGGATGCCGGGTTCGAGGAGCGGCTTCGCGCCTTCCGTCCGGAGCTGATCGTCCTGGAGACGAAGACGCCGGTCGTCAAGCGGCACTGGGCGTGGATCGAGCGGTATCTCGCCGGCGGCGACGAGATGCCGCCGAAAATCGTCATGGTGGGCGACCACGTGACGGCGCTTCCCGAAGAGACGCTTTCCAAGCCGGGCGTCACCGCCGTCATTCCCGGCGGCGATTGGGATTACGGGCTTTTGGACTACATCGGCGCGGGCTGCCCCTCCGGGCTGCAGCCGTTTGCGCTCAGGGAGTCGCTGAAGGACCTGCCGTGGATCGACCGCGACCTCGTCCACTGGGAGCTTTACGCGAAGAAGAACGGCAACTTCCGCCGGACGCCGGGGACTTACATCATGTCGGGCCGCGACTGCTGGCACGCGAAGTGTACCTTCTGCAGCTGGACGACGCTCTACCCGAAGTACCGTACGCGCGATCCGATCGATGTCGTTGACGAGATCGAGATGCTGGTTTCGAAATACGGCGTCAGGGAGATCATGGACGACTCGGGCTCCTTCCCGGTCGGCGAATGGCTCACGACCTTCTGCAACGAGATGATCCGCCGCGGACTCCCGAAGAAGGTGCGTATCGACTGCAACATGCGCTTCGGGCGGCTGACGCTCGCGGATTACCGGCTCATGCGTAAGGCGGGCTTTCAGTTTGTTCTCTTCGGCGTCGAGTCGGCCAATCAGGAGACGCTCGACCGTTTTGTGAAGCGGCTCAAGGTGGAGGATGTGGTCGAGGGCGCGAAGTGGGCGACCGAGGCGGGGCTTGACGTCCATGTCACCTTCATGTTTGGCCACGCTTGGGAAGGACCGAAGGAGATCGCGAAGACCGTCGCGCTCGCGCGCAAGCTGCTGGCGAAGGGCTGGGCGAAGACCTTGCAGTGTACGCTGACGATTCCCTATCCGGGAACGCCGCTATTCAAGGAGCTGGAGGCGAACGACGGACTTTGGACCAAGGACTGGGACGAGTACGACATGCGCCGCGCGATCACCAAGACGCCACTCGCCTCCGAGGCGGAGATCAAGGCGGCGATCCGCGAGGTCTATCGCGGGTTCCTGCAGCCGGGGGCGCTTTTCCACCGGCTCACCTCGACGCGCACGCTCTTTGATTTCGGCTTCTACTATCGTGGTATTCGCTCGTTAATTGGTCATTTGCTTGATTTTCGTGGAGATTCATGTGCGTGCAAGCGATAAGGGTGTGTCCTATCTTTCATGCCAAGCGAGGGATGGTAAATTGTGCTATAATATCCGCTCAAAGCGACTTGGAAACGCCGCGGAAAGAAGTTAGAAAATGATCGATGTCAAGAAGCTGAGGGATGATTTTGAGGCGACCGCCGCCGCGCTCGCGCGTCGCGGGGTGGAGAAGGAACGGCTGGAGAAGGCGCGCGACCTCGATGCGAAGCGCCGGCAGCTCGTCGGCGAGACGGAGGCGTTGAAGCAAAAGCGCAATGCCGCGTCGAAGGAAATCGGCAAGCTCGCCAAGGAGGGCGGGGATATCGCCGCGGCGAAGGAGGAGATGCGCAAGGTGGGCGACCGCATCGCCGAGATCGACAGGGAACTCGCCGCAGTGGAGCACGAGCTTCGCGAGACGCTGCTTATGACCCCGAACATCCCGGCGCCGGAAATCCCGACCGGCATGGACTCCACGGCCAATGTCGTCGTCCGCAAGGTCGGCGAGTGGAAGGATCCGGACTTCAAGATCCTCGACCACATGGCGGTCGGCGAGAAGCTCGGCATCTTCGACTTTCCGCGCGGCGTGAAGCTGACGGGGACGGGCTTTCCGATTATTCTTGGGGCCGGCGCCAAGCTCCAGCGCGCGCTCATCCAGTATATGCTCGACCTCCACTGCCAAACGCAGGGCTATACCGAGATGCTGCCGCCTTTCGTCGTCAATTCCGATTCGATGACGGGGACGGGCCAGCTCCCCAAGTTCGCGGAAGACCTCTACCACTGCGAGATTGATGACTTCTGGCTCATTCCCACTGCCGAAGTGCCGGTCACGAACTACTACCGCGACGACATCCTCGACGGGAAGAAGCTACCCATCAAGCTCACGGCCTACACGCCGTGCTTCCGTCGCGAGGCGGGCTCGGCCGGCAAGATGACGCGCGGCATGTTGCGCGTCCACCAGTTCGACAAGGTGGAGATGGTGAATTTCGTTCATCCGGAGACCTCCTTCCAGCAGCTGGAGATTCTCGTCAAGGAGGCGGAAGCGGTACTGACGGGCCTCGGGCTCCATTTCCGCGTCCTTCAGCTTTGCTCGGGCGACATGGGCTTTTCGGCCGCGAAGTGCTACGACCTGGAGCTCTGGGCGCCAGGCGAGCAGCAGTGGCTCGAAGTTTCGTCCTGCAGCTGCTTCACCGACTATCAGGCGCGGCGGCTCAATTGCCGCTTCAAGGATGCGGACGGCAAGACCAAGCTCGTCCATACGCTGAACGGCTCGGGGGTGGCGCTGCCGCGGCTGATGGTGGCACTCTTGGAGCAGCATCAGAACGCCGACGGGTCGGTGACGATTCCCGAGGTGCTTCGCCCCTACATGGGCGGGCAGGAGAAGCTTTTGCCGGTCAGGTGATTTTTTCAATCCAGTGTAAAACGATCGTAACTTAAGGAAGTAAAAGCAGATGAAGCGGGCGGACATCGACAAGGTCCTGATCATTGGATCAGGGCCTATTGTTATCGGGCAGGCGTGCGAGTTCGACTACTCGGGCACTCAGGCGTGCAAGGCCCTGCGGGCTTGCGGTTACAAGGTGGTGCTGGTGAATTCCAATCCCGCCACCATCATGACCGACCCCGTGATGGCGGATGCAACGTACATCGAACCGCTCAACGAGGCGCGGCTCGAGCAGATCATCGCGAAGGAGCGGCCCGATGCCATTTTGCCGAATCTCGGCGGGCAGACAGGGCTTAATCTTTCGATGGAGCTCGCGAAGAAGGGCATCCTCGACAAGTACGGCGTGAAGGTGATTGGCGTCGATCTCGACGCAATCGAGCGCGGCGAGGACCGCGAGGTCTTCAAATCGACGATGCAGTCGCTCGGAATCGACGTCCCGAAGTCCGGCATCATCCACTCCGTCGAGGCGGCGGTCGAGCTCGTCGAGAAGGAGATCGGCTATCCGGTCGTGGTGCGTCCCGCCTACACGATGGGCGGCTCGGGCGGCGGCTTCTGCTACAACATCGAGGAGCTCCGCACGATCTGCGCGCGCGGACTTGACGCCTCGCTCACCCACCAGTGCCTGATTGAGGAGTCGATCAAGGACTGGGAGGAGCTCGAGGTCGAGGTGGTCCGCGACAAGAAGAACCAGATGATCGCGGTCTGCTTCATCGAGAACATCGACGCGGTCGGCGTCCATACGGGCGACAGCTTCTGCGCCGCGCCGTTCCTCACGATCTCCAAGGAGCTCGAGGAGAAGCTGAAGCGCGACGCGTTCAAGATCGTCGAGGCGGTCGGCGTCATCGGCGGCTGCAACGTGCAGTGGGCGCACGATCCGAAGACGGACCGCGTCGTCATCATCGAGATCAATCCGCGCACCTCGCGTTCGTCCGCGCTCGCCTCGAAGGCGACCGGCTTCCCGATCGCGCTCGTCTCGGCGAAGCTCGCGTCCGGGATGACCTTGGACGAGATG
>JAZUHK010000094.1:0-3648 GCA_045641645.1 Kiritimatiellia bacterium
CTCCCTCTGCGCACGCTCTACAAGTCAAACCGCCTCGAGGAGTTCTTCGGACATCTCGTCAAAGACCTGCCGCAGGTCGAGTGCGCGGCATGAAACCGGGCGTCACCTCATTGACTCTGCATAAAAATCTCGTTGCACCCCAACCGACTTTGATCTTTCCGGAGGAAGTCCGCGGAAACGGCTCCTTGCGGATAATGACGGTGGAAATTCGCTTATAGACGGGAAGCGTGAGATTGAGCTTGGCGATGGCGCGGTTGATTGCCCGCTCCGACGCCGACCCGTACACCTCTGCGCGGATCTCGCGCGTCTGACCGTCGCCGCTGACGACGGTCTCGAAGATGCCGGGAATCGCCAAGAGCTTCTCCTCCAGCTCCTCCGGCGCGATCTTCTTGCCCGATGAGAGGATGATCGTCCGCGAAGCGCGCCCGGTGATCCACACGTAGCCGCGCTCGTCGATCCGCCCGAGATCGCCCGTATGATACCAGCCGTCCTTGTCGATGGCCGCCGCCGTACGTTCGGGCATCTTGTAGTAGCCCTTCATCACGCACGGCCCCTTGATAAGCAGCTCGCCGTCCTGCGAGACCATGGTCTCGACGCCGGCGGCCTCGGACGCCTTGCCCTGGGCGCCGATCGGCGACTGTTCGGAAAGCGGAGTGATCGAATAGGCGGCCGCCGTCTCGGTGAGCCCGTAGCCGGTGATCGGCTGAATCCCAAGTTCCGCGAGATGCTCGTAGGTGCGCCGCGACAGCGCCGCGCCGCCCACGAGGATCCAGTCGAGCGGATGGCCGAGCGCGGTTTCGGCGGACGGCCCCTTCTGCCGGATCTTCTGCGCCAGAATCTCCGCGAGGGCGGGAACGAGGAAGAGGAAGCGCGCGCGGAAGCGCTCCACCGCATCGTAAAGCCGACGGAAGTCGGGACAGACGCCGAGCGCCACGCCCTTCGCCAGCATCAGATAGGTGGTGCACACGCCGAAGATATGGTGGAGCGGCAGCAGCATCAGCGAGCGGTCGCCGTGCCGCATCGGCAGACAGGCGCTCGCCCATTCGCAGAAGGTCTCCATCGCCTCCACCGTCAGCTCCGCGCCGCGCGGCTCGGAGGTGGTGCCCGAGGTGAAGACCAGCATGGAAGTGGCCGTCTTCGTCGTCCCGCGGCGGGAGAAGACGATGCCCTCCTGATTCCACAGCGAAAGCGAAGGATCCTTTTCCAGCGCCGCCCGCGCCACTTCGAGGTAGGAATCGGTCTTGCGCGTCCCGAACCCGCAGGTGCCGAGCCCCGGGCAGAGCTTGGCGACGGCATGCGCCTTCTCCTCGTAGAGCGAGGAATAGACGAGCGCCGGGGACTTCACGAACTTGAGCCGGGCGGCGATTTCCTCCGCCGAGAGATTGGCGTCCACCGGAGTCACGGTGGCCCCGGAAAAGACGATGGCCGCGTGCACCACCATCCACTCGTAGGAGTTCTCGCCGAGGACGGCGATCGTCGCCCCCGCTGCATGTTCGCGGATGATCTGGACGACGGCGTCGATGTCGTCGGTAAAGTCGCGCCAGGAAATGGAGACGGCGCGATCGCCGGTGGAGACGAGGAACGCCGCGCTCCGCCCGTGCTCCAGACGATTACGCTTGAACGCCTCGAAGAGCATTGCCGATTCTCCGTTTAGTGCTGGGTGTAGGTCTGATCGACCTCTTCCCAGGTCCGCGTCGAGAAGAACCGGGAAATGGCCGTATCGTATTCCGCCGTGTGCGCGAACGCCTTCTTCATGAGCTTAAAGCGCGTATCGAGCCCAAGCGTGCCGCCGTGGGCGGAAAGCTCCTGGACGATGTTCGGATAGTCGAGCGGATCCGTGACCGAGGCGACGCGCAGGTAGTTCTTCGCCGACGCGCGGACCATGCAGGGACCGCCGATGTCGATGTTGGTGCGCGCCATCTCGGGCGTGACGCCTTCCTTCGCGACGGTCTCGCGGAACGGATAGAGGTTCACCACCACCATGTCGATGGGCTCGGCCGCCAGGCGCTGCAAGTCCTGCTGGTGGGCGTCGTTGTACTTCTCAGAGAGGAGCCCGAGGTAGATCTTGAAATCGAGCGTCTTCACGAGTCCTCCCTGCATCTCGGGCTGGCCGGTATAGTCGGAAACGGCGACGAGCGTACCTTCGGCCTGCTCGCCGAGAATCTCCTTCACCTGTTTGTAGGTTCCACCGGTCGAATAGATCTTGACGCCGGGGCAGGCCTTGACGAGCGCGGGCACGAAGGTTTCGAGCCCGGTCTTGTCGCTTACGCTCATCAGCACGTTCTTGACCGCCACCCGGCCGTCGATTTCCTTGACGATATTCAGCGCCATAACCAATCTCCTTTGAAAGGGTTTGAACTTGGGGGATATTATACCAAATTTCCGCTGAAGCGACGGGCGAAGAGTAAGCCGGATTCTGTTTTGTCCGATCATTCATCTGACGCAATCAACCCGAGATCTGAAGGGTCTTTCGCAAGACCCGCCGGACGAGCAGCCCGTCGATCCCCTATTTGATCTTGCTCCGGAGAGGGTTTACCGAGACACGCATTCCTTGCGGAAGACGCCGGTGGGCTCTTACCCCGCCTTTTCACTATCACCCCTTGCGGGGCTACCTGTTTTCTGTGGCACTTTCCGTCACGCGGGATCACCCCGCGCCCCCGGCCCATTACAGGCCGATCCCCTGCCCTGTGGAGTCCGGACTTTCCTCCCTTCCCCGAAAGGAAGAGCGATCGGTCCTTCTCCCGTCGCTTCAGCGGAAATTCAAAGAACGGCTCTCTCGCAAACCTCAGTCGCGATAGAGGATGCGGCCGCACATCGTGCAGGCCACGAGACCCACGTTGTGGTCCACGAGCTGCGAGACGCTCGGCGGCTGAACGAGATGACACCCGTCGCAGACACCGTCATGCGTGAGCGGCACCACGACCGGCCAGCGCTTGGTGCGGAGGCGCTCGTAGTAGAGCATCAGCTTCGGGTCGGTCACGAGCTTCGCCTTCTCGGCCCGCTCCTTGCGCGCCTCGGCAAGCTCGGCGGTGACCGCCGCGATGCGCTCGTCGATCTCGTCGCAGAACCCCTTCACCCCGCCGGCCTCGGCATCGTACTTCTCCTGGGCGTCGGCAATGCGCGCCTCGGCGGAGGGCAGTTCGTCCATCGCCGCGAGCTGGTTCGACTCGGTAGCTTCGAGATCGTGGGTAAGGAGGTCGATCTGCAGCGAATACTGCTGATACTCCTTGTTGGACTTCAGCGACATCTGATCCTGCTTGAGCTTCTGAATCTTGTCCTTGAGGACCTTTGCGTCGGATTCGTAGCCGGAGACGCGCTGGTTGGCCTGCAGCTGATTGGCCTTGGCGGCCTGCAAGTCGGCGGAAACCCCGGAAAGACGGGCGGTTTCGAGGGCCTTGCGGCGAGGGAGGTCCTTAAGCTCTACTTCCAGCTCGCGGATACGCCCGTCAACTTCCTGCAAATCGATCAATGGCTGCACAACCGTCATGACACGCTTCCCTTTCAAATCTGGGGCAGGAGACGGGACTCGAACCCGCAACCCACAGAATCACAATCTGTTGATCTAACCAATTGATCTACTCCCGCCAACTGGAGCCAGGTAAGGGATTCGAACCCCCGACCTGCTCATTACGAATGAGCCGCACTACC